>PXQR01000111.1:0-27213 GCA_003021235.1 Halobacteriales archaeon QH_6_64_20 | reverse complement strand
TCCCAGTTCAACAAGGTCCTCAAGCCTCCTGCCGAAGGCGGGGCGTTCCTTGCACATACTCGTTCCTGCCTTGGCGGGAGGCCCTAACGCTCGTGGCCAGTTCCGCTACACTACACAAGAGCGTCCTGTGCACTCTTCCACACCTGATTGCCGCCCTCCGAGACGGCGGCGTACGCTTCGGGCGCGACTTCGAACTCGTGTTCGAGCAGTCCCTCGTAGATCGACCCCAGGTGGCGCGTATCGAGGTCGACGTACTCCGCGGGGACGAACCCCTCGTCGGTTTCGGTGGTCGAGAGCCGGTAGATCACCTCCGCGAGGTAGCGATCGGCGACCTCGTGTTCGACCAAGAAGTCGTGAGCCTCCTCGTCGAACAGTCCGCCATTGTACGGCGGAACCCCCGAGTCGCGTTGCCGTCGTCGATGAGCGAAAAGAGGTCTTCGAGCCGGCTCCACATCCCCGTCGCATAGGTGCTGTACTCGCGCTCGAACGCTCGGCCGGAAGCCGCCTCGCCGACCTCCGCGACGATCTCGCGGCGCAGTCGATCGAGGCTGAAGTTTTGTTCGTACTCGGTCGTATGCGCATCGTCGGGATCGATGAGATCCCGGGATTCGGCGTAGAGAACGAACATCAACCGATAGAGCAGTACCAGCGACTGTTCTTTCAGTTCGTTGAGGCGCGCTGTGTCCTCGGGATCGATCCGTAAGGAATTGGCCTCCGTGAATCCAGTACCCAAGACGCCTAACGCGGTGAAGACGTTGTCCTGGAGGTCAGTGCCGAGTTCCTGGGCGGCGCTCTCGCTTTCGGCCCAGACGCGATCGAGGAAGGTCTCGCCGCTCGCACCGCGAAACGCCGCCGGCCGAAAAAAGACGTAAAAGTACTTGAATCCCTCCAGGTCCCCCGATTCGAGCAGGTCGACCAGATCGACTTCGTAGTACGTGCTCGTCTCGTAGTCCTTGGTGCCGTAGAGTCACCACGTCCGGCCACCGGTGAGGATGCCCCACCCCAAGTCGTCGGGCGTGCGTTCGAGGTAGTACTTCACCTGGTGGGAGGCGTCCCGATAGGATCGGTCGTCGGCGAAGCGCTCGGTGAAGTCGGCGTCCCACTGCTTGGCTTCGAGCAACGCCGACGCGAGACCGTACGCTCCCTCCTCGCGGCCCGCGCGCTTCTCCCGGACTGCCTCGCGGCGTCGCTCGGGCGAGTCGAACAACAAGCGATCGTTGTACCCGTAGCCGCCCGGCAACGTAGTCTCCGAAAGCGAGTCGAATCCGAGCGCTTCGCACACCTCGTCGATCCAGGCACTTAGCAACTCGTCTTCGTTGTGCGAGCGAACGAGGTCACCTTCGGCACGCCACAGCGCCCGCAATTCTTCGAAGACTCGCTTCGCTTCCTCGTCACAGTCCCACGCGTCGATGCTATCGACGTGCTCGTCGAGGTACGTGCCCGAAAAGAGGTTCGAGCAACCGTCATGGGGCGGGACTGAAAGGGGCCGACCGCTCGGCGTTCTCGTGAGCGACTGAATGGAGCGAACGAGAGCTCGAAAGGCGAGCGGAGCGAGTTTTTCGTAGAACCCCGGCGACGTAAGCACTGAAGCGACCGAACGGAGAGAGGGAGTGAAGTCGTTCGAGAGAGTGAAGCTCTCTCGTGATGACGAGACGGCTCCGCCGTCTCGAACCACGCACAACGAGCCGCGGGAGCCGAGCGCGTCGGGGGCTTTCAAACCGGTCAGCCTGACTCGTTGTCCTCTCCTATACCCCTAAGTTAATACTGCTAGGACCGTCGGCGAAACGGACTGCGGTCAGTACCGCTGGAGCGTCGCCGACCCGATCGAGACCTCGATCAGCGCGTTCGACGATCCCCCGCTCCCGGCGTCGTCCTCGCCGCCGTCGGCCTCGTGGCTGTCGGTCTCGCGGTCCCGGTACTTCGGGAAGATCCGCTCGCGCGCGGCCTCGATCCGTCCTGCGTCCTCGACGATCTCGGCGGTTCCCTGCATCGCGACCATCCAAACCGGGTCGCCCTCCCGGAGCCTCTCGATCGAGACGGCGACTCGCTGATTGCGCCGGCAGTTCTCTAACTTCCGCCCGCCGGTGAGAGTGCTCACGATTCCGTCGTCGTAGCCGTACCACACCGGCGCGACGTGAGGCCGATCGTCGACCGTCGTCGCGAGATGGGCTGAAAGCGCGGCTCCAGCGATCAGGTCCTCGATCTCTGCTGGGACACTCATGCGCTCCGATAGCGCCCGGCGATCATAAAACGGGTCGCCGGGTTCGATCGGTCGGTCCGTCACTCGCCGACCCCACCGGTCCCGTCGATTCCATCGATCGCGTCCACCGCCGACCGTCGTCGAATCGGGGCCTACAAGTCCGTTCCACCCCTCGTTTCCGGTATGGAATCAGGCGGTCAGGCCCGCGAGCACGTCCCCGCGCTGGCAGGCGTGCTCTCGGCGCTCTCGCTCGCGCTCGTCTTCGGGGCCGTCCTGCAAGTGTTTCCCACCGGGACGATCCCGCGTGCGCCCGCTCCGGTGCTCGACGCAATCCCCCACCTGAACGCCCTGTTGAGCCTCGCCGCGCTCGGGACTATCACTGCCGGTTGGCGCTACATCAGGCGGGGCGAGGTCGCGAAACACCGCGCTTCGATGCTTGCCTCGCTGGTCCTGTTCGTGGCGTTTCTCGTGTGCTACCTCTACAAGGTCACCCTCGTCGGCCCGACGCCGTTTCCCGGCCCCGAGACGGTCTATCGGTTCGTGTACCTACCCCTACTCGCGGTCCACATCGGCCTCGCGATCGTCTGTGTGCCGCTTCTGTACTACGTACTCTTGCTCGCGCTTACCCGTCCGGTCGCGGAGTTGCCGAGTACACCGCATCGAACGATCGGCCGGATCGCCGCCTCGCTCTGGCTGATCTCCTTCGCGCTCGGGATCGTCGTCTACGCACAGCTGTACCTCCTCTACTGATCGAGAACCGCAACGACAGTCGAACGTTAGGCAACTCGGCACGGTTCCGGTTCGGGAGCGTTGATCCGTTCCCGGACCGAACGCTGGGCATGCGCGCAGCAGTGCTCGACGGACCGGAATCGATCGACGTCCGCGAGACCGAGCGGCCGACGCCGGACCCCGGGGAAGCCACGATCGCGGTCGAAGCGAGTGCCGTCTGCGGCGGCGACGTCGAAGCCTACCACGAGGGGCCTCCGGGCAAGGACTCGGTCGTGCCGGGCCACGAGGTCGTCGGCCGCGTCGCCGAGGTCGGCGATGGGGTCACGGACCTCACAACGGGCGATCGGGTCGGCGTCCCGTGGCTACACGAGGCCTGCGGGCGCTGTGTGGCCTGTTCGCGGGGCGACGAACAGATGTGTCCCGATCGAGAGATCACCGGTACCGACGTTGACGGCGGCCACGCCGAAACACTTCGCGCGCCGGCCGCCTATGTCCACGAAATCCCCGAAGCGTTCGAGCCAGTAGAGACCGCCCCGCTTCTGTGTGCCGGCGTGACCGCTCACAACGGGCTCCGGGCCGCCGGGGCGAGCGCCGAGGATCGGGTCGCGATCCAGGGGATCGGTGGGCTCGGCCACCTCGGCGTGCAGGTCGCGGACGCGATGGGCGCGGACGTGATCGCGGTCTCGCGCGGCGAGGACGGACGCGACGCCGCGCTCGAACTCGGCGCGGACCGCTACGTCGACGCCGAGGCCGTCGACGTGGCCGAAACGCTCCAGGAACTCGGCGGGGCCGACGCCGCCCTCTCGACGGTGCCCGCCGGTGAGGCAATGTCGACGCTCGTCGGCGGACTCGCCGAGAACGGGACGCTCGCCGTCGTCGGCGCTCCCTCCGACCCGATCGAGCTGTCGGCCCGACACCTCCTCGACGGGGATCGGGCGGTCGTCGGCGCGTCCTCGGGAACCCGTGCGGAGCGCGAGCGCCACCTCGCGTTCTGTGCTCGACACGATATTGCACCGTGGACCGAGGAGTTCCCGCTACGCGACGTCGAGACGGCGCTCGAAGCCGTCGAGGACGGTACGGTGCGCTTCAGGGCGGTGTTGGTTCCCTGAGTGTACGGAGGCGCTGAACCCTCGGAGCCCGCGCGTCCACGGTCCTCGGAGAACCGGCGGCGACCTTTCTGCCCTTACCCTCAGAACCCGCGCTGGTACTGGACGGGCGGCTCGACGCCTTCCGGGTCGTCGAGGTCGCGGGCGGCGTGTAACGAGAAGTACGGATCGCGCAGGTGCTCGCGCGCGAGGATCGCGAGATCCGCGCGACCGTTGCGAACGATCCCGTCGGCCTGTCTAGGACCGGTAATCCCCCCGACCGCGCCGACCGCGACGTCCGAGTCGCTCTCGGCCCGCACGCGCTCGGCGTAGGGTACCTGGTAGCCCGCGCCGGTGTGGGGGATCTGCGGATCGGGGCTGATCCCGCTGGCACTCACGTCGATCAGATCCGCGCCCGCTTCGTAGAGCACGTCGGCCAGCCGTACCGAGTCGTCAGTCGTCGAGGACTCGCGATCGGGGAGCCAGTCGGTCGCCGAGACCCGCACGAAGACGGGCTTTTTCTCGGGCCACACGTCACGTACTGCTCGGGTGACCTCCCGCACCAGTCGAGAGCGGTTCTCGAAGCTTCCCCCGTAGTCGTCCGCGCGCCCGTTGGCGACCGGCGAGAGGAATTCGTGTAGCAGGTAGCCGTGAGCGGCGTGGACTTCGGCGATCTCGAAACCCGCGTCGAGCGCGCGTTCGGCGCTCGCTTCGAAGGCATCGATCACCTCCTCGATGTCCTCCTGGCTCATCGCTTCGAGCGGCGGCGATTCGCCCTCGGCGTAGGGCCAAGGGACGTCGCTCGGCGCGCGGACCTCCCAGCCGCCGTCGTCGGGCTGAATCGGCTCCGAGCCCTCCCAGGGGCGAGTCGCCGAGGCCTTCCGGCCGGCGTGAGCTAACTGGATGGCCGGCACGCTTCCCTGCTCGGCGATGAAGTCCGCAACCGGGGCGAGCGCTTTTGCGTGCTCGTCGCTCCAGATACCGAGGTCCTGTGGGGAGATCCGGCCTCGCGCTTCGACCGCCGTCGCCTCGGTCATCGCGATCCCCGCCCCGCCGACGGCCCGGGAACCGAGATGCACGAGATGCCAGTCGCTCGCGAGTCCGTCGCGGTCCTCACAGGAGTACTGACACATCGGCGAGACCATCACGCGATTCGGGCTCGTCGTCCCGCGCAACGTCAACGGCGTAAACAGAGCGTCCGTCATCGCGGACACTGGATCACTCGCGCGAAAAACGCTGACGAACGGCGATCCCACGGAGCTAAGTTCCCGAAGCGACATCGACGCGTATGGCCACCGAGCCACATCCACAGGTCCAGGCGGTGCTCGACGTGCTTCGCTCGAACGGCGTGCCACCCACACACGGGCTGTCGGTCGAGAGCGCCCGGGACGCTTTCACGCTCTTTTTTGCCGGCCAGTCCGCCGAGTCGATCGCCGATACCCGGGACCTCTCGTTTCCGGGAGCCGGGTCCGACGTTCCGATCCGGGTCTACGAACCGGAGGGTGAACGCCCGCACCCGATCTGTGTCTACTTCCACGGCGGCGGGTGGGTGTTGGGGAACCTCGATTGCTACGACAACGTCTGTACGATGCTCGCGAACCGCGCGGAGTGTCTGGTCGTCTCCGTCGACTACCGACTCGCGCCCGAACATCCCTTCCCCGCCGCACCGGCTGACTGTTACGCCGCGGCTGAATGGGTCGCCGAGAACGCCGGGTATCTGGGTGGCGACCCCGATCGGATAGCCGTCGCGGGCGACTCCGCGGGCGGTAATCTCGCGGCGGTCGTCTCCTTGATGGCCCGCGATCGGGACGGCCCTGACATCTCCCACCAGGGTCTGCTCTACCCCGCGGTGAACGCCGGAAGCGTACAGGGGTTCGACAGCTACGAGGAGAACGCCGAGGGCTACTTCCTCGAACTCGCGAGCATGGAGTGGTTCTCCGACCGGTATATCACGGATCCGATCGCCGAGCGCAACCCGTATGCCTTCCCGCTCCAGGCCCGAGACCTCGCCGATCTACCGCCGGCAACGATCGTCAGCGCGGGCTTCGATCCGCTCCGCGACGAGGACTTCGCGTACGAGGATCGGCTCGACGAGGCCGACGTTCCCGTCTCCCATCACCATTTCGAGGAGATGATCCACGGCTTCTGTAGCATGACCGACGAACTCGACGCCGCCGAGGAGGGCCTCGACGCGATCGCTGACGGACTACGCGAGGGGTTCGAGGCCTGAATCACTATCAAGCGTCGTCCGAGGCATCGATCCGTCAGCCGTGGCCCGGCATCCGACCCGCTAGCGGACCACGATCCCGAACTCCGACGAGGGTATTAGCACACGCTCCTAAGCTTCCTGCTCTCGTAGGCGTCCGAATCCGCACCACGAGTTTTCGATCCGTAGTGGTCGACCGGCGGCGCGGCGCGCTCTCAGGGCGGAGCCAGCGGCGATTTCGATGCTATGGGTCGGCGGCGAAAGAATACAGCATATTCATTATGACCAAGTGGATCTAGCGAGTCGATGGCGGATAACACGGACAACGTAGATCGAAGATCGGTTCTCAAGCTGGCCGGGACGGGCGGACTCGCCGCCGTATCGGGCTGTGTCGGCTTGAGCGGGAACGGGGGTTCGGACGGCGGCGGTTCGAACACGAGCGGGGCGAACGCCAGCGGATCGAACGCTACCGGGTCGAGCGCCAGCGGATCGAGTTCTGGGAGCCCGGACACCGTTCAACGAGGCCGGCGGCCCGCTCGACGCGGAACTCGAAGTCGTGCGTCGCGACACGGCAGTCAGCCCCCAGGAGGCCCGGACGGTCGTTACCCAACTCGTCCAGAACGACGACGTAACGGCGATTATCGGGCTCTTTTCGAGCGAACTCGGCCCGCTGTTCGACTTCTTACAGGAACAGCGAACGCCGGTCGTCACGCCTTGGCCCGGAACGCCCTTTCTCGACACTCGCGGCGGCGACAAGAACACCCCGGGAGACCTGAGCGACGACGGCTGGATATGGCGGACGGTCGTTGGCGACACGGTACACACGTCCGGCGCGGCCCTGCGAGCGCTCGATCAGGGCTACGAGACGATCGGCGTGATCAACGGCTCCACCGAGGGCGCGCGGAGCTACGCCAACGCCTTTATCAGCGCGTACGAGGACGGCGACGGCACGGTCGCCTCCCGAGTCGAAGTCAGCCTCGGCCAGTCGAGCTACCAGTCCTCGCTCGACCGGCTGTTCGGAAACGACTTCGGTGCCTTCCTCGTGAGCATGCCCTTGGAGGACGCCACGACGCTGTTGAGCGATTGGGCCGACGGCGGGTATGGCCGCCAGCCGATCCTTTCGGATACGCTCGCCCAGGACGACCTCATCGCGCAGGTCGGGAGCGACCTCAACGGCGCGTGGGTGGCCAGTCCGGGTCAGTCCGGGCCGAACTACGACACGATGCTCAACGCCTACCAGAACAACGGCGACGCCGAGATCAACGCCTGGACGCCGCCGGCCTGGGACGCCACGCAGATAACCGCGCTTGCGGTTCAGCGGGCCGGCGAGGCGAGCGCCGAGGCCGTCGAGCGCAACCTCGGGCCGGTCAGCCGCGGCGAGGGCGTCGAGGTCTCGACGTTCGCGGAGGGAAAAGAGGCCCTCGATAACGGCGAGGAGATCAACTACGTCGGCGCGTCCACGCCGGTGAACTTCACTCAGTTCGGCAACGTGTTCGGCTCGGTAGCGGTCAACGTCGCACAGGGCGGGGAGTTCGCCGAGGAGGAAACCATCTCGGCCTCTGAGGTACGCGAGTTCGCCGAAGACGGCGAATACTGACCGATGGGCCTCGCTCAGAACGTCGTCTTCGGCCTCGTGACGGGGTCGTACATCGCGATCGCCGCCATCGGGTTCACCCTGATCTACGGCATCGTGAACATGATCAACTTCGCGTACGGCGAGTTCATCACCATCGGGGCGTTCGTCGGGATCCTCGCGAGCGGGACGCTGTCGCTACCGTTGCCGATCGCGGCGCTCGTCGCGATGGTCGGCGGCGGCCTCGTGAGCCTCGTCCTCGCCCGCGGCTTCTTTACGCCGATCAACCATACCGGGCCGGTACCGCTACTACTGACGTCCATCGGGCTGGGATTAGCGCTCCGAAACGCCGTCCGCCTCGTCGCCGGCCGGGGGGCGCGCTACTTCGACACTTCGGCGACGACCTACCGGTTCGAGGGCCTGCCGGACCTCCCGGTCGGGTCGGTAGACCTGTTGGGTAACCTGTTCGTGACCTCGCTTCAGCTCGTGGTCGTCGGGAGCGCGGTCGCCGTCTTCCTGTTACTATATACGCTGTTGACCCGCACCGACGTCGGCATCGCCATGCGCGCGCTGGCCGACGACGAGGACCTCGCCCGGGTCCGGGGCATCGACACCCAGCGCGTCCGCGACAGCGTCTGGATGCTAGCCGGCGTCCTCGCCGGATTGGCCGGCGTCCTGATCGGGATCCAGACGAACGTCAGTGCCGGTATCGGCTTCAGTTTCGTGCTCCAGATCCTGGCGGCGGCGATCCTCGGCGGTGCCGGCAGTCCCTACGGCGCGATCGCCGGGTCGTACGTCATCGGCCTCGTGCTGGCGCTGTCGACGGCGTTTCTGCCTTCGGGGATGACCGGGATCTCCTCGGCGATCGCCTTTCTCGTGCTCGTGATCGTCCTTCTCGTCAAGCCGAGCGGCATCGCCGGCCGGGAGGTACGCGAGGCGTGAGCGTCGTCGACCGGCTTCCCGGCGGCGAGGGCGAACGGGCGGCGCTGATCGGCGGCGCATGCGTCCTGATGGCCGCGCTGTTCGCGCTCACGCCGTTGGTCGTGGCTCTGCCCAGCGCGCTGTACGTGTTCTTCGAGGTCGCCATCCTGTATGCGGTGTACGGACTCCTGGTACTGGGATTGAATCTCCAGTACGGCCACACTGGGCTCATCAACTTCGGCCACGTCGTCTTCTTCGCCGCCGGCGGCTACACCGTCGCAATGTTGTCGGCACAGAACCCCTTCGCCGGCATCGGGCTGGGGTACCCCTGGGTCGCAGCGCTCGTGGCCGGCGTGCTCGTCGCGGCGCTGTTGGGCGCTCTCGTCGGCGCTACGTCCTTACGCCTGCGCGACGACTTCCTGGCGATCGCCACGCTCGCGACCGCCGAGATCTTCCACACGCTGTTCGTCAACTTCCGGGGGATCTTCGGCGGTAACGTCGGCCTCTCGGGGATTCCCCAGCCGATCGCGGCGCTCGCGACCGACGGCGATACGACCCTGCTGGCGACACTACTGTTCTTCGGCGGGTGCGTCGCGTTTACGTTCGCGGCGGTGAGGCGGCTGACCGACGCGCCGTACGGCCGGGTCCTGCGCGCCGTCCGCGCGGACGAACTGGTCGCGCGCTCGCTCGGGAAATCCGCCTTCAGCTACAAGATGCAGGCCTTCGTCTACGGCGCTGCGCTCGCGGGACTCGGCGGCGGCCTGTTCGCGCTCTACAGCGGCGCGGTCGCGCCGGGGTTCTTCACCCTGCAGGTGACCGTCACCGTCTGGATCGGGATGTTGCTCGGCGGCGCGGGAAGTCACCGGGGAGTGCTCGCCGGTCTCGCGATCATCATGGGCCTGCGCCTCCTATCGCGATTCGCCCTCGACGTGACGCCGGTCTCGGCCAGCGCCTTCGCGTCGATCCGACTCATCGTCATCGGGATGATATTGGTGGCGATCGTCCGATACCGACCGGCCGGTATCTGGGGCAACGCCGAGGAACTCGGGGTGGACTCGTGAGCCTGCTCGCCGTCGAGGACCTTACAAAGGAGTTCGGCGGCCTGCGCGCGCTCGACGGCCTCTCGGTGTCGGTCGATCGCGGCGACCTCGTCGGCGTGATGGGGCCCAACGGTGCCGGGAAGACGACCCTTTTTAATTGTGTGAGCGGCATCGTCCGTCCCGACGGAGGGGCGGTTACCTTCGACGGCACGGACGTTACCGGGAACTCCCCCGAAGCGCTGGCCCGGGCGGGGATGATCCGAACCTTTCAGCTCACCAGGGAGCTACGAACCATGACCGTCCGTGACAACGTCCGGCTGGCGGCGACCGACCAGCCCGGCGAACGCACCCTCCCAGCACTGTTGCGCACCGACGCGATGGAGAGCCGCGAGCGCGAGGTCGACGAACGGGCCGACGAACTCATCGAGGCGTTCGAACTCGCCCACCTCGCCGATGAGTACAGTGCCAATCTCTCGGGCGGTCAACGCAAGCTACTGGAACTGGCACGAGCGCTGATGCTCGATCCCGAACTACTGTTGCTCGACGAGCCCTTCGCGGGGGTCAATCCCACGCTGACCCGCGACATCGCGGATCGCATCCGCGAGCTCAATAGCGAGGGCATGACCGTCGTCGTCATCGAACACGAACTGGAGACGCTGACCGATCTCGTCGACCGTCTGGTCGTTCTCCAGCAGGGACAGCTCCTCGTCGACGGCTCGCCCGAGACCGTACTGGACGACGAGCGCGTCGTCGAAGCGTACCTCGGTGGATGACGATGGATGGTCCGCCAGGTAACACGGCGTCGTGCGGGGCGAGACGATCGCGGCGACGTCGTACCGGCCATCGGCGGCGTCCAGCGAGCGACGATCGGCTACCGTGGGAGGTCGGCGCGCGGACGTGAGTTCGGACACGAGCGTCCTCGACGTCTCACACCTCGACGCCGGCTACGGCGAGCTACAGGTGCTCTCGGACGTCGATCTCCGCGTCGACCCCGGCGAGTACGTCGCCGTCGTCGGTCCCAACGGAGCCGGCAAGTCGACCGCGATGAAAGCCGTGTTCGGCCTCGCCGACCGCCTCGACGGCTCGATCACGTTCGAGGGGACGGACATCACGGCCCTCCCGCCGGAAGCGGTCATCCGCGAGGGGATGAGCTACGTGCCCCAGTCGGGCAACGTCTTTCCCTCGCTGACCGTTGCGGAGAACCTCAGGCTCGGAGCGTACATCCTCGACGACCCGCCCGAAGAACGGCGGGAGGCGGTGTTCGAACGCTTTCCGGTGCTCGCCGAACGCCTCGACGAGTCCGCGGGCACCCTCAGCGGCGGCCAACAGCAGATGCTCGCAATGGGGTGTGCGCTCGTACTCGATCCCGAGTTGTTACTACTCGACGAACCCTCCGCGGGGCTCGCGCCGGATCTGGTAGACGAGATGTTCGACCGTATCGACGCGATCAACGAGGGCGGGACGGCCGTCCTGATGGTCGAACAGAACGCCAAAGAAGCACTGCGGCGCTGTGATCGAGGCTACGTGCTGGCACAGGGCGAGAACCGATACGAGGGCTCGGGCGACGACCTGCTCGACGACGAGGAGGTCCGCCGGCAGTTCCTCGGCGGCTGACTCCGGTGAACCGAGCGGCGACTCGACGAACGAACCGACGCACCCTCGGAGGAACTAAACACGTCTGGAGTCTGGTGGGAGACATGACGGTCTGTCACGAACGGAAATCGAGTCCTCACCAGGGGATTCGGTTACCGTGACCGACGCGACGGGAAGCGACTACCTCCTCGACGCGCTGGAATCGGAGGGCGTCACGGACCTGTTCGGGCTGATCGGCGAGGGCAACTCCCACCTGCTCGATCGTACCCACGATTACAGTGTACAGTACCGCTACGCGCGTCACGAACAGGTAGCGGTCGGCATGGCCGACGGCTACGCGCGGGTGACGGGGAGCGTCGGCGTCTGTACCCTCACACACGGGCCAGGACTCACCAACGGCGTCACCTCGATCGCGGCGGCCGACCGCGACGGCGTCCCACTGGTGATTTTCGTCGGCGACACGGATCGTGAAGGGCGCGAGACCTCGCTCCAGTACCTCGACCACCGAGCTCTCGCCGACCCGATCGACGTCTACGGGACGCGCGTCGAGACGTCGGGCGACCTCCCCCGAGCGATCCGGGCAGCCTTCGACGCCGCGCGAACTCGGTCGGGCCCCGCGCTCGTCGAGGTGCCCGGCGACATCCAGCGGGGGAACGCACCGGGGTCGACCTATCGACCGAAACCCCGTGCTACGCAGCGGGTCCGACCCGATCCCGATCGTCTCGCCGAGGCGGCGACCGTGCTCGACGACGCCGACGCGCCCGGAATCCTGATCGGCGGTGGGGCCACCCACTCCGGGGCGGCCGACGCGGTCGTTTCGCTCGCCGATCACCTCGGCGCGCCAGTCTTCTCGACGTACTTCGCGAAGGGTTTGCTCGGGGACGACCACCCGCTTCACGCCGGTATCGCGGGCACGTTCATGACGCCGGCCGCGGACGAGTTGATCTGGGACGTCGACGCCCTGCTCGCGGTCGGCGCTCGACTATCGGGCAAATCAACCCGGTACGGCGAACTCTTCGCCGACGCCGAGATCGTACAGATCGACCTCGATCGGGGCGCGCTCGGTACGTATCGCGACCCGACGGTCGGCCTCGTCGGCGACGCGCGTGCGGCCTGCGGGACGCTCGCCGATCGGGTCGAAGCGGCCCCCGAGCGGACCGAACGCATCCGCGCGGCTATCGAGGCGGCCGACGACCCGGCCGACCTCCCGACGGAGACGGCACCCGAGCGCGTGGACCCACGAGAGGTGTGTCTCGCGCTCGCTGAGCGGTTCCCGGACGACGGCACTGTCACGATCGATTCGGGGAACAACACCGGGTTCCCGGCGCTGTTTCACCCGCTCGGACGCGGAGGGCGGATGCTCGTCAACGGCAACTTCGGTACCATGGGGTACGCCCTGCCGGCGGCACTCGGGACCGCCGTCGCCGAGCGCGAGCCGGTCTGTTGTTACACCGGCGACGGCGCGTTCCTACAGGTCGTTCAGGACGTAGAGACCGCCGTCAGGCTCTCGTTGCCCGTCTGTATCGCGGTTCTCAACGACGAAAGCTACGGCATCATCAGGCACCGACAACGGATGGAGTACGGCCGCGAGACGGCCGCCAGCTACGGAGGACCGGACCTCGCCGCCACCGCACGCGGTCTCGGTGCCGACGCCGCTACCGTCCGGTCGATCGGCGATCTCGACGTCGTCGATGACTTCCTCTCTAAGCCCGACGGCCCGCTCGTGCTCGACGTCCGGACCATCCGTGACGTGACCAGGCCCGGATTCCCACCGTACTAACTAACCGGAGCGGCCTTCGACTAGCCCCACCAGCCACGACGCCGACCCGGCGATCGTGTTCGTGTCTCGCGTCTCTCGCCTGCGTGACCCCTTCCGGCGTAGGTCGCATAAGAAGAAGACGGACGCTCGGCAACTACATGACTGAGACTGCCGGCGGCTGGTTCGAACTCAGAGTCGGACGTCAACGTTTCCCCGCTCGGTGACGGTCGCTTCCGAACTCGGTGGAAGCACGGCCGTCGAACTCGCCTCTTCGAGGATAGCGGGTCCCTCGAACGTCTCGCCAGCGGCGAGCGCCGAGCGATCGTAGATGTCGGTTGCGACGAAACCGCCCTCTTCGAAGTAAACTTCTCGAGAATCGACGAGCGCGTCGCCGGAGTCGGCCTCGAAGGTAGCGTCGAGGTCTGCCGTCGGAACGGTACCCGCGACGCGGATCGTCACCAGTTCGATCGGTTCGTTGCGCATCGCGTGGCCGTAGCGACGGGCGTGGGCGTCGTGAAAGCGCTCGACGAGGCTCTCGACCGACGAGTCGGTGAACTCGCCTTCCGCGAGCGGGACCGTCACCTCGTAGGATTGGCCCCGGTAGCGCATGTCGGCCAGCACTTCGACCTCGACGTCTTCGTCGGCGAACCCCTGTTCGTCGAACCGGTCGAGAAGCCGCTCGCGGGCGTCGGCAAGCGCCACAGAACCCGTTTCGGCGTCGGGCGCGCTCCCGCGATACGCCTGGGATTCGTCCATGCGCACGTCGGCGAGCAGGAGGCCCCGGGCCGAGAAGACGCCCGGGTCCCGAGGGAGCAGTACCGATTCGATCTCCAGGTTCGCCGCGATGGCCGTGGCCTGCATCGGTCCCGCACCGCCGAAGGCGACGAGCGTGAATTCGGCGGGATCGCGCCCGCGTTCGACCGTGACGCGCCGGATTTCACGAACGGTCTTCGCGTTGGCCACCCGGAGCACCGAAAGTGCGGCTTCCTCAGTCGAGGTGTCGAGCGGGTCGGCGAGTCGCTCTCCGATCGCGTCGTGCGCTGCTTCGACGGCGGGGTCGTCGACGAAGTCCGTCGGATCGACGCGGCCGAGCACGAGGTTCGCGTCGGTGATCGTCGGCTCAGCGCCCCCTGAACCATAGCATACCGGGCCGGGGTCCGCGCCCGCCGAGCGCGGTCCCACCCGCAGGCCGCCGGCCTCGTCGACCCAGGCGATCGAGCCCCCGCCCGCGCCGACGGTGTTGACGTCGATCAGCGGGACGTTTATCGGCAGGTCGTTGATCTCGCCCTCGTTGGTACGCACGAGGTCGCCGTTCTCGACGATGCTCACGTCCGCGCTCGTCCCACCCATGTCGAGGCCGATGGCGCTCTTCCGTCCTTCCTCGTTCGCGACGGCGGCCATTGCGACGCCGCCGGCCGCCGGTCCGGAAAGTACAGTACGGATCGCCGAGCGAGTCGCCTGCTCGACGGCGAACACCCCGCCGCCCGAGTGCATGACGTTCGGCGACGCGTCGATCTCCCGGCCGTCGATACCCGCCGTGAGCCGGTCCAGGTAGTCCCGAATCGTCACCTTGATGGCCTCGTTCAACACCGTCGTCACCGTCCGGTCGTACTCACGGGGCTCGGGGTAGACCGCCGACGAGGTAGTACAATCGAGGTCGGTCTCCGTGGCTACGATCTCGGCGATGCGGCGCTCGTGGGCGTCGTTCAGATGCGAAAAGAGCGTCGCGACGACGACTGACTCGACCTCTGCGTTCGCGAGCGCCTGGGCGGCCTCGCGGGCGTCGTCCTCGTCGAGCGTTTCTACCTCCTCGCCGGCGTAATCGATCCGTCCGCCGACGCCTAAGCGTCGTCGTCGCGGGATCAGCGCCGGTGGCTTCTCGACCTGGAGATCGTAGAGCGCCGGTCGGGTCTGGTCGCCGATCTCTAGGACGTCTTCCAGCCCGGCGTTCGTGATCAGGCCGAGCGGGGGGATCTCGCCTTCCAGGACCGCGTTGGTGCCGACGGTCGTCCCGTGGCTCAAGAAGTCGACGCCGGACGTGTCGGCGTTCGCCGCCGCCAGCGCCTCGTCGATACCAGTCAGGACCCCTTCGTCGAAGGCATCGGGCGTCGAGGGGGTCTTCGTGACCGTTACGTCGCCGGTTTCGGCGTCGTACAGCACGACGTCGGTGAACGTCCCGCCCGTATCGACGCCGATGCGAACCGTCATGGGTGCTCACCGCCCTTTGACCCCTCCTCGCGGAGCGACGCGCGGCACTCGTCGGTGGCCTCGGCGTCGAGATCGCCGTCGTCGAGCACCACGCCGTACTCCTCGGCGGCCGCTGCCGGACTTACTTTGCCGTCGCGGATGTCCTCGACGACGCGTTCGGGTTCGCGTTCTGTAGGCTCGCCGTAGCCGCCCCCGCCAGGCGTCCGGAGGCTCACTACGTCCTCGCTATCGAGATCGGTCGTGGACTTCGACCCGAGGGGGCGCTCGTTCTCGCTCTCGGGGTTCAACAGGAACTCCGAGGGAGCGGCGCTCCGGCCGCCGAACAGTCCCCAGGGGTCCGATTTCGTGCGGTCAGTCAGCAAGGAGAAGCTCGCGTTCTCACCGTAGAAATCGTAATCGCGACGCACGCCGCAGCCGCCACGACGCCGCCCGGCACCGGCCGAGTCAGTGAGGAGCCCGTACTGCCGGACGTATACCGGGATCTCGGTCTCTAATTCCTCGATCGGACTGTTCGCCGTGTTCTGAAAGTGGGTCTGGACGGCGTCCATCCCATCGAGGTCCTCACGAGCGCCGAACCCGCCCGCGACCGTCTCGTAGTAGACGTACTTTCCCTCATCGCGCGTGTCCCGGCCGCCGAACGCGACGTTGCAAACGATCCCCTTCGTCGCGGCGATCGTCCGTTCCGGGATCGCGTCGGCCAGCGCCTTGGTGACGAGGTCGCCGGCGCGCATCGCGATCTCCCAGCCGGCGGCGACCGGCGCGTTGTCGACGGGGTTGACCATCGTCCCTTCAGGAGTAATGACTTCAAGCGGGCGGTAGAAGCCATCGTTCTTCGGGAGGTCCTCGCCGACGACGGCCATGACGACCGCCATCGCCCCCGCAAAGGCCATCGCCGGCGTGCAGTTGAGCGGCCCGCGGTTCTGCTCGGCAGTGCCCGTGTAATCGAGGGTCATCTCGTCGCCGTCGATCTCGACTCTCAGACGGAGTCGAACCGGTTCGTCGGTGATCCCGTCACCGTCCATCATATCCTCGGCCTCGTAGCGACCGTCGGGCAACTCCTCGATAGCGTTACGGACGCGTCGTTCGGTGTAATCGAGCAACTCGTCGAGAAGAGGTACGATCTCCTCGGTACCGTACCGATCGTGAAGCGCCGCGAAGCGCTCCTCGCCGATACGGTTTGCGCCGAGTTGAGCCCGGTAGTCGCCGCGGCGCATCTCGGGTTCCCGGACGTTTCGCAAGAGGAGATCCATCACCTCCCCGCGATAGTCCCACTCCGAAACGGCGTGAACGCCCGGGATGACGACCCCTTCACCGTACAGTTCCGTCGAGTCGTTCGGGATACCCCCCGGTGTGCCGCCGCCGATGTCGACGTGGTGGGCGGAGTTCGCGGCGTACCCGATGATCTCGTCGTCGTGGAACAGCGGCGAGATCAACATCACGTCGGGCAGGTGAACGGCTCCCCTGTAAGGGTCGTTAATCAAAATTCCGTCGCCGGGCTCTAACTCGTCCTCGCGCTCGCCGATGTTGCGCGGGACGACCGAGACGAGCGAGCCGATGTGCTGGGGGGCCAGATCGTGCTGGGCGACGTGCCGGAGGTCGGCGTCGAACAGCGCACAGGTGTGGTCGCGCCGGATCTTGATGTTCGTCGAGTACGCCGTCCGCTGGAGGGTCGCGCCCATCTCCTCGACGACGCTCTTGAGGGAGTGACGGAATATCTCCAACTCGCCTGTCGAAACCATGTGGTTCGATGCTCCGGCTCGTCGCTTGAAGCTTCCGTCGTCGACTCACAGGTCAGGTCGACTCGTAGCCCGCAATCGACCCGTGCGCCGGGATCGGTCGCTTCGCACCGGTACCCGGTGTCCGGCGTCCCAGCGCCGTAGCGGTCCGGGGGCCTCTCAAGGAGGTGTTACTCCGGCGGCGCGTCCCACTCCGCGCCGTTGTCCTGCGGGCGGTAGCCGAGCACCGACCGACCGTGTTCGAGATCGACCCACCGGCCGTCGTTGTCCGAACACGCCCAGAAGACGTCGTACTCGACCGTCTCGTCCTGCAAGCACCGATCGACGAGCTGTGCGAGGTCCCGATGGGAGAGCCAGGTACACTTCAATCGATCCGCCATGAACCGGTACTCCTCGCTCTCTCGCTCCCACTGTCCCGTCTCGACGCCCTCCTCGGCGAGGCCGTAGGGATGGTCGTACTCGGCGTCGCGGACGCTCGTGATGCGAAGCGAGTAGAACCGTTCGGGCCCTTCGCGGGTATTGGTTTCGAACGCCGGCATCACCTCGGACATCGGATTGGTAGCCGATTCGACGAACAGCCGTCCGAGCCCCTCGCCGAAGACCTTCGAGAGACCGTAAAAGGAATCGGGCCGGACCGGATCGGTATGGCGTACGACCGGACGCGGGGACTCCGGATCGTAGAGTTCGGGCGCGAGTTCGATCTCGTACATCCCTACCGTGTGGATCGAGGAGGCGAACAGGAGGCGTTCGACGCCCGTTTGCGCGGCGGCTTCGAAGACGTTGTACGCACCTATAAAATTCGTTTCGAGGATCTCCCCCCAATCGCCGCTCAGGTCCACGGACGCGGCGAGATGGATAACCGCGTCGTGGCCGTCGATGGCTTCGCGGATCGCCTCGTAGTCGGTCACGTCGGCGACCACCGTCTCGCGGTCGGGGTGGTCTTCGACGTCGAGGTAGGTAAACTCGTACTCCTCGCGATCCCCTAACTGACCGGCGAGCGCGGTTCCGACCGTGCCGTTCGCCCCGGTAACGAGTACACGCATGAACGACCCCTCGCCGCCCCCGGTTGTTACGCTGTCGGTACTGCTGTTGATGTCGTCGATGCCCTCGGCGTCGCTGGCTTCGTTAGCTCGTCGGTCGTTCGAAAGGCTTGAGGTCGGCCTCATACCTACCGGTAAGAAGTGACACGCCGGCAGTTGTTCGGATCGTTGTGCTCGATGGTCCTGTTGGTCAATCTCGCGCGCGTCGTCTTCGCGCCCATACTGGAGCCGGTCCGGGCGGCCTTCGGCGCTTCGGCGGCGGCGGTCGGACTACTGGCGACGCTGGCGTGGCTCGGGAGCGCCCTCCCGCGACTGCCGACGGGGTATCTGCTAACGCGGGTTCCGCGCCACGTCGTCATCCTCGGTGCCGGCACGACGCTCGCGCTCTCGCCGGTGCTCGCCGCGACGGCCTCGTCCTTGCCCGTGCTCTGGGGCAGTGCCTTCCTCATGGGAATCTCTAGTGGAATGTACTTCATCGCCGCGAAGCCGCTGTTGAGCGACCTGTTTCCAGACGGTATCGGACGAGCCCTCGGCGTTCACGGCATGTCGAGCCAACTCGCGGCGGCCGGCGCGCCCGTGTTCGTCGCCGCCGTCCTCTTGATCGGCGACTGGCGATACGTCTTCTTCGCCATCAGCCTTGCCGCGGCGCTCGCGACGGTCGTTTTCGTGGTCATTACTCGCCGGATGACGGTCCCGGCCGGCGAGAACGAGGACCGCGATTTCCTCCGAGCGGCCAAACGCCAGTGGCCGCTGATCGCGAGCGGCGTCGTCCTCAGCGGGTTCGTCGGCCTCGCCTGGAACGGCGTCTTCAATTTCTACGTGTCCTACCTCGTGAGCGCAAAAGCCGTTTCAGCGAGTACGGCCCGCCTCCTGCTCGCGGTCGTCTTCACCGCCGGCATCCCCGCGTTCGCGCTCGCGGGGTCGCTCGCCGACCGCCTGCCCCACATCCCGCTCGTGCTCGGAATCATCGGGAGTTTCGCCGGCTGTATGCTCGCCTTGACCGCTACGACGGGCGTCTACGCGCTCGCGGTCGTCAGCGTCGCGCTCGGCTTCGCCTTTTACGGCCTGCTCCCGGCCATGGACACGTATATGCTCGATTCGTTGCCCGACGCTCACCGGGCGAGCGCCTATGCGGTGTTCAGCGCGACCATCATCTTCATCAACGCGCTCGGGAGCGTGGTCGTCGGCGTGTTGCTCGACGCGGGGTATACGTTCACCGCGATCTTTCAGTTCTTCGCGGCCGTGATCGTCGTCTCCGTCGTCGTTCTCACGACCTATCAGTTCACGCGAGGCTTTCCGACCGGCAGACTTCCGGACCGATCGGAAGCGTAATACTCTGGTCGTCGACCGTTCTTATCGAGACACTTCGGCCCGCGACACTGACTGTCCTGCTACCCTGTCAATGGCTCCGACGTTCGCGGATGTGTATCATCCGAGGGGCAAACGTAGCCGGACGAAACGTCGAACTTGCGGGTCGAAGGAGTCGACGATCATACCCAGGTCACTCGACCGAGGTCGGTCGATTCGGGTACTAGCTCGGCGAGTTCGTCGACGGTGTTCGCTATCTCGTGCGCCGGCATGTCGTTGTCCGTGGCTAAGACGACCTTGAGTTCGTGAGTCCGCTCCAGGGCGACGAAATCCCTGTCGTTAGTGAGGATTACGTACTCCTGCTCGCGAGCGTACTTCGCTATGGCGTCGTCTTCGGTGCCCGAGCCGAGAACCTCCGAGACGTGTAGGGCGTCGTGACCTCGATTCCGCAAGAATAACGCGGTCTGTGGGTCGAGGTTCTCGCCAACGAGAACCCGATAGCTCATCCGAGTCCTCCGTATGCTCCCGTCGGAGGTTCTCGAGCGTCTTCGCTCCCGATTCTAACGACCGACGCTTCGCCTTCTCGCGCCACGACTCGACCTCTTCTATAGTCTCGGGGTTCTGCTCGTAGTATTCAAGCGCCGCCGCTACGTCCGCAGTGCTGAGGTCGTGCATCGCTGCTATCTCCTCGGGCAGCAATCCCCGTTCGTGGACGAGCGCATGCACTCGAAGCACGGTAATCCGGGTTTCTTCGATGACCGGCTCCCCGCCCATGACTTCCTCGTCGCGGATGATGCGAGCCGTGCGCTGTGCCATCGTTAGCCTGTTTGTGCTCCGCTAATAAAGAAGCAGCGCCCTGCAACGACCCCTTACCACGTCCCGTGGAAGGTATCGAACTCTAAGTCCTCCAAGGGTTTCTCGCCGACGGCGATCTCGTACTCGCCAGGGGTCAACATCGGTTTCTTGAACCGTGGACCGTCGTCGGTCGTGATCCGGGGACACCCGGTGTTGACGAACGCGTCCATATCGAAGTTCGTCAGTCGATCGGGCGTGACCTCGTCCATCGTGATCAGGTAGGCGTCCTCGTTCGCCTCGATTATCTCCTCGGCTTGGTCCCAGCGACCCTGGCCGATCTTCGTACAGAAGATCACACCCCAAGTCTCGGCGTCCATCGCGCGGTGAACCGCGCCGTACCGTTGTTTCATGAACTTCTCGGTGTCTGCAATGGAGACGGCGTTGTTGACGGGATCGGCGATCACGACCCGCTTTTGGGGGTGTTCCATCGCGAGTCCGAGCGGATGGAACTTCCCGCCGCCGACGTACAGGATCTGGTCGGCATCGACCTCGGCGCTCGCGTAGTTACACCCCAAGACCTGCCCCTCGTGGGTAAGCCGGTCGTCGCCCCGGCGGACGTGGACGGTATACCCTCGGTCTTCGAGCCAGGCGCGCATCCCCTCGAACTTGTTCATGTGCTGGGCCGTCGTCACCAGGCCGACATCCGGGTCCGCCGCGGGGTCGGCCAGTTCGTCGAGGGATTCCGTTAGAATCGGCTCGACATCGACATTGGAGAAAAGTGGTACATAAATGATCTTCTCCGAGTCCTTCATCGGGGAGTGGCCGAAGTGGACGAATACGTCAGTTCGGCGCATCAGGTAGGTATCGAGATCGCAGGCACCGTAGCACGGCTGGCCCGAGAGCATGACCTGTACGCCGTCCGAAAGGTTTGCCCGGAGGTCGTCAACGACGTTCGGGCCGCGCCGTTTCAGACCCTCGGGGAACTGCAGTCCTACGGTCGTTGCGTTCCGCTCCTTTACTGCATCGACGATCCGTTCGAGTTCGTAGTCCCACTCGCGGTCGTGCTTGAGGGCCATCCCCGTATTCCGGAGATCGCCCTCTGAGAACGATGGTTGGCTCATTAATCTCAAGTACCGACGCGAGACGGTTAACCACGGCGCTTTCGGGTCCTCGAACCGCGCTGACGAGGGAGGAGACCGATTTCGTCATCGAGGTCTCCTCGTCTCTCCGGATAGAAGCTTGATAAGACCCCCCAAGGAAGGACATCGGATTAATCGTGCGAATCGGAGGGAAAGCAAAGCGAGGTCATCGACCACACGGCGGAGAGTGTGGTCGATCGTCGTGCGAGCGGTCAATCGGCTCCTGTAACGTCGCCCGGCTGTGCATCGAGGTATATTCGATCGGACAGGAGGAGTACAATAGGGATCGTCGAAAGGAAGACGACGCCCGCGAGGACGAGAAAGGCTTGCCGGAGGCTCGCGGCGTCGCCGATATACCCGATAATCGCCGGCGACGCCGAGGCGAGCAACAGTCCCCCGGTCCAGAGGTAACCGAACGTCCGTCCCTCCCGCTCTTCGGGAGCGATGTCGGAGACGATCGCGTCCCGCGCGGGGTTGAGCCCCCAGAGGCTCGCACCCAATAGTAAGAGAACGGCGAACAGGACGACCGGTGAGAATGAAATCGTGGCGATCGCCGCCAACACGAGCGAGCCGACGGCGAGAAAGCCGATGAGGACCTTCCGGTGGTCGTACCGATCGACGAACTCGCCCGTTCCGAGCTGAACGATCCCCGCGGTCAGCAGGAGCGCCGAGTAGTAGAAACTCGCCGTCGAGGCGGGGGTGACGGCGATGCCCGCCACCGAAAAGGAGTAGCCGTACTCGCTGGTGATGAACTCGGGGAGGAACACCGTCGCCCCACTCGTCGCCACGAGCTGGAGGACGAACGCGACGAACACTGCTACCATCGGATAGACGTACGTCCGACGGTCGGCCCGCCACGAGTCGGACGGTTCGTTCCCGTCTGCCGACTCGGCCGTCGTCTTCGCCCCTTCGGCGGGGTGGGTCTCGAACGAGCCGAGCGAGACGAACAGGTAGCCGGCGTACACGGCTCCGAGCGCGCCGAAGCCGACGAGAATCGACTGCCAGCCCACGACGAGCAACGCGACCCCGACGACCGCCGGGGCAGTGCCGTCGCCGAACGCTCGCGCCGAGCCCCACGTTCCCAGCACTTTCCCCTTACGAGCCTCGCTCACGTTCTGACTGATAAGGGGGTAGCCCGTCGGGTGAACGGTGCTCGACCCGATGCCGGTGGCGACCAGTGCGAGGACCATACCGACGAACCGTCCGCTCAGTGGCACTCCGAGGAGGGTGAACTCGAAGCCGGGGAACGGAACGGTGGCCACCGCGGTGAAGACGATCAAGCCGAGCCCGATCGAGGCAATACCCGCCGGCAACATGAACCGACGGTCGTAGCGGTCCGAGAGGTGGCCCATCGGCGCTTGTCCGATGGCCGATCCGAACGATTGAGCGCCGAGGAGAACCCCGATCTTCCAGAGCGGAAAGCCGAACGCTACCGCCCAGATGGGGACCAACGGCGGGAGGACGCGCTTCAGGAAGTGATCCATCCCGTGAGCCCCGCTGATCATCAGCGCGAAACTCCGTTCCCGTTCGTCCATCGTAGTTCGATACCCCCACGTAGTAAATATACCTTGGCGAGGTCGTCGAACTCTCGTTCACCGAACGATGGATACAAGAGGCGACGATCGATGCGAGAGGCGTCGTACCGATCGTTCGGTCGCGGGAACGCCAACGGGACGATTACAGTGACACTGGCGTCACTGAAGGCTTCAAACGTCCCCGTCCCGATCGACCGGTATGACCGACGCCGACCTCCCGCTCGAACACGTCACGATTCCGCCACGAACCGACGTCGAGGGCGCTCCTCCAGGGGTGTTCGTGCTCCACGGCCGCGGCGCGAACGAAGAGGACCTGTTGCCGATTGCCCAACGGCTTCCCGAGGAGTTGTTCGTCGTGAGCCTGCGCGCGCCCGATCGGCTGATGGGCGGGTACACCTGGTACGAACTCGACCTCTCGGACGGCGGCCTCCACGGGAGCCAACCCCACTCCGAGGAGTTCCGGCGCAGTCTCGATCTCGTGACCGAAAGCGTCGCGGGCGCGATCGACGCCTACGCTATCGATCCCGAGCGCGTAGGCCTGCTCGGCTTCAGTCAAGGAGCGATCGCGAGCCTCTCGTTGCTCGTCGAATCGCCCGCGGAGTACGCCTGGGTCGTCGCATTACACGGGTATCTCGCCGCGTCACACGCGGATCGCGAGCCCGAAGGAATCGAGGGAAAACCGGTATTCGTCGCGGCGGGATCGGGCGACCAAGTGATTCCGGCGGGTCGCGTCCAGGCGAGCGCCGATCGACTCCGCGAACTCGGTTGCGATGTCGAGGGCGAGACGTACGACAGTGCCCACGGTGTCGGGCCGGACGAACTCGCCGATCTCGTCGCCTGGGTCGAGACGCGACTCGGCTGAATCGAGGCGGGGTCGGCCCAGGAGCTCGAGAGCGCGGACCGAGCGCGAACGGACCACTACCGGCTTCGCCCGCGAACTGCGAGAAAGCCGGGGCGTTCGGCGGCGTCGACGATCAGTCCCAGAATGCCTTAGTACGAGCGTACTGACGCTCCTGGGCGATGATGTCCCGATAGAAGTCGTCCTCGTCCTCGCGCAGTTTCGCGATGATCCGGGCGGCGTTGTGCGGCCCGACCCCTCGGGCGGCGAGCGCGATCACCGCCTGTTTGCCGTGGCTCTGGACGAGGTTCGCCGCTCGGTGCGCGCGACGGGTCTGTTTTTCCTGCTCGTCGTCCTTCTCGCCCGAACGCACCGCCGCGACGACCTCGTCGGCCCAGGGATTGAGCGCGGCGATCCGGGTCGACCCGCAGTTCGGACACGTGGGTTTCCCGTCGATCCGCCCGATCTCCTTCGTACGTTTCCACTCCGCACAGTGAACACACAGCAGGATCACGCGATCGCTCTGGAGGCGCTCGCGGACCGTCTCGATCACGCTCGCGTCGGCGTCCTCGGGAGCCAGTAGTTCCTTGCCGCCCGACCGGCCGTCGAGCCCGATCGGCGTTCGCTCGCCGACGGTCTCCATCGTGATCTCGCCGGACTGTACGCGGGCAAGCACTTCGCTCGTCGCGTCGGTCGCCAGGTCCTCGTGGAACACCTCACGAACTGCCTCGTCGTACGCCGGGGTATCGGCGAGCGCCGACAGCAATCGCCCCCGGCCGAACCGTCGGTCACGATCCCGGTCTCCCTCTTCGAGCGCGCCGAACTTCGTCGCGACCTGGGCGAGCTTGAATTTCAGCGCATCGGAGTTCTTGAGACTGAGTTCGAGGATCGTCTCGACGTGGTTCGGGTCGGTGTCTTCGAGGATCGTCGTGACGTCCCCGCCCGTGACCCCCCGGGGAACGTCGAGTTCCACCCGGTAGGGATCGACATCGAGCCCGATCGACGACCCGGTCTGCTGGCCGAGCAACGCAGAACAGAGCCTGCCGAGCGTCGCGTTGACCTTGTGACCGAAACAGGCGTTGATTACCACTGTGCGATCGCGGAACTCGACGACGATCCGGTCGTCCGACGGCACTGGAACCCCGTTCTCGACCTGGCGCGATAGAGGGACGAGGGCCTCGCTTGCGGTGTATTCGTCCGTCGGATAGCGCGTAGGGAGGTCCGTAGCGACCGACTGTCTGGATTGCCCGTCGGCCAGTTTCCGCGCACTGTCCGCGCGAATCTCGCCGACCTCCCCGGCGACCTCGAAGGGAACCGGGATCTCCTGGCCGATCCAGGACGGTACTTCGCCCGCGGGGTCCTCGATGGGATTGACCTGCACCCGACTCTTTTCCTCGTCGATCTCGGTGATCCGCCACATCTCCCCGCGCTGGATGAACACCTCGCCGGGATGGGCGAAGTCCACGACGAAGCGCTCGTCGAGCGTCCCGACCTGGCGGCCCGAGGCCATGTCGTAGACCTCGTAGGTCTCCTCGTCGGGGATCATCGAGAGATTCGAGTAGAAATACTGCCAGCTACCGCCGCTCTTCGATAGCGTATCCCCCTCCTCGTCGAGCCAGAGCACCCTGTTACTACTGAGTTCCCGGGCGATCTCTTTGAACCGGTCCTCCGAGAGGTCCCGAAACGGGTAGGCACGCGTGACGATTCGGTAGGCCTTCCGGGCGCTCACGTCGCCCAGGTCCATCACGATCCCGACCAGTTGGTTCGCGAGCGTATCGAGGCTCCCGTGATGGATACCCGCTGGCTCGACGTCTCCTATCCCCGCCCGCCGGGCGATCGCGAGCGCTTCCGTTGTGTCGTCCGGCCGCGTGGTGATGATCGTTCCCTCAGAGGTGCGTCCCGACCGGTGGCCTGCCCGCCCCACCCGCTGGAGGAGTCGGGCGACCTCGCGGGGACTCTGGTACTGGACGACGTGATCGATCCGGCCGACGTCGATGCCCAGTTCCATCGAGGACGTACAGAGGAGTCCGTCGATCTCGCCGGCCTTGAAGCCGTCTTCGACCTCGATCCGGGCGGCTTTCGAGAGCGAGCCGTGATGGACGCCGATATTCAGATCGAGTTCGTTGAACCGCGAGCCCAAGGCTTCTGCGGTCTGACGGGTGTTGACGAAGATCAGCGTCGACTCGTTCGCCGCGACGATGTCGCGGATCGCCCGGACGTGGCTCGCGACGCCCGGATCGGTCATTAGTCGGCTCGCGAGGCGCTCGTCGTTCGGTTCGATCTCCGGTTCGCGGACCTCGACGGCGAAGTCCGCGCCGACGTCGATTTCGAGGATCTCGCATCCCTGTCCGCCGGTGAGAAATCGCCCGACCTCCGCCGGGTCGCCGACGGTCGCCGACAGGCCCACCCGTTGGAAATCGCCGGCGACCTCCCGCAGGCGTTCGAGCCCGATCGTGAGCTGGGCTCCTCGCTTGGAGGCGGCGAGTTCGTGGACCTCGTCGACGACGACGTGCGACACGTCGGCGAGCGCCCGCCGGAGTTTCTCGCCGGTGAGCATCGCTTGCAGGGTCTCGGGGGTCGTCACGAGGACGTCCGGCGGATCGTTCGCCTGTTTGCCGCGCTGGTACTGGGTGGTGTCGCCGTGGCGAACGTCGATTTCGATCTCCAACTGCTCGCCCCACCACTCCAGCCGGTCGCGCATATCACGGTTGAGCGCCCTGAGCGGCGTGACATAAAGCACCGAGATCCCGAACGTGTCCTCGCCTTCGATGGCGTCGAACACCGGCAACATCGCCGTCTCGGTCTTTCCGGTCCCCGTGGGGGCGATCACGAGCGCGTCCGACCCGGCGGCCAGCGGCGGAATAGCCCGGCGCTGTGGCTCGGTCGGACTGGTCCATCCCCGTTCGGAGAGGGCCTCTCGAACGCGCGTTCCGAGGTGTGTGAAGGCCGCCGCCCCGCGATCCGTACGGGCCGTGACCTCGCCATCGCTCATTAGTCACGCTACGACCGCGAGGCGATTAAACACACCGCTCGGCGCTTCGCGCTCGTGATCTCGCCGACTCGCACGGCGCTTCGATCGACCGCTGGTAGCGTGTCGCCGACCGTCTGCTACCGCCCCAAACGGCTCGGTCGACACCGTTTCGGCGACCGCTCTCCGCCGTTCGGAGCGATTTCGATCCTTACCCTCCAACCCGGGCTCGAAACCTCCGAGCACGAGCGGAACGAACGAAAACGAGGGAGCCGATCGGAAGCGAGACCCGTCCGAACGGCTTGATAGCTTTCCCCACCCGAACCTGAAAGAGCATTCAGTACTTTCTCCGTGTACTCGACTCCGCAAAAATCGGTCACGATTTCCGTTTGCGCGCCTGCGTCGGAAGGGGGGAGAGGCAATGGGTGGGTGTGGGGAACCCCCCTCCGACTGTAGATTGATCATACAGTCATATAAGCCCTCGGACGGATCGGACGGGCTCCGTCGTCACGTAGCAGGTCTCCGAGGACGAACGGCTCG
>PXQR01000110.1 GCA_003021235.1 Halobacteriales archaeon QH_6_64_20 | reverse complement strand
TACAGGCCGAACCGCGCGAAGGCGGTACGCCGACACACGAGCGGATCGACGAGGAAACGGACTCGCAAGCGACGTTCGTCGAGTGTGACGTAACGAGCCAGGCGGACCTCGAATCGGCGGTCGAGGCCGCCGATGCGTTCAGTGGGATTAAACGTCATAGTCAACAACGCCGGGGTCTTCCGAACCGAGGCCTTCCTCAACGTCACCGAGGCGGAGTACGATCGGCTCATGGGCGTCAACGCGAAGGGCGTCTTCTTCGGTTCGCAGGTCGCCGCCGAGCGGATGGTCGCCGGGGACGGCGGGGCCATTATCAACGTGTCGAGCGTTCAGGGACTGCTCGGCAACGGCGCATACCCCCACCTACAGCATGTCGAAGGGAGCGGTACGTTGTTGACCTACTCGCTCGCCCACGAGTTCGGATCACAGGGCATACGCGTGAACGCGATCCAACCCCGGCTCGATCGAGACGGAACTGGCCGCTCAGGGCGGCGTGGACGAGGAGGCCGCCGCGCAGTTCGTGGCGATGACCCCACAGCAGCGTAGCGGACAGCCGACCGACATCGCCGGCGCGGCGGTCTTTCTCGCGAGCGACCTAGGGGCTACATAAACGGCGAGCCGCTCGTCGTCGACGGCAGGTACGCCCATACCGGCTGAACGGTCGAACGGGGAGACGGAACCGAACCGGCGGACGGAGCCACGACGGGGTCGCGCCGGCGGGTTCGGTCGAGTACCGGGTCATCCCGTGCAGGTGACCCTGGTCGAGCACCGTTGGTCGTCGGCGATCGGTGCTGATCGGTCGCTGGGTCGGTCAGACCCCGAGGGCCTCGCGAGCGACGCGCAGGTACAGTCCCGGAGCGCGCGAGCGAGCGCCGTCCAGTGCATCCTGAAACGCGGACGGGGCGTCCTCAGAGATCCCCGCTCCGTGGCCGACGAGCACGCGCTCGGGCCGCAGACCACCCAACGCCGTACGCGGCGGCACGAGTCGCAACGCGGGATGGACGCCGAGTCGCTCGCCCGAAGCGCGGAAGGGGTCGATCGTCCCGAAGGCTTCGGGAACCACGAGCGTTCCCTCGTTCTCCTCGTACAGCGCGACCTCGCGCCAAAGACGGTTGGTGACGACCGGCACCGACCGATAGCCGGTGTCCGCGAGTTCGGTCTCGAAGGTTTCGACCCGGGCGTCGAAGTCGTCGGCGATCGCGTGCAACTGATGGGGCAGGTGGACGGCCACGTCGTGCCGGCGGGCGACGGCGTCGGCGTCGCGCTCGTGTCGGTCCAACAGAACGACTACGCCCGCGACGTCGCCCAACTCGTCGAGTCGCCGGTCGAGATCGGCCGTGTCGACCGGGTCGATCACCCAGACGTCCCCGTCAACGACGAGCGCGTGGCTCGCACGCTGTAGGTCCTCGTCGGGTTCCGCGATCCAGCCGACGCCGCCGTCGAAGCGATCGATCTCCTTCGATCCGTCCGATCTGCCCGGTCCGTCCGATCCGCCCGATCCATCTCCTCCGTCCTCTCGTGTCGTTGCCATACCGGCGCGTAGACGGAGACGCGTAAAAACACGCCGCTTACGGCGAGCGTGACGCCGGTAGCGCCCCGGAACCGTGACCGCTCGGGCCGCTGAACGCCCGTTCTTCGAGCAGAGATCTACGCTCGTAGCGAGTCGAATCCCGATCGATGGAACTCGTAGGAGGGGGGTTCGTGGGTCGGCGTGCCGAGGAGCCCCGGCGCCCTCGGTCGGGTATCGTCGGCTCCCGGTGCGTCGATACCGACGCCGGTTGTCGCCCGAACGGTCCTCCCGGGCCGAGGCGTGAGACGAGTATGCCGAAAGTAATTTCCGACTTGACTGAATAATTAGTTGTATGGCTTCCGAAACGGGTTCTGCTCAGGGTGGGGACACGCAGACGGCGATCATGGAGGCGACCTATCGGGCACTATGCGAACACGGATACGCGAACCTGACGGTCGATAAGATCAACGCCGAGTTCGCGAAATCGAAATCCCTGCTTTACTATCACTACGACGACAAGGACGAGATCCTGCTCAATCTCCTCGAATACATACTCGATCAGTTCTCGGTTGAGGACACCGTCGATCCAAGCGACGATCCGGATATCCAACTCCGGACGCTCATCGAGGAGTTCTTGCCCTGGACGCTCGACGGCGAGGATCAGGAGTTCCAGGTCGCGGTGTTCGAACTGCGCTCCCAAGCCCTTTCGGACGACGGCTACCGCGAGCAGTTCACCCGGGGCGACGACCTCCTCTCGGAGACGGTCGCCGGGATACTCGAAGCGGGGATCGAAGAGGGTGTCTTCCGCGAGGTCGACGTGGACCGGGCGGCCGAACACGTCCTCTCAGCGCTCAACGGTGCGATGTTGCGCCGGCTCACCGCCGAGGACGAGAGCGCGGTCCGAACCACGCGAAAGAGCTTGGAGGAGTATATCGACTCGTACCTCACGCCGGCAACCGACTGAGCGGGCGCTTCCCTCGCATCGGACGAGCCCTCTCTTTGTCGCCGCGCTACCGGCTTCGATCCGAACGGTTCGAACGCGGACGATCGGACACCGGCCGGTAGGAGCCTCATTCCCCGGCCGGACTCGGGGCGGCGGACGGGTTCGAGCGCTCCGATCGACCTGCGTCCCGGTCGGGGCTCGCGTCGGTCGCCTCTCGGTACTCCTCGCCGACGGGAACCGGCGTCGACCTGCCTTCTTCGGTAAGCGTCCGTCCGTTCTCGATCGCGTCGAGGCAGTCCTCGACGGAGTAAGCGGTATCGGCGTCCCAGCAGGGTGCGACGCATCGGAGGTCCGACCCCGCGAACTCCGCGAGCGTCAACACCGGAAACGAACGCTCGACGTGTCTCTCGCCCGTGATCGTCGAGTCCGCTTGCGACGTTCGAAACGCGTCGTCGAGGCTCACCTCGTTGCGTTGCGCCCAGTCCTCGAACGCCGAAAGCCGGTTCAGTACTGCCCTCCCCGGTTCCGTGCGCGCGGTGGGTGACGCCGGACGGATCCCCGTTCCCCAGACTCGAACGTCGTAGTCGGCGATCGTCCCGCGTTCGGCGAACTCCGAGAGCCGCGAGAGCACCGCGTCCTGTCGCGAGCGCGCGCCGGACGGCGACAGCGAGCGCACGCACAGTTCGAGCCGCGTCCGTCCGTCGTCGTCGATCGATAGCACTTGTTCGTGTTTCCCCCCAGGGGGACGTATGGCTCGATCCGCGAGGACAAAAATTTGATTGCAACGTTCGCTTCGATAGGTATCGTTACCGCTTCACGCTTAGTCCGAATAGTACTGCGCTACTGCTCGACGCTGACTCACCGCAACGCCGTCGTGACGTACTGTCGAACGGCGGCGGGGCTATGCGAGCGGCGTCGAAAGAAATCCGTGATCGTCGCGAGTCGGCTGAGTGTTCGACGAGTCGGTCAGCCGAACAGGGCACCGAGGCCCTCGCCGTCGGCGTCCTCGTCCTCGTCGTCGCCGGCGTTCTCGGCTTCTCCTTCCTCGTCTTCGGCCTCTTCGGTCTCCTCGGCTTCCTCGGCTCCCGCGTCGGCCCCGCCGGCCGGCGCGCCAGCGCCACCGGCACCGCCCGCTCCGCCCGCGGGGACCGCCGCGCCCTGCTCGATGGCCTCCTCGATCTCGACGTCCTCGAGGGCGGCTACGAGCGCCTTGACGCGTGACTCCTCGACATCGACGCCCGCCGCGTCGAGTACGTCGGTGAGGTTTCCTTCGTTGATCTCTTCGCCCGATTCGTTCAGGATGAGTGCTGCGTAAACGTATTCCATGGGTTCGTATTCTGTGTTCCGTGTTTCGCGTTCCGTGTTGTCGTATCAGGTATCGTTCGGTCGTCCGGTTCAGCCGAACATCGCGCCGAGGCCCTCGCCGCCGGCGTCGTCATCGTCATCGTCCGCGTCGTCGGCTTCCGCTTCCGCGTCAGCCGCCGCCTCGCCGCCCTCCCCCTCTTCGTCGTCGCCCGCTTCGTCGGTCGAGGGTTCGGTTTCGTCGGGTTCGAGTTCCGACGCGTCGACGCCGCGCAGTTCCTCGGGGAGGGCCTCCTCGTCGTCGATCGCCGCCGCCAGCGCACGCAGGTCGGCGCTCGCCTGCGAGAGCAGATCGGGTGCCAGCTCCGGGCTCGCGACCGCGCCGGCCAGCCCGACGCTCCGTGCGTCGCCGTGGCCTTTCGCGAGCAGTGCCGGGGCGGTTTCGGCGGTCGGGTAGACCGCCCCGATCGAGAGGCTCCGGGCGCGGGCCGCACCGGTCTCGAAGTTCGCCCGGTATTCCTCCATGTCGAGCGCGAGTTCGTCGGGCTCGAAGATCGTGCCCTCCGAGTAGACGGCCCTGAGATCGAGGCCGACCTCCTTGGGCTCGATGCCGAGTTCGTTGAGTACGTTCGCGAGCTGTCGGGAGACCTCCCCGCCCGTTTCGAGCACGGTCGAGTCCTCGGTAACGGTGATCGACCCGTCCATGATGCGCGCCGACGCGCCGACCTGCTGGAGCTCGCCGACGAACGGGCCCGGATCGATCCCGGTGTCGCCCTCGGAGATCACGATGTCGTTCGGGGCTTGCTCTCCGGGATTGATCGGAGCCGGCGTCTTCGAGGCTTCTAATTGCCTGTAGAGGCCGAACGGGTTGTCGTCGGTCACGATCAGCCCCACCTGTCCGGTGACCTGGTTGGTAAGCTCGCCGATCCCCGCTCCCGACGCTTCGTCACCGGTGTCGCCCTCGCCGGCATCGCTCGGTTCGCCCGCGGCGTCGAGCGCCCGTTCCAGTAGGCTGTTTCGCGCGACGCGAAGAACCGCCTGCCCGCGCAGGTCGGCGCGCATCGCCTGAAGCTGGCGGCTGGGGATGCCCGCGATCGAGACGATCCCCACCGAGTCGTACGACTCGATGACTTCCCGTAGCGCGTCGATCTCCGCGCGCTTCCACTCGGGGATCTCGGCCGTGCGATGCTCGCTGTCGGCGACCCGTTCGCTCTCGCCCTCGATCCCTTCCGCTTCCGCTTCGGCGGCCATCAGGCGACCTCCATGGCGGGGCCCATCGTCGTCTTCACGTAGATCGAATCGATGTTCTGGGGGCCTTTCTCTAGATCGGCTTCGAGTCGGCGGCGGATCACGCCGATGTTGTCGGCGATGTCCTCGGCGTCCATGTCGTCGGCCCCGACCCGGGCGTGAAAGGTCCGCCGGTCGCGACTGCGGAGCTGGATCGAGTTCTTCATCCGATTGACGGTCTCGACGACATCGTCGTCGGGTTGCAGGGGCGTCGGCATCTTGCCCCGGGGACCGAGCACGGTCCCCAAGTCGCGGCCGATCGCCTGCATCATGTCGGTCTCGGCGATGAAGAAGTCGGTCTCGTTCGCGAGGTCCCGGGCTTCGTTCTGGTCGTCGGCGAGATCCGACAGGTCGTCGCTGTCGAGCACCCGATCGGCGACCTCCTCGGCACGGATCGCGGTTTCGCCCTCGGCGAAGACCACGATCTGCGTATCGCGGCCGGTCCCCCGGGGAAGGACGATCGATCGATCGACGCGGTTCGACGGGTCATCCAGATCGAGATCGCGCAGGTTGATCGCGAGGTCGACCGTCTCGCGGAAGTTCCGCGAGGGGGCCTCAGCGAGTGCACGAGAAACGGCGTTTGCTGTATCCTGAGCTGACATCGGTTACCTCCGTAGTGGACGCCTTCCGGCTACTACGGTGCGAAACAGGCGGGTGCCTGTTACCTTATTTGGCCGCAAGACGAACTTAAGACCGTCGAAGCACGCCTCGCACCACATGCCACGGACTCACAACCGAAGGACTCGAGACCGGAACCGATCGGAGCGTTCGGAGACACCGAGGCTCGAAGCGGCGTCGGTCGACGCCGGCGCTTCGCCGGCCGACGCCAACTATTTGCCCAGCGACGGCCACCGTCCGGTATGGTCCAGGGACGCTACGACACTGTGGTCTTCGACGCCGACGGCGTGCTCGTAGCCCCGACCGACCCCGATACCTCCCGCCTCGCGATCGAGAAGGCCTTTCTCACCTTCGGCGTTTCCCGTCCGCGCCGTGACCACGTCGACGCGCTGATCGGGGTCACTCCTGAGAAGCTCACGCGGATCTGTGGGGCGTACGATCTCGACCCCGAGACCTTCTGGCCCGAACGCGATCGCCAGGCCGTGCGTGCCCAACAGCGTGCGCTCCGTCGCGGCAAGAAACCGCTGTACAACGACGTCGCGACGCTCCGATCGTTGGGCGTCGACCGAAACCTCGCGGTCGTGAGCAACAACCAACACGAGACGATCCGCTACGTGCTCGATTTCTTCGGGATCGACGGGCTCTTCGAGACGTTTTACGGGCGCGAGCCGTCCGTCGAGGGGCTCCGGCGCAAGAAGCCCGATCCTCACTACCTCCGACGTGCGCTCTCCGACCTCGGGGCGGAGAAATCAGCGGCGCTCTACGTCGGCGACAGCAACTCCGATATCGAGGCGGCGAGGACGGTCGGCATCGACTCGGCGTTTCTCCGTCGGCCCCACCGTGCGGGGTACACGCTCGATCCGCGCCCGACCCACGAGATCTCGTCGCTCGCCGAACTGTCGGACCTCCGCCCGGAGGTCGAATGAGATCGGGCGACCGAGTTGCGGTTCGCGGAGCGGAACCGATCGCCCGGCGCGCCGAAACCGTTGGTTCGGGAGTCGACTCGCGAGCGGACTTCGTAGCGAACGAAAAGCGGCGTCGGAGGTCTACGCGGCGGCTTCTGGTTCTTCGGCTTCCGAATCGTCCCCGGCGAGTTCGTCGTCGTATTCGCCGTTATCGACGCGTTCTTTGAACGTCCGGGCGTCCTCGCCCTCGATGGTAACCCCGAGGGTGACACAGGTCCCGCCGACCTCCTTGGCGGCGTTTTCGAGGTCGTACGACAGCAGATCCGACCGTTTCTGTTCGGCGATCCGACGGACCTGTTCGATCGAGATATCCGCGACGAAGTCGTTTTGTGGTTCGCCGCTCCCGGTTTCGAAGCCGGCTTCGTCCTTGATAAGCGCCGTCGTCGGGGGGACCCCGATCGAGATCGAAAAGGAGCCGTCGTCCTCGTAGTCGACGGTGACGGGGACTTCCATGCCGTCGAACGCGTCGGTCTCGTCGTTGATCTCGCTCACGACGGCCTGGACATCGACCGGCGTGGGACCGAGTTCGGGTCCGAGCGGCGGGCCAGGGGTGGCCTCACCGCCCGGTACGAGCGCTTCGATGGTTCCAGCCATACCGAAACAAATCGCCAGGACGGAATTAAGCCTTACCACTCGACCTTTTGCTCTGCGGGCCGCCTACGGCGGCCCTCGGAAAAATCTCGACCAAAAGCATTCCTCGCTCCTGTCGCGCTCACTCCGTTCGCGCGGTAGTCGCTCGTCGGCCCGCTCGTTCACCATGGTCGCGGCAGAGCCGCTCCCTGCTCTCGTTCGTGGTTCGAGACGGCTTCGCCGTCTCGTCATCACGGAAGACGCTAGCGTCTTCCGAACGACTCCGCTTACGAGAACTCCGGCTCACTCGCGGTACAGTTGCTCGTCCCCGCCACCGCACAGCACGAGATCAGCTCTGATAATCGTCGGCGCGGAGTACCGCATCCGTGAGCGAACGACCGAAGGGAGTTCGCGAACGGTTCCCCGTGACCGAGCGCCGCGGGCACGAGGGAGCGGCTTTTTGATGCAGGTTTTTGGAGGAGCGATGGGCGAGCGACCGTAGGGAGCGAGCACACCCGACGAGAAAAAGGTGCGAGGCGAAACCCATAATCGACGGGCCATTGAATGACTGGTAATGGCCGATTCCGACGACGAAGAGGAGGAAGAAGACGCGCCCGTGGTCGAACTCGGCGAGGGGAGCGAGGTGGAAGGCGCGCCGCTCGCTCGGGTCGCCTCCCGACAGACCTGGGGGATGGAAAAGAGCCGGCTCACCGAACGTGAGGCCGACACCGAGATCCGCACCCCCGACGGACCACAGCGCCTCGGCGAGGTACTCGAATCGGTCGATAGCGTCTACTTCGCCCGCCGGCAGGACTTCGTGGATGCGATCGAGAACGTCGTCGGAACGGGTCCAGTTCCGACCGTAAGCGACGAGTACGCCACCTCGAACGGCGAGGACCCCGAAGAACCGGAAGCCGGTGCGAACGGTCCGGACGATACCGAAACCGCCGCGGGCGACGCCGATACGGACTCGAAAACCGACTCGGACCCCGATTCGGAGTTCGAGTTCGACCCCGATTCCAACGATGACGCCGAAGCGAGGGCAATGGAACAGGGAGAGGTACACGCCGAGTCGAGTTCCGAATCCGGCGAGGACACGACGACCGACGATGGCGACAACGGTGACGACGACGCCGCGTCGGTCGGCGAGTCGGACGAGGCTAACGACACTGACGACGCTGACGCAGAGGAGTGAGAACGTGGCGGTCAGGGATTTAGGGTATCGACTGCCGTCGCTCTCCTGGGTAGAGAAATCGTTGCTCGCGGGCGCTGTGTTCACCGCGATTTGGATGCTGTGGCCCAGTTCCGGGCTCGACGAGCGGGTCGTTCGCGATACGGTCGTCTACCTGATCGGTCCCGGAATACTGGCGATCACGCACGGCCGGCACCTCGGCTGGCAGGTCGATCGGACCGCGATCAGAAATGCCCTGTTGCTCGCGCTGTTCGTCCTGCCCTTTTACCTCGTCGGGTCGGCGTTGCCCTCGATCCGGACGTACTATCCGATGTGGGAGACGAGCGCCGCGCTCGGCACGTTTCTACCTCACGCGGCGAAACAACTAGTAGTCGTGATCGCCGCCGAGACCTACTATCGGGGTCTGCTCTGTGTCGGCGTCCGGAAACTGGGAGTCGTGAGCGTCTTCATCAGCCCTGTGGTCTACGCGCTCCATCACCTCAACAAGCCGCCACGTCCTCTTCGGCGCGGTCGATTACCACAGCACCTCGATCCTGCCCTCGGTCGTCGCCCACGGGCTCGGCCTCGCCTTACTGGACTGGCTCGTGCTCCACGCGCCGCTATTCGCACCCACCCGGGTAACCGAGTGGCTCTCGTGGCTACCGATCCCGCTCTGAGGTCGATTCCCTCACCGAACGGTAGTTAAAGTATATCACGGCTCACGAAGCGAAACACGGTACGACAACAAAGGAAACAAATCGACGAGGTCAAGCCGGCGCCGCCGGCGGACGGGAACATCCGGACGGAGCGACGGCGAACTCGGTCGGCAACGCACGTCAGCTTACAGGACCGCTCGACACCACCGGGCCGGCGATCAGCTACTACGAATTCGCGCCCGGCGAGAGTTTCACCTCTGGTCACATCGACACGGCGCGCAAGAGGAGGTGTTCTACGTCCAGTCGAGTACGGTAACGTCCGAGACGAAACCGGGAACCTGACCGTCGACGCCGACGAGGTCCTTCGGGTTCCACCCGGAACGTTTCAGCTCGGAACTAACTACGGGGACGAACGGGTCACGGCGCTCGCCCTCGGAGTCGCGCGCGAATACCAGGACGAAACCCGTGGCTCGTTGAGTGTAACGAGTGTGACGAACACACCGTACACGTTTTCGAGAACGCCGGAAAAACGGGACGAACTCGTCCGTCGTTGCACCGACTGCAATGGTGAAACTCATCGGATCACCCTGTAGCGCTCGCGGCTGTGGACCTGCCGGCATCGAGAACGAGCGTAGTAGTCGCTCGATTCAGGCCGCTCGATTACGACGAGGAGGCGTCACTGTCGTCGTCCTCAGCGTCGTTCCCTCCGGCTTCGTCCACCCCATCGAGGGACGCATCGGCGTCGCCCCGGACCGACCGGCTGAGCCGCTGGCCGACGATAACCGACGGGCTGAGGACCTCGTCGGCCCCGACGCTTTCGAGTTTACCGACGTGGCGGTGGTTGCTCGCCGCCGCGACGATCCGTACCTCGGAGTTCGCCTGCCGAGCGGCGAGCACTGCAAGGGTGTCCTGGGCGTCGTCGTCGGTCGCGGCCACGACGCCGCTCGCGGTCTCGATCCTGGCGTCGCGTAACGCGCTCTCGTCGGTTGGGTCCGCAGCTAGGACGTTTACGTCAGTTCCCTCGAACGCCGACGCCGTGTCCGAATCGGGGGTTATAATCACCACGTCGGTCGTAGCCTCCAGTTCGTCGAGCAACGGTTCGGTGAGATCACCGTAGCCGAGCACTAGGACGTGGTCTTCTAACAGCGCGAGTTCAGAGGCGGTCATGGTTCCGAACGCGGCCAGCCGGGATTCGATCGCCGGGACGACGAGCGATCCCGAGGCGACGGCGAGCGTTCCCGTGACGACGATGATCGCCGAGAGCGTAAACAGTTTGGCCTCCTGAGTCGCCGGCGTCGCGTCGCCGTAGCCGACGGTCGTCGCGGTGACGATCACGTAATAGAAGGCGTCGACCCACGTCTCGAGACCCTTGTACTGCGTGCGCAACGCGTATGCCCCGAGCGTGCCATACAACTGACCCGCGACGAACGTGACGATGGCGGCGATCTGAAAGGGAGAGAGGTCGAGCGACCGGTCGAACGCCGCCCGGTTACGGATGACCAGCGGTAACGTTCCGAGCGAGAGTACGAACAACAGGACGTCGGTCGGCTCCGCGGTCACGAGGACCAACAGCGCCGCCAGCGGAAGCGCAACGATCGTGCCGTACCACGCGATCCAGACTCGACGCCCTAGCCCTACCGCGAGCACACTGAGAACGAACGCGAGCAGAACCCCGCCGAACGGCACGACGACGCCGGCCCCGACGGGAACGAGGGGCGCGAGCGGACCGGAGAACGTAGGGGTCCCTTGACTGAGATGGGAGAGACCGGTGACGAACGCGAGAACCGCGACGGCTCCGACCAGCAGTACCGTCGTGCTCGTGCCCGTGAACTCCCGCCAGTAGACGAAGGGCACTCTGTCATCGCGGTAAAACAGCTCCCGGAGGGCGGCGTCCATCGTCGTCTCGGGTGGGTCGTTCGCCACTGTGTAGCGTACCGGGCGGGTCGGTCATAAAGGCACCCCGCCGGGCTTTCCGATCCCCGGGATCGGACCGTCGTGGTCACGGCTCGCGGTCGAGCGTTTTCGGCCGGGAAGTCGGACCTCCTTTCGCCCCCCGGGCGGAGCCCCTTCAATCCCACAGATGGGGCAACGACAGGACTATGCACGACAGTCCCGGTAGATGTGGTATGAGTACCCAGGGGGCCGGCCCGGTCGAGACGGTCCTCCGGAAGCTTTTAGTGCCAGTTTGCGTGCTCTCGGGGATCGTCGTCGTGTCGGGCTTTTTCTTCCCCTGGTTCGTCGGGTCGGTGGTGAGCGGCCGGGGCTGGCTCGTCGTTGCGTTGTTGTTCTTCGGCTCCGGGCTGGCGTACGTCGCGCTGGTGCCGATCACGATCGATACCCGGACTGGTGAGGACCGGCGCGACGCACCGTATCTGCTTCGGATCCGGCGTCTCGGATGGATCGGTACTCTGCGGGGAGCGCTGACGAGGATCGAGGGGTTCCTCTCCCGGCAGGACCCGATCACGTTCGGCATCCCGGTAGCGGCCTTCGCGCTCTTCTTCGCGGCCTTTTACGTACTTCCGGCCGGGACCCAGGCGGTCGTCGGTTCCGTTCAGAACGTCTTGCTTCACGAGTTCGGTTGGCTATTCTTAGGCGCGATGTTCCTCGCGGTGTTGTACTGTCTGTATCTGCTCGTCGGACCGTGGGGCGGGGTCAGACTCGGGGGTCCCGACGCCGAGCCGACCTACACCTATCCGACGTACTTCGCGATGGTCTTTACCGCCGGTATCGCCGCCGGCATCGTCTTCTGGGGCCCCGCGGAGGCGCTTTTCCACTACGCGAACCCGCCGCCCTTCCTCGACGCACCGGCCCGATCGAACGCGGTCGTGCCCGGCGCGCTCGCGTACGCGCTCTTTCACTACGGGTTCTCGGCGTGGAGCGCCTATCTCGCTCTCGGCGTGCCGATCGCCTATTTCACCTATCAGCGGGGCGCGCCGCTACGGGTTTCTGCGATTTTGACGCCGTTTCTCGGCGTCGACGGTCTCGATAGCCGCTGGGCCACGCTCGTCGACGTCCTAGCGGTCTTTGCGACCATCGGCGGGATCGCCACCTCCGTCTCGCTCGTCGGTCAGCAGTTCCTCGCCGGCGTCAACTTCCAGTGGGGCGTCACTTACGGCGGGGCCGGACCGGTCCTGGTTGTCGCCGGGCTGACGCTCATCTACGTCGTCTCCGCGGCGAGCGGCGTCCAGCGCGGCATCCGGCGGATCGCCGGGATCGCCATCGTACTGTTCTGCCTGTTCGCGGCGCTGATGATCGTCGTCGGCCCGCGCTCCGCGATACTCGAAATCGGTACCGCCGCCGTCGGCGAATACGTAGCCGACTTCGCCGCGATGAGCCTCTATCTCGGCGGCGGCCTCGTCGCGAGCGAGTGGGTCGCGAACTGGACGATCTGGAACTGGTCGTGGTGGTTCTCCTGGGCCCCCTTCGCCGGCCTGTTTCTCGCGGCGCTCTCGAAGGGCCGCCGGATCAGAACCGTCGTACTGACCGGGGGGGTCGCCACGTCGCTCGCGACGATCGTCTGGTTCGTCCTGCTGGGCGGTACGTCCCTGTCGCTTCAGCGTTCGGGAGCCGCCGACATCCTGGCCGCCATCGAATCCTACGGTGGCTCCGAAGCCGTCGCCGGCTTCCCGCTGTTCGCCGCGCTCCCGCTCGGCCAGTTGCTGATGTTTTGCTTTCTCGCGCTCATCATCGTCTTCATCGTCACCTCCGCGGATACCTCGACGCTCGTCGTCTCGATTCTGGCGACGAAACGCGAGTTCGCGCCCACCACCGGTAGCATCGTCTTCTGGGGACTGCTCCAGGGGTCGGTCGCGGTGGCGGTGTTGCTCGTCGGCGGCGGCGAGGCATTACAGGCGCTCGCGGTGCTGACCGGCGGTCCCTTCGCGGTTCTGTCGCTGATCGCGATGGCCGGGTTGACCGTCGCCTTTCGTCGCTACGAGAGCGGCCACCCGTCGTTGCTCGATAAAGTTCGCTCGCTCGTTGCCGACCGTGGCGTCGAGGGCCGAAGCGAAGTACTCCGGGACGAGGACTGAGGCCGGCGGGTACTGGAGGCTGAGCACTACCTTGCTTCTGCCTCCGGTCGTCGATTCTCGGTGCTCGGTGCTCGGCTCTCAGGCGACCTTCGTCGGGAAATCCGACAGCTGCGCCTGCAATCCTGCGACGAGGTGCGATTTCCGGCGCAGGTCGGCCATCGAGACGGGTAACCGGGGACTGAGTTCGCCGATCGCACCCTGGAACGTCTCGGCCGTTCCCGGCTCCTCGTCGAAGGCATGCCGGACCGTCTCGCGTACCTGCCACACGCCAGCGGGCCCCCAGTAATCGGAGGTAACGTGTCTGAGGACGAGCACCGTCGCTTGCCGGTCGCGCTCGCGCAGGTGTTCGAGCGCGCCCAACCTGGCGGCGTGATAGGCACCCGCCGTCTCCTCGACGTACTGCGTGCGTCCCTCGTAGCCCTCGTGGTCGCTCGTGAGCCAGTAGCGCTCCGAATCGGGGTTCCAGATACTGCCGGGGGCTTTGAGTTCGACGAGTTCGAACTCCCACTGGCCGGGGGTGAGAATCACCCAGAAACGATTGCCCAAGAAGTCGTTGTAGTAGACCTCGGTTTCGTCGACGCTCGGGGTGTTCCTGATACCCCCTCTGAGGTAGTTCCCCACCGTGTCGTCGACGGCGGTGATCGACCACCGCGTCGGAACGAGTCGGCGCTGGTCGGTCGTTCCGAGCGCGCCGGCCGACAGGATCGTCTTGATGTCGTAGACGTCGAAACCCCGATTGTACAGGTAGTTCATCCGGGTGCGCGCGGGCCGGTCGGCGTCGAGACGTCGGTCCGTGAGACGTCGAGATCGAGATTCAATTTCCCTTCCAAACCGATCTCGACGTCGACCGGCCGGTCGGCGATCGCGACCTCCCGCTGGACGCCTAAGAACCCGTTCCAGGCGTCGGCGACCGACCCACCCGTCCCGATCGATCGGATCGATTCGGCCCCGCTGGCCGATCCGATCGAACCGGTCGAATCAGTCGAACCGCGTCCATCGCTCGACCCAACCGAGCGGACATCGGTCGCTCGCGTCGAATTGAGGAGGCCGGTACGGTGCTGAAAGACGTCCTCGATCGAGAAGTCACGCTCGTACCAGTGCCCGCCGGTCTCGAAGTCGGCGGCGCGTTCCTCGTGGCCGAGCGGGGAGAGAACGCCCGTCGACACCTGGGGATAGTTCGACCGGCCGACGAAGATCGTCGGTGCGGTCGAGCCGAAGATCGAGTCACCGTCGACCTTGCTCTCGAACTGTCGCTCGACGTCCTCTAGATACTCGACGATGGCGTAGGACTTGTCCTCGATCAGCCGGCGGCGATCGGCCGCCGTGTCCCGTTCTACTTCCTCGAAGTACTCGTCGAGCCGCATTGCCTGAGTTAGGCTATCGAGCGGTTTGAAGCTTCGCCCGTCGGATTTCGGCTCGTCCACGTCGTTCGTCTCGCCCGTCTCGCCTGCCTCGCCGATGTGCCCGCATCGTCGTAGCGTTTCGCACCGTCACTCGGTCACTTCGGCGCCTCGGCACCGCGGCGCGCACCGACGCCGTAGACGAACCCGAAGCTCAACCCCACGAACACCGCGAAGTACACGGTGATCCGCAACGCGATAGCACCCTCTAAGAACTGGCTGAAGACCGTCCACGCGAGTACCACGACGAACGCCGCGGCGAAGGCGTACCCGACGACGCCGAGAACCTTGATTCGGGTGTCCGGTGCCATCTGCGCTCGACCGGTCCTTCGACTAACTGAATAAATCTCTTACGATGAAATAAAGTGGTCTGCGATGGTCCGGAGAACCGGCAAACCGGGCGATGCTACGGAAACCACCCGGAACCGACGGGCGATGACTTCAGCTATGGATGCCCATCGCTTCGATCTGTTCCTGGTAGCGATTGCGGATGGTGACTTCAGTTACCTGGGCGACGTCGGCGACCTCGCGTTGGGTCTTTTTCTCGTTACAGAGCAGGGAAGCGGCGTAGATCGCGGCGGCGGCGTAGCCGGTCGGGGATTTGCCCGAGAGGAGGCCTTCCTCGGCGGTGGTCTCGATGATGTCGTTGGCCTTCGACTGGACTTCCTCGGACAGGGTGAGTTCCGAACAGAAACGGGGGACGTATTTCTTCGGGTCGACGGGACGCATCTCGAGGCCGAGTTCCTGTGAGATATACCGATACGTACGGCCGATCTCCTTGCGTTCGACCCGGGAGACCTCCGAGATCTCCTCGAGCGAGCGCGGGATGCCTTCCTTCCGGCAGGCAGCGTAGAGCGCGGAGGTCGCAACTCCTTCGATAGAGCGGCCACGGATGAGGTCGTCGGCGAGCGCCCGGCGATAGATGACCGAGGCGACCTCCCGGACCGAGCGGGGAACACCCAGGGCAGAGGCCATCCGATCGATCTCCGAGAGCGCGAACTGGAGGTTGCGTTCGCCGGCGTCCTTCGTGCGGATGCGTTCCTGCCATTTCCGTAATCGATGCATCTGGGAGCGTTTCTTCGAGGAGATCGACCGCCCGTAGGCGTCCTTGTCCTTCCAGTCGATCGTCGTGGTGAGACCCTTATCGTGCATCGTCTGGGTAGTCGGCGCACCAACTCGGGACTTCTGCTGGCGTTCGGAGTGATTGAAGGCACGCCACTCCGGTCCCGGGTCGATCGACCCTTCCTCGACGACGAGGCCACAGTCCTCACAGACGAGTTCGCCACGGTCGGAACTCTTGACGAGGTTCTTCGACTCGCACTCCGGACAGTCACGTACCCCTTCGTTCTGCTCCTGCTCCCGTTCTCCCGCTGAACCCCCTTGTTGACGCTCGCGCTCGCGCTGACGGGTAGGCCGTGTCATTGCACTTAAATAGTAGTAGTGCAGGCACATATAAATCCTCGGTAAGATTTTTGTGGTCGTTTCGAGGGGCACGAGTCGCGTCGCTGAGACCCGCCGCGGGGGATCGTAATCGCCAATAGCCTCTCACACCTCCGTCGAACCGATGCCGGTGATCGACTGTGACGCCGCCGCCGCCGCCTCCCGCCTCGCCGACGCCGGCGTTACGATCGGCGAGGGCAATACCGCCCACGAGCGCTGGCGCGCCGAAGACGAGGGGGCTATTGCGGTCGCGTACGACGGCAAGGTCGTAATCCAGGGTAAGCGCCCACATTCGCTCGCCGCGCTGGTTCGCGGTAGCGAGGACGGTGAGAACCGCGGCGCGAGCGGTCGGGCGTACTGTTACTTCGACGGCGCTTCCCGGGGCAATCCTGGGCCCGCCGCCATCGGTTGGGTACTCGTCACCGACGACGGTATCGTCGCCGAGGGCGGCGAGCGGATCGACGACACCACCAACAATCGTGCGGAATACGAGGCGCTCGTCCGAGTCCTGGAGGTCGCCCGCGAGTACGGCTTCTCCGAGGTGAACGCCCGCGGCGACTCCGAACTCGTCGTCCGGCAGGTCCGTGGGGAGTACGAGACCAATCAGCCCGATCTGCGCGAGCGCCGGGTGACGGTTCGCGAACTCCTGGACGACTTCGAGGAGTGGACGCTCGAACACGTGCCCCGGGACGTAAACGACCGCGCCGACGCGCGCGCGAACGAGGCCCTCGACGATGAGTGAGGACCACAACCTCGATCCCGATACCGAGTCCGACGCCGACCACGGGTTGGAACTCGATCCCGATTCGTACTCGGTTTCGGACGCCGACCTCCCGGCGGATGTCGCCAAGGAGACCGAACGGCTGACGCATCTCGCCCGCGAAGCGGTCGATCCCGGCGAGCGCGAAGTCCACCGGGAGCGGCGGGCGGAGTTAGCCGCCGAGCACGGCTATGCGGCACGCGTGCGCGAGGAAGACACCCGCGAAGTGCTCGTGTTGTACCCCACCGAGTGGCTCGACGACGGACTCGTCCGGACCGACCGTATCGACGACCTCGACCGCGCCGTCGAACGACCCCTCTCGGGACCGGGCGACCCCGATGACTGGGCGGCGGTCGACGCGCACAACCGGTCGGTAGCCGCCCGCGTCGCCGACGCACGCGGCCCCGTTCACGGCGCGAACGCTCGGGCCTTCGCCGACTTCATGAGCAACCATTACGCTCGCCCGGTCGAGTCCGCGAGCAATGGTGAAATCGAGGAGTTCCGGGCCGAGTACTTCCCGCGCAACGCCTGGCCGACCGCCGAACAGAGGGAAGCGATCGACGAGTCGATCGAGTCGGTGTTCGACGCTGCGAGCGCCGACCCCAACCCCGGCCCTGGCCCCGATCCCGACTCCGATCTCGCCCCTCGTGGCGACGGCGACGACGACCCCGCTTCCGGCGCGGACGACTCCCCCGGCGACGCCGATACCTCGGACGCCGACCGCCCGTAACCGCTCGCCACGAGGTCCGTCCTCTGTTTCAGTGGCTCGTATATCGTGTTTCCCCCGAGTCGAACCCCGTTTAGCTACCTCCGAGCGGGAGCGATCTATAGTTGCTCGTCGACGAGGTCTCGGACCGTTCTCGCTCGGTCGTCGTCGGTCACGAACTTCGAAAGCGTCCACTCGAACGAGTCGAGGACGGCCTCGCGACCCTCGTCGGTGAGTTCGTACTGATTGGTTCGCTTGTCGAGTTCGGACTTCGCAACGAAGTCCATCCCGACGAGGTCGTCGAGGTTCGGATACAATCGCCCGTGGTTGACCTCCGAGCCGTAGTACGCTTCGAGTTCCCGTTTTATTGCCAGGCCGTACATGGGTCGCTCGGCGAGGATCACGAGGACGTTACGCTGGAACGCGGTGAGTTCGCGCGCGGCCGCAACCGTGTTTCCCACCGAGTGCGCCTCTGACATGACGCGGCGTACATCATGTAACCATTTAACACTTCGTGCGTTATGAGAGGTTTACTCGAACGTACCGTCATACGGCGTTCACGATCCGATATATCGACCGTTCGACGATAGACTTCCCGATGTGTTTGCAACGTTATCCGATTGTTACACGTTCGACAGCGATAGTTTCGCCCTCGAACCCGCCCGATGAGTCCTATCGGATGGGGTCGTAACCCATTTGGGCGCGCCCGTCACACCACAGCGCGTATGACGAACCTCTTTCGTGACCTCGAAGCGGGGTCGAATCCGCCCGAGGAGATCCACGTCGTCGTCGAGTGTCTCAAAGGCGAACGCAACAAATACGAGTACGAGAAGGACCTTCCGGGTGTGGTTCTCGACCGAGTGCTCCACTCGAACGTCCATTACCCCGCCGACTACGGCTTTATCCCGCGCTCGTGGTACGACGACGACGACCCCCTCGACGCCCTGGTGCTCGTCGAGGACTCGACCTTTCCCGGCTGTGTCATCGAGGCCCGTCCGATCGCCCTCATGGGGATGGACGACGACGGCGAGCAGGACGACAAGGTGATCTGTGTACCGACCGAGGACCCCCGCTTCGATCACATCGAGGACCTCGAAGACGTTCCCGACCACCTCCAGGCCGAGATCGACGAGTTCTTCGCGACGTACAAGAACCTGGAAGCCGGCAAGGAAGTCGAAACCCTCGGCTGGGACGGCCGGAACGCCGCGCTCGACGCTATTTCTCACTCTCAGGAGCTTTACGCCGAGAAGTTCGACTGATCGGCGCGTCGCGCTCGCCGGGCCGGTAGGCCGAAGATACCTCTCGCGGCTATCACGGGCGAACTGGGTTAGACACCAGTCAGCGACTCTCTCGACGCTGCAATCGGATGGATCACGGTCCGCTCGCGCTCCGTAGTTTTATATAGCGGTATAGAGTTTATGCGGTTGCTGTCGAACGGCGGTCAATCCTCACGTACTTTCATGTGGCGATCCGAACGCCGGATCGTGTTCGTTGTTCACCCCGGTTTCCCGGGCGAGTACGACCGAGCAGGTCGGGCGGTCCTCGCTCACGGCCAACGGAGCAGTACCGTGAGCAAGCTACGTTCGGTCGTTCGACTTCAGTTACTGTTCAACAGTATCCAGTGTGTATTCTCGCCTGATGGAACAGCGCATCCCTTCCGAGCACGAGAGCGAACAACGGTTCTCGGCCAGGGCATCGAGTCCGCTACACGGAGCCGGTGGCCGCTATCCGGGTACGACCCTTCGGTCGATTGGCACCTCGCCGAAGGGGTGGATGCACGACGCCGGCTTCCCGGCCGTGCGACGGTTTCGATTCGCTACCCGGGCTACCTGGATCCACGATGAGCGACGAGTCATGACCCGACAGTGCTAGCTGGATCCGGTTGCGAAACGACGTGCTTGCACGCCACGGCGGTCAGTGTGCTAACTGTGGGACGAAGGAGGAATTAGAGGTACATCACGTCGTCCCGCTCAGCCGCGGTGGAACGAACAGGAGAACGAACCTACTGACGGTCCCTCAGACCTGTCACAACGGCGCTCACGACCGATCCGCTCGCGTCGAGACCGACGATCCGGGTTCCGATCGAGTTCGATGGCTACCGGCGATCGGGGACGTTCGACACCTCGCTCGGACCACACGTCACCCATTAAGGCAGGCAGTCGTCGCACTGCTTGCGAAGACCGGGCTCAGTGCTGGTGAAGTCCGTAACCTCCTTTTCGATGACGTCGCTCTCGCTGATGCCGACGCGAGTGACCCACTCGACAGGGAGTGGGCCGACGAAACCGCTTCGTTTCTCCGTGTTCGCGGAGCGACTGCGGAGACGCGGTAGCCTTCGCGGCGAGAACGATCCGAGACGACGACCGTCCCGCTTGATGAAGAACTACAGCAAGCCCTGATCCGCTGGCCCGCTGTTCGTCCGGATCCTGTCGAGGGACCACCCCCGTTGTCCACGAGGACGAGTTCGAACTAGGGTGCGCCGCTGTCGACCGACACCGTACATCACCTCGTCGGATCGCTCGCGAGGCCACTGGAACTACACCGGAACGATCATCAACTGGACAACCTGACGCCTATACGTGATACACTACTCCGATAGGGTACACGATCTAATCGAAGAATAGCTCACGAGGTACATGGCTCCTATCTATATGCTTGTCAGAAATGGCCGTTGAGAGCACTACACGACACCGGATCGCTCGCTTATTGCGATATAAGAACGCTTATCGATCGTCTGACGTGCATTGATACGTCTGCGGTCGAACGATATCCTGTAATGGCCGCCGACACGGATACGACACGAACCAAAGTCGAGACCTACCTTCCGGCGTACCAGAAGGAGCGCTGGCGAGAGCACGCCGAGGAGCTAGAAATGAGCCAAAGCGAGTTCGTCAAGGCAATGGTACAGGCCGGGCGACGGGGGTTCGAGGCCGAAGCGGCCGGTGAGAGGGAGGAAGGGAACGCTTCGAGCGAGAAGTCCGTCGAACCCGAAACTCCGGATTCGAACCCAGGAGGTAACGACCTCGAAGACCGGGTGCTCGCGGTTCTCGACGAGGGGTCGTGTTCCTGGGAGGAGCTAGTCGATCGGATGACCGACGATCTAGAGGAACGACTCGATGCGGTTCTCGAAGACCTCCAGCGGGCGAACCGGATCCGGTACAGCGGTCGCAACGGTGGGTACACGAGAACGGAAACGGAGGCCGAGTAGCGTGGGCGTCGAGCGCGCGGCCTCTACCGAGCCGGAAGCCGATCCGATCGAATACTTCCTCCAGGACCTACGCTACCACGGGCGTTCGGAACGCACACGGGAGGCCTACGGGCGCGTGCTCCGGACGTTCGCCGACTTCCTCGCCGACCGGAGTACCGCCGGCGGTCGGCTCGCGCCCGTCGACGCCGGCCAGCGCGAGTGTATGGCCTGGGTCCACTCGCTTCGTGACGCCCACTCCCGGAGCACGGTTGCTACGTACGCGTCGTACCTCCACCGGTTCTACCGCTACATGGCCCAGGCAGGCGTCTTCGAGTCGAACCCGATGGAACTCGTCGTGAGCGAAATGGACGAGACAATCGAGAAGAACCCCTCGCGACGGGAGATCACCCTGCCGGCGATGCGTTCGTTCGCACAGGACGTCTCCCATCCGCTCGACCGAGCAGTGATCCTCACCCTGCTCAAGACCGGAATGCGGGTCGGGGAGTGCTGTAACTTGGATCTGCGCGACTGTGCGCTTTCGGGCGAATGGGCGAGCGAGACGTACGATCTCGGTTCCCGAGCGGGACTCGATAACCGACCGGACTCGTTGCTCGTTGCGAGCGATGTCGCCCGTGATCAGGTTACTAATGGCGAGGAGCGAACGGCCTCGAACAAGCGTCGGCGAACGACCGTGATCCCGGTCGACGACGAGCTCCGGGCGGCCCTCGTGCGTTGGCTCGCGGTCCGGCCCGACGCACGGTCGGTGGCCGAACCGCTGTTCTGTTCCACCGGTGGGGAGTGGGGCAAACGCCTCACGCCGCCGATGACCCGGAAGCTGGTCGAGGGACACGCCCGTACGGCCGGGTGGTATCGAACCGGCGGCGGTGCCGAGGAGAACGTCACGCCACACTACTTCCGACATTTCTTCACGACGCACCTCCGGGATCGTACCGGCGACCGTGGCGTCGTCAAGTACCTCCGCGGGGACGTCGCCGAGGACGTCATCGATACCTACACCCACAACTGGGGTGACCGTGTCCGCGAGGTCTACGAGGCCAACATCTATCGGCTGTTGTAGCAGTTTTCGTGCTGGATACGTACGTTCGATCGCCACACTCGGTTTCGCCGATTGCACGTAAATCGCATGTTGCTATACGAATACCACGAATCAGTGATCACGAGACACCCTGTTTCGGTAATAACTAGTTACTGCCCGCCGACCGCTGTAGTGAGGTCCTTACGTGGGCCTTTAGCACCACCCGAAGGTCGTCGCACCGATCGCTAAACGGGAAACGTCCAGGGGTTCCGCTGATGGTTTCGCCGAACGTTTAGCCTACGACGAGGACCCCATGAGAAAGCGGCCGTGGCTCACTATGGCCGCCGCGTTCCTCGCGGTGCTCGGCACGCACTTCGAGCACCCATGTCCACGCTGGTGGACTCGCGCGGCCGGCGATTCGGCACGGTATCGCTCGAACGGCTGACGACGAGACGGGTCTGCCGCCCCGAATCACGAGCGAGCGAGTTCCTCGCCGAAAGCGTGCATGGTTAGAGGCCGAGTTCGCGTCCGATAACCATTCGCTGGATTTCGGAGGTACCTTCGCCGATCTCCATGAGTTTCGCGTCCCGATAGAAGCGCTGGGGCGCGAAGTCCGTGGTGTAGCCATACCCTCCTAAGACCTGCACGGCATCCTCGGCGACCTCCCGTGAGGTCTCGCTCGCATCGAGTTTCGCGAGCGAACTCGATTTCGTTACCTCTCCTCCCGAGTCGTACTGGGCGGCGGCCTTGTGGGTGAGCAAGCGCGAGCGCTCGATCTTCCGGTCCATCTCGACGATCATGTCCCGAACGGCGTCGAACTTCGAGACCGGTTGGTCGAACTGCTCCCGTTCGCCGGCGTACGATCGAGCCGCTTCGTAGGCACCCTGGGCCAGTCCCACTGACAGGGCAGCGATCGAGATACGGCCGCCGCCGAGCGTCTTCATGGTTTGGGTCCAGCCGTCGCCCTCCGTGCCGAGCAGTCGGTCTTCGGGGAGTCGAACGTCGTCGAAGGCGATCTCACAGGTCGGTGACGCGTTGAGCCCCATCTTGTCCCAGATCGTCGTTACCTCGAAGCCGTCGTCCTCCCGGGGATCGACGATGAACGTGGAGATGCCGTCGTAGCCCGCGTCGGGGTCGGTGACCGCCTTTACGAGGATCGAGCCGGCTTCCGACGCGTTCGTGATGAACTGCTTGGTTCCATCGAGAACGTATTCGTCGCCGTCGCGCTCGGCGTGGGTGTCCATGTTCGAGGCATCGGAGCCCGAGCCGGGTTCGGTGAGCGCCCACGCGCCGATCGCCTCGCCTTCCGCGAGCGGGCGAAGCCAGCGCTCTTTCTGTTCGTGAGTGCCGAAGAGTTCGATCGGCTTCGCGGCGAGGCTGACGTGAGCGGCATACGAGAGTCCGATCGCGCCCGAGACGCGGCCGAGTTCTTCGGTCACTAAGGCGTACATGAGCTGATCGCCACCTAGGCCGCCGTACTCTTCGGTGATCGGGATGCCCATGACGTCGAGACCTGCGAGCGCGTCGAAGACCTCGGCGGGGTAGCGGTGTTCGTCCTCGATCTCCTGGGCGATCGGCGCGATCTCCTCGTCGGCGAACTCCCGGACCGTGTTACGGATCATCCGGTGTTCGTCGGGTACCTCGAAGTTCATAACCCGTCCTACGGAGCGCGCGGATAAAAAGGTCAGCAGCGAGCAGAAGCGCCCGACGTGGAGGGGAGCGACTCGAATCGAACTTCGAGAAACCGCCGTCCGCCGCGACGATCGTGTTCCCAGTCAGGAATCGGCGTCTCCGTCGATGAGGAACTGCGCACTACCAGCGGTACACGCGACTAACCGTCGGCGAATAGCCCATCGGTGCCGGTCCTGACAGCGTCTCCCAACCCGATCTCGAATCGAGCGCCCCCGTCCGCGCCCTCGCCGACGGAGATCTCCCAGCCGTGGGACTCGGCGATCGTTTCGACGATCGAGAGGCCGAACCCGGTGCCGTTCTCACTGGTCGTGTGTCCGTGCTCGAACACCTGCTCGCGTTCGTCTACGGGGATGCCAGGACCATCGTCTTCGACGAAAAAGCCGCTCGGCGATCGACCGACGCGAACCGTCACGTCCTCGCCGCCGTGTTCGATCGCGTTCCGGAACAGGTTCTCGAACAATTGTTCGAGTCGGCTTTCGTTGGCGTCGATCGTACCACTATCTTGCTCGGCCCCGTTCAGCAGCTCCGCACTGTCGGTTTCGACGTTGCTCCAAGCCTGCTCAGCGGTAGACGCGAGGTCCACGGTACTGGTATCGCCGACCCCTTTCCCTTGCCGAGCTAAGGTCAGCACGTCCTCGACAATCCGTTCCATCCGGTCGTGAGCGTTACGAATCTTCTCGAAGAGGTCTTCGTTGCCTTCCTCGGAGAGCAGTTCGAGATATCCCTGTGCGACGCCCAGTGGGTTGCGCAGATCGTGGCTGAGAACGCTCGCGAACTCCTCTAAGCGCTCGTTCTGGCGTTCGAGTTCCCGCTCGTAGCGGCGGCGTTCGACTTCGCTTCCGATGGCGCGGTTGATGAGATCGAGAAATCCCTTCTCGACGGCCGAGAAATCCGTCTCGCGCGGCGAGCGGTCGGCGAAACAGACCGTCCCGTAGAGATCGCCGTCGACCGTGAGCTTCGAGCCGATGTACGTTTCGAGGCCGAACGCCTCGTAGGCCGGGTCCTCGGCCCAGCTGGACTCACCGGCATGCTGGACGGCAGTCGGCCGCTCATCAGCCCCGATTGTCCGGCGACAGTACGCCACCCCCAGCGGGCACTCGCTGCCCAGCTGGATCCTCTCGTGGGGGCCGCAGGCCTCGACGATCCGCTGGGTATCGTCCTCGATCCGGGCGAGGAAACCCGTTTCTACGCCCAGGCGTTCGCGTCCGAGATCGAGCAGTCCGTTCACTCGTTCTTCGGCGGACAGCTCCGCGTCGGCAACGATCTCGTAGAGCCGGCGGCGGTACTCTTCTGCCTCATGGCGGTCGGTGATATCGGTGTAGATGGCGTATTCCTCCGTCTGGTCTCCGGTCGGCTCATCGATCGGAGCGTTGCGCAACAGGAAGGTCCGCCGACCGGTCGCCGTGAGCCGTTCGACCTCCGCATCGAGCGACTCGCCGGCGTTGGAGGCAGCCGCGAGTTGCTCGTGTTTCTCGGTTTTATCAGGCGGGACGATCGTCTCGGTGATCGGATGGCCGACGACTGTCTCTTCGTCGTAGCCGAAGACCCGCTCGAACGCAGGATTGACCGCCTCCGGGATTATCGCGTCGCCATCGCGGCTGTGGCGGTACATCGGGTCCGGGACGTTCTCGAACAGTGCGGCCAGGCTGTTGCGCTCCCGTTCGAGGTCGCGCCGGCGTTGGAGGCAGCCGCGAGTTGCTCGTGTTTCTCGGTTTTAT
>PXQR01000109.1 GCA_003021235.1 Halobacteriales archaeon QH_6_64_20 | reverse complement strand
TCGACCGCGTCGGCCGCCGGCAGTCCGAAGAAAACGGTGAGAACGAGCGCGAGGTTTCCTTCACTGGAGATCGGGAGCCACTCGAAGACGCCCTGGAGAACGCCGAGGACGAACGCGACGACCGCCGAGATCTGAGCCATGATTTCAATATTTTCAGTTCTGATAAAAGTGTTCGGGATGGTTCGTGGCTTCCCTTCGAGTTCCTATCGTCCGACGCGTCGACAGGCCTTGTCTACCGACCCGACCCTGTTGGGGAAACGACGCCGATGCATCCCGAAGCAGCGGTACGGGCTACGTCTCTCGATTCGTCCGGATAGCTTCGAATCTGCTCTCTGCTTGCCGCGGAGCAAAGAGTATGTGAGAGTGATACCTCCATACCCGTATGAGCACCGGACGAACGGTCACCCTCACTCACGAGGGCGGGTGGTGGGTCGCGCTCAACGAGGAGACCGACATCGCCAGCCAGGGGCGGACACGGAGCGAGGCGCGGCAGTGAGACCGAGAGCCGGAAGAAACGGTTTGAAAGCCCCCGGACGCTCGACTCGGGGGGCTCGCTGTCGTTCGAAAGACGCTTCGCGTCTTTTGTGATGAACGAGAGAGCTTCGCTCTCTGGAACCACGCTCCTCGCTCAGTGGTTCAAGACGGCTCCGCCGTCTTGTCATCACGAAAGGCGCCTCGCGCCTTTCGAACGACTTCGCCTCGCTGCGGTGCTTACGTCGCCCGCCGTCGCCGAGCGGTCGGCCCCTTCCAGTCCCACCCGTGGCGATCCGTGGCGGCGTTCGTCGCGTAACTGAACACCGTTGTCCGATCGGACCCGAGCGTTATTACTCGATACACGATTTATGTATCGTATGGCGAGAGCGGAGGGCGATCCCGAACGCGCGATGGACGGGTTCGTGTCGGTTGCTCGGCTGCTCGAAGAGCCGCGATTAGGGCGTCTCTATACGTTCGTACTGAGAGCGGGTGAGGTGACGATCGACGATATCGTCGACGAATTGGAACTGCCTCGAACGACTGCGTATTCCGATGCCGGGACGCTGGTCGACCTCGGCGTTCTCTCGCGCGACGAAACGCACAAGACACACACTTACGAGGCGACCCCGATCGTGCTAAGCGCCGATCTCGACGGCGACGAGTACACGATCACACCGACGCTCGTCGAGGCGATCGGGCGTTCGTCGCGGGATCGAGACCTCGACTTGTTGCTCGAAAAGCACGGACTCGGAAAGCTCGCCGCTGCGCTCACGTACGCCGTGCCGTACGCCGAAGGCGAGATGGCAGAACGTCTCGCCGCTCGCGAGCTCGATCTACAGGTGGCCTTCGCCATCGCGGTGTTGCACGCGCTACGGGAGGTCGTACTCGACATGCGGCCCCACGATCCGTACTTCGGTCGGATCCGGAGCGCGGGCGATCATCCGCCGAGCACGGAGAACTGAGACCGCCTCGCATGAGCGCTTCCGACGGTTCGTCGGAGGGGACGACCTGGATCGCGGATACCGGCCTGTTCGTCGCCTGCGGTCGCCAGCGAAACGCCGAGTAGGTTGCACTGCGGCAGTTCGCACAGCGCGAGGGCATATCGTTCGTGATCCCGCGCCGCGTCTACGGGGAACTCGGCGGCGCACCGGATCGAAGTACGCCGAGTGAGACGCCGGTCGTCCGCCCCGACAGAAGCGGCGGCGCTAGCTATGGATGAGCAGGGAGAGAATCGTGCATCACCGTTGTACGTCGTGGCAAACGGTTAAGTCCAGCCGGTGCCGACGACGGCTATGAGCGAACAAGAGCGCGACGATGCCGGCCGGTTCGCCGAAAAGGCGACCGAACAGGACGTTCTCGAGACGTTCGCCGAGGCCGACGAGCCGGTGCTTACCGCTCCCGACCTCGCTGCTGCCCTCGGAATGAGTCGGCAGGCCGTTACCTACCGACTCAAGCGAATGTACGAGACCGGAGTCGTCGATCGGACGAAAGCCGGGGCGAACGCGGTCGTGTGGTGGGCAACGGGCGACGACGAGAGCGCGTTCGCCCGGCAGCTAAGTCGAAAGTCGATCGCGGATCAGTACGGCGACGACTACTTCGGTCGAAACCCCGAGTGGGCCGACGAGTTGGAGGATCTCGGGGAAAACGGCTGAATGACCTATGCGCAGGGCTCGATCGTCCTCGTCGAGAACCCCTACGCCGCCGGGCTTCGGCCCGTGATGATCGTCTCGAACCCGTCGCGGCCCTACCAAGGGAAGCAGTACACGGTCGCGATCGTGACGACGACCGAGCGCGACGAGGCTATCCGGCTCGAAGCCGACGACCTCACTGAGGGGGCGATCAACGTCCACCCGAGCTTCGTGAATCCATGGTCGGTCCACGAGTTCGAACATACGGAGATAGATCGGCGGGTGGCACAGGTATCTCCCGACGTCATCCGCGCGGTCGCGAACGGAATCGCCCGATATGTGGAGCCGAGTCCGTGACTGCGTTCAGCGACGATGATCCGAAGTCGGATCGACGTGCCGAGGAACTGCCGACGGGCGGATCGACTGCCCGCACGAACTATCCTTTCCGAGCGTCGAGGCGCTATTCAGCGAGTTCACTCCGAAGAAGGTCGAACTCCTGGGGACGCTCGTCGAACACCGCCCCGAGAGTATCACGGAGGTGGCCGACGTCGTCGATCGCGACGTCAAGAACGTGCATCGGAACCTCATCGAGTTCGCGGAACTCGGCGTCGTCGAGTTCGTCGGAGAGGGTCGGGCGAAACGTCCCGTTGCACGCTACGATGGCCTTCGGATCGACGTCCCGTTCGTCGATCACCCCACTGAGGGGACGATCACGTCACAGGTGGACTGAGCGTTCGACGTGTTCGCACCCTTTCAGTGGCGAATCAGGCCCGATCATCCGAGTAGTGCGTTGTAATCAGTGACACGGGAGAACTCGGATAGGCCGTTAGTGGAACGCCCGGTCAACGACTCCCACGCGTGAACTGATAGTCGTCCACTCTACGGTGTCGAGGGACATGCCTTCGACACGGATCATAGCTGTTCGAGCAGTGAACGGTCACTTTCTTCGATTCCGAGTATCCAAGAAACGACAGCGAAGACGGCGAGC
>PXQR01000108.1:16628-17935 GCA_003021235.1 Halobacteriales archaeon QH_6_64_20 | reverse complement strand
TCGTCTTCTTCAGCCGGTAGGTGTGGGGATACGAGTCGTGCTGGGCGTACAGCGCCTTCCGGACGCTCACGATCTCCTCGACGACCGAGGTGAGAAAGTGGCCCGACCCACAGGCCGGATCGACGACTCGCAGGTCGTCCACCGCATCGAGGAGCGGCCCGATCGTCCCCCAGTGACCCGGTAGCCCCTCGATCAACTCGTACACCCACTCGAAGTTCTCGACCGTGTGTTCCGGCCAGTCACACTCCTCTACCAACACGCGCTCGAAGCGATCGAGCAACGCGGGTCTGACGGTCTCTTCGGCACAAAAGCGGGTGATCTCGCTCGGGGTGTAGTACGCCCCGAGTTCCTTGTTGGTATCGGCGTCGTCGCTCGTCACGTAGTTCACCGTCTTCTCGAAGACGTTGCCGAGCACGCTCGGGTCGAGATCGGTCGGTGCGCCCTTCGCCGAGAAGCTGTACTCCTCCAAGAGATCGATCACGTCGAACAGGACGCTATTCCGGACGTCGAAGTCCCGTTCCGAAAAGTCGTCGCCGTCCCCACCGATCGTCGGTCGAAAGAGCCCGCCGTTGAGATAGGGGACCCGTTCGAACAGGTCGATGTTCCTGATGTTCGGCGATCGCTCGTCGGGCTTTGCGTTCATTACGTCGTAAAACAGCCGTTTCAGGAACTCCTCGTAGAACGACCCGCCGTAGACGCCGCTCTCCGACCCCCTTGTCCTCCAAGAACTTGATGAAGAGCAACCGGTTCATCAACTCGACGGCGAACAGCCGCTCGTCCTCCGTCGTCGCGCCGTCGGGTGCGACGACCCCGTCGTCCTCGCCGACTAACGACCGACTGGACCGTTCGTCCTCGCCGACGATGCCGAAGACGTACCGGGTGTAGTCGTCGTAGAAGTCGTCGGTGATCTCTGCCTGTTTGCGCTCGATGACCTGGCGGGCGTCCGTTGCGATCGAGACGAAGTTCTCGAACGCGAAGGTCCGAAGCAGGCGCGTGACCCGCTCGCCGTCACGTTCGGAGACGACCGCTTCGGGCGGGTCCTGCCGGCCGACCTGATTCTCGAACAGCGCGAGGAAGACCGGCGCGAGATCGACTTCCTCAATGACGGTGTGGGTGTACGAATCGGGATCGTAGCGGATGAACTCCAGCGCAGCCCGTCGGTCGCGAAGCCGAAATCGGACTCGAACTCGCGCTGGCCGAGCCAGTCGCGCACCTGCCCGGCACCGTGTTCGCGAGAATCCAGCTCCTTGTTCGCGGGTTCGGCTTCGATCAGTAGTCGAGTGGAGCCGATCCCGTCGTACGCCCGT
>PXQR01000108.1:0-16553 GCA_003021235.1 Halobacteriales archaeon QH_6_64_20 | reverse complement strand
AGGGTAGAGACGGCGGCGTCGATGGCTTCTACGAGCCGTTCTCTGCTCTCTTTGTCTACGGTCGTTTCGAACGCTTCTTCGACGAACTCGGTCGCGGTGGCCCGCGTCGATTCGGATGGCATGATATGTAGACTCAGCAAACCGGGTTGTTTCCCACGTTCCTATCATGTGTTATTAACTATTTTGAAGACGCTCTGACGTACGAGCATTCGCAAACGAACGGAGCGAGTGAGCGGTTCACCGTGCCGAAGTGAGTGGAACGAGCGGAGGCGCGGCCCTTTCTCGATGCAGATTTTTTGACCGAGTGGTTCCCACAGCGAGCGGAGTCGTTCGAAACAGCGGAGCTGTTTCGTAATAAGCGTGGGACTCTGTGAGTCCCATGAACCTGCGAACGGGCAATGCGCGACGCTACGCGCCGCGAGGTAGAGGCGGTTTAACCGCCTCGCGAGGCCTGTGAGCAGGTTACAAGAGAGCAGCCCTCTTGAACCACACACGGGCTGGGAGGGATTTGAACCCCCGACCGACGGATTAAGAGTCCGTCGCTCTGCCTAACTGAGCTACCAGCCCTCAAATTTGCTTACTCTGGCCACGGCAAAGGGGTTTCGTTCGGCGTCGTTCGCATCGCTCCATGTCGGTTCCGCCCTGGAAGTTCCGGCCGATCCTGGTCGCTTTCGATCGTGCCGGTGCTCGTACCTGCGTCCCGAGAGAGGCAAAACTCGACACAACTCACTCGCGCGGGTTCTCGGCGTATTCGAGGTACAGATCGGTCCGATCGACGACGTTCTGTACCGTTGCACGGCTGATACCCGCGTGTCACGTGTTTGCCGCTCGCCTTCGCGGCGTCGATCCCTTCCTTGGTTCGCTCGGCACCGATCGACTCGTTCAGATCGGCCGCGACCGCGAGTGCCCACAGCACCGTCTCGTCGTCCGGTTCGGCCGAATCGGTCACGTCATCGTCTTCGCCGACCCGGAGGCCGTCGTCGATAACGTGGACCGCCACGCCGCCTTCGACCAAGCGGCCGACGATCTCGCTCAGGTCCTGGATGTTCCTCGCAATGCGCGCGGCGTCGGTAACGATAACGCGTGTCACCTCGTCGGCCGCGACGAGCGACGAGAGCCGCTGATAGCCCGAGGAGTCGTCCGCTCGTGCCTCGGTCCCCCGGTCCGATAGAACGCGGACGTCCTCCTCGTCGAGACCCAGCGCCTCGGCGGCGTATTCGAGCGCCCGCCCGCGTTGCTCGGCCGTCGATCGATCTTCCGACGCGACACGGGTATAGACTACCGTCGATTCGTTCATCTGCCGCTTCGGTGTAAACGGTGTCTCACTGCCGTATGTAGCTTACGGCGGCCGATTCGACCCGGCGTCCGTATACCCCCGTCCGCTCGCTCGAAGCACTGTAGTTAGCAAGCAATGATCCCTTACGGGTCGAACCACCACGTTTCGTAATGTTCTCACGACGCTACGACGGGTGGCCGAGCCGGACGGTGAGGAGGCCGGCGTCCGATGGCGATCCGTCCGACTTCGACGAGTCGACGTTTCGGGACGATGACCGACGAGGGCGACCGATCGTAGGCCATGGCGACTGAGACGAGTAGCGGGTTCCGCGACACGGTAGCGGGCTTCTTCCAGGAGTACGGGCTCGCGTTCGTGATGGTCGCGAGTTACTTCGGCTCCGGGTCGATCTTCATCGCGAGTTCGGCCGGCGTCCGCTTCGGTTACGCGCTGATCTGGGCGGTTATCGGCTCGGCTCTACTGGGATTTATGGCCCAGGACATGAGCGCCCGGCTCGGTATCTTCGGCGAACCGCTGATGGTCTTCGTCAGGCGGAAACTGGGCCAAGGGGCCGCCGTAGCCATCGCGGCACTGCTGTCGATCGGCTGTCTCGCGTGGGCGCTCGAACTCACCGCGGCGGTCGGTCGGGGCGTCGAGGTACTTTTGGGGGGTGCGATCGGCTGGCAACCGCTCGCCGTCGCGACCGCCGTGCTCGCGATCGTCGTCGGATTGCTCAACTACGAGGGGATCGAGCAGGTCATGACGGCGATGATGCTCGCGTTGCTCGTGCTCTACATGAGCGTCGCCGGCGTGAGCAACCCCTCGCTCGGGGCCATCGGGCAGGGCATCGTCCCGAGCGTTCCGGCGGCAGGGGCGCTTACCCTCGCGGTCTCGATCGTCGGAACGACCGCGCTGTGGCCGAACTTCTTTCTCGAATCGAACCTCGTCGAACAGAAGGGCTGGACGGACGCGAGCGACGTCCCGACGGTCCGGCGCGACCTGGGGATCGGCTATACGGTCGGCGGTCTCACCACCATCGCGGTCTTGGTGCTCGCCGCCGCCGTGCTCAGGCCCGCCGGTTTCACGCGGCTGGCGAGTTTCATCACGCCCGGGATCGCGCTCCAGCAGGTCTTCGGCGGTTGGGCCAAGACCGCCTTCCTGCTCGGGGCCGTCGCTGCGGCTTTTAATAGCATCATCCCGATCATGTGGACGCCGGCGTACCTCTTCGAACACGCCCGCGGACGGGACGCGGATTCGGCCGACCGGAGCTTCAAGCTCATCTACGCGGTCGGCGTCGGGATCGGGGGACTCTCCCCGCTCATTGCGATCTTCACTAGTCTGGGTGTCATCGACATGATCATCCTGTTCCCCGCGTACAACGGGATCATCGGGTTGCCGATCACGGCGCTTTTGCTGTTCTGGGCGGTCAACGACGGCGAGGTGATGGGCGAGGGAGAAAACAGCCGCGCGCTCTCGGCGATCAACGTCGTTCTGGTCGTGCTCGCGGTCGTACTCGCAGCCCTCTCGCTCCCGGACTTCATCAGTGCAGTCACGTCCGGCGGGCTGTAGCCGGTCGCTGCCTTCGACCTTCACTCGCGGCCGAGGTCGCTCGTACCGTTCGTGTGTTCCGCGATTGCGGGACCCTCGCCTCTCGGACGACGATCGGAGAGGGTCGAAAGGGAGAGCGGTAGTATCTACGATCGATCGGTGCTATCGCCCCGGCTTCGTGAACGGACGCCGGTTCGAGTCAGGCGCCGGGACGATCCGACCATCGGTGTCCGTGCTCGTCGCTCGATCGAGGCGGATGCGGTACGCCCGATCCGTTCGATCCGTCGCCAGTTACCGAAACGACCTCGATCGTTGCTCGACTCCGACATCGACCCGGGGTTCGGACGCCGAGTGCTTCAAGCCTGAGGGGGTAAACGGCCGGTTTTCGCCACTGTGAGAAACAGTAGTGTTCCCGTCAGCGGTCGACGGGAAACCGGTCGAGGGGCTTGCGCTCCGACGATGCCATCGGTGTCGTCCGCTCTCAATGCTCTAGCCCCGATATCGGGAATCGACTCCCGATGTGGATAGCGGGTGATCGGATCGAAGCGAGTTCCGGTTCCTGATCGGCCCTTTGTCCGTCCGATCGATCGTCCGTAGGGCTCGCCCCCTTCCCGCAGCGCGTGGCGGTTGTTAACAATCGACTGTATGACGTCAACCGGGACCTTCATGCCATCTGGCAACAAAGGAGGGGTTATGAACAGCCGGCTATAGAAAGGCAGGTCGTTAATAGCGAAACCGCCGGAAGAAAGGCGTATAGTTCGCAGGGATCGACCCTCCGAAGCTACCTGACTCGACGGGACGATCGACTACGGTCCCGTCTCCCATCGACTATGTGTGCAAAACGACACGACGACGGCGCGAGCGGAGCGACGAACAACGACTCGACCGACCGCCGGGCGTTTCTCGGGGCCTCGGCCGCGACCGGTCTCGGACTGTTAGCCGGTTGTATCAGCACCGGTGGCGGTGGTGACGGCGACGGTAGCGGCGGTGGCGGTAACGGAAGCGGCGGCAGTGGCGGAACCACGTCGCTGACCATCGGCTACCAACCGTATTACACCGAGTCCTGGTCGGCGCTGATCATCAAACATGCCGGCTTGGCCGAGAAATACCTTCCCGATGGCGTGGAGGTCGGCAACTGGCAGATCGCGCTTCAGGGATCGGTCGTCGGCAACCGGATGATCGCCGGCAAGAACCAAGTGGGATACACGGGCGATATGCCGACGATCACCGCGATCGCGAACAACGAGACGCCGATTTCGGCCGTGGGGTTAGCGGGGTTCTCGCGAGGCCAGCAGTGTAACCTCGCGGTCGTCCCGTCGGGCTCGAACGTCGATAACGCCCAGGCACTCGGCGGGCAGACCTTCGGGGTCACCACGGGTGCGTGTACCCATCGGTTCATGCTCCGGATGGTCGAGTCGGAGGGTCTTAATTACAATATCAAAGACCAGGGAATCAACTCGATCCTCGCCGGCATCCGCCAGGGCAATCTCGCGGTCGGGTTCGGCTGGGAGCCAACGATGACCCGTGTCGTCCGACAGGAGGGCCAAGGCCGGTTCCTGCTTTCGGGCGCGCCATACGACATCCCTGATGCAGCGGGGATAATCATGCCCGACTCGATCCTCGACGAGAGCCCCGAGGTCGCAAAATCCTGGATGAAAGCCGAACTCGAAGCCAAACACATCATGCGAACCGAACCGCAGCGAGCGGTCGATCTCTGTGCCCAGGAACAGGAGATCTCGGACTACGACCGGCAGATACTCGAGGACGTCATGTACACGAACCTCGATATCAACCCGGAGGTCAAACGTCTCGACTTCGTCACCGACTACGAGGCGGTCGGGCCGGCCGGCACATTGCTCAAGGAAAACGGCCCGCAGTACCTCAAGTCTCAGGGCTTCATCGAGGAGATCCCGAGTTCGGATCGGTACGACGTCGGCCCGCTCAACACCGCCGCGGAGGAACTATCGAGCGAGGTCGACTGGGATCCCGCGGGCGGCCGCGAGACCAACGCGTCGGACGCTGGCGATACAGCATCAGCCGGTGGGGCGAACAACAGCAGCAATTCGAGCGCGTGAGACGATGAGTACGCGCGAACGCGTTCTCGGAGTCGATCGCCGCCGACTGCTCGGCCGAGAAGTGCCGCTACCGCCACGAGGAGTACGGCGGGCGACGTCGGTGGTCGGCTTCTTCGTCTTCTGGTGGGCAGCAGTCGAGTACAGCTTCCTCGACTTCGGCTTGTTCGTCGGCCCGATCGAAACCCTACTGGCGATCTACGGCTACCTGCTCGGCGATCCGGTCGCGGGCGGCGATCAGTCGCTGTACGTCCACGCTGTGTACTCGACGTATCGAGTCGTCGCCGGGGTTTCCATCGCGGCGCTTTTAGCTATCCCATTGGGTTTGCTGATCGGAACGAGCACTAGAGCCGGGGCGGGCATCGAGTGGAACAACTACCTCTCGCCGGCAGTGGAGTCCCTGCGCCCAATTCCGCCGGTCGCGTGGGTGCCCGCGAGCATCCTGTTGTTCCCGGTCGTTCCCGTCGTGGGCTTTCCGGTGAACACAGCCGTACTGTTCGTCGTGTTCATCGGGGCCTTCTTCCCAATCCTGGTGAACACGATCGAGGGCGTCCGCGACCTCGACGACGAGTTCCGCCGGGCCGCCCAGAGCCTCGGTGCCGGCGACCGACAGATCTTCAGACACGTGATCTTTCCGGCGGCACTGCCCTCGATCCTTACCGGCGTCTCGCTGGGGATCGGGTTGGGATGGATCACGGTCGTGGCCGCCGAGATCGTCGCCGGCAACTACGGACTGGGCTACATCACCTTCCAGGCGTATCGCTTGCTCCAGACCGACATCATCGCGGTCGGGATGGTCGTCATCGGCGCGCTCGGCTACGCATCCTCGGCGGTCGTCCAACGGATCGCGGACCGCGCAACGCCCTGGAGCGACATCGAAACGACGTGATACCTCATGAGTGAACAAGAATCCGACGCCGACGCTCGAATCGGGAGCCGACTGCAAGAGACCGACGGACACGAGGAGTTACGGGACGGTCATCGCAACGGCGATGGCGAACACGGCGAGCGGGCACGCGCGACGGGTGAGACCCTCGTCGAGATCGACGACCTAACCAAGATCTACGATCCCGACGGCGCACACGTCACTGCCGTCGAGAACCTCGATCTCGACATCGGTGACAACGAGTTCGTTACCGTGCTCGGGCCGTCGGGCTGTGGGAAAAGCACGCTTATGGAGTGCATCGCCGGCTACCTCGAACCCACCGATGGTGAGGTGCTCGTCAACGGCGATCCCGTGACCGGCCCCGACCCCTCCCGGGGAGTGGTCTTTCAGTCCAATCGCCTCTTTCCCTGGAAGACCATCGGGCAGAACGCTCGCTTCGGGCCCCAGATGCGAAACGCCGTCGACGACGATCGCATCCGGGAGTTGCTCGACGAGACGGGTCTCAGTGGTTTCGAGGACTCGTATCCACACGAGCTGTCGGGCGGGATGCAACAACGGGCCGAACTCGTCCGATTGCTCGCGAACGATCCCGATATCATGCTGATGGACGAGCCGTTCAGTGGACTGGACGCGATGACCAAGGAACTCATGCAGGAGATGCTCTTGGACATCTGGGAGGAAGAGGACCGTACGGTTCTTTTCATCACCCACGACGTCGCGGAGGCGATCTTCCTCGCCGACCGCGTGGTCGTCATGACCGCCCGGCCCGGCCAGATCAAAGACGTCATCGACGTCGATATCGACCGGCCCCGGGACTCGTCGGTGCTCACGAGCGAGGCGTTCAACGAGTACCAGGAGCGCGCGAGCGAGCTCATCCACGACGAGGCCGAGCGCGCGATGGAACAGAAACAGCAAGAAACCCAGGAGGGGTAATCGATGGAGACGGCCAAGTGGGCGAAACGAAGCGCCTCGATCCTCGGTCTGTTAGCGATCTGGCTCGCCGTCGGCGTGTTCGGTCCACAGACGTTACCCGGACCGATAGCGGTCGCCGACGCCTTCGCCGGGTACGTGCAGAACCCGGTCTACTGGAACGCGATCGTTCTCAGCACGCTCCGGGTGCTTGGGGCCTTTACTATCGCGGTGCTGATCGGGGTTCCCCTCGGGTTGCTCATCGGCTGGAACGTCGTCGTCGGCGATTTCACCTATCCGGCGCTCGAACTCGTTCGACCTATTCCGCCGATCGCCTGGATCCCCTTTACGATCCTCGTGCTCCCGTCGATCGCCTTCTCGCTGGGGTTCGTCGGGTTCGAGATCAACACCGGGATCCTGTTCATCACGTTCCTCGGGGCCTTTTTCCCGATCCTGCTCAACTCCATCGCGGGCGTTCGGGGGATCGACGACGAGTACTCGCGGGCCGCTCACTCGCTCGGCGCGGCCGACTGGCAGACCTTTCGCCACGTGATCTATCCCGGCGCGCTCCCCTCGGTGCATACGGGCATGGTCGTCGGGATGGGTCTCGCGTGGGTGAACCTCGTCGCCGCGGAGATGATCTCCGGAGGCGGGCTCGGCTTTATGACCTGGTCGGCGTATACCGGCGGTTCGTACCCGGTGATCTTCGTCGGCATGATCACGATCGGCGTCCTGGGGTATCTCTCCTCGACGATCGTCCGCTACGTCGGGGCGTCCCAACTCCCCTGGATGGAGGATGCAACGGCGTGAGCGGCGCATATCGGACGCCTTTCGAGCGCGCTAAGCTCTCCGTCTGAACAGTGTCCGTTCGATGGATTCGGTATTCGGATCGCGGTCACCACGGATTGGCGAGGGCCTCCACGCTCTCCGCTCGATCGCATCACCTCCGGTGACGGTATCCATAGCGGCGTTGCCGACGGGTTCGCTACCCGCGGTAACGATACCCGCGATTGCGCTACCGACGATCGGGCTACCGGCGGCGACGTTCGGCGCGATGGGGATCGACACGACGACGCTGGTCGTTCTCGTCGTGATCGCCTTTCTCGCCGGGATCGGCATCACCGCCATCGGCCCCGGCGGGGTCTTTACCACGGTGGCGCTCGCCGGCCTCACCGCGTTGCCCGCGAGCACGGTTGCCGGAACAGTCCATGTGACCTTCGTCTTCACCGGCGTGCTCGGGAGCGCCGTGTACTTCCGTTCGGGCGAACTGCGCGGGGAGGGACGAACGCTCACGGCCGTACTGAGCGCGGCGAGCGCCGTCGGCGCGGTCGGCGGCGCGCTCGTGAACACGTCGCTTTCGGGGAACGTCTTCGACCTCCTGCTCGGCGGCTTCTGTGTCGCCGTCGGCGCGATCATCGCCTACCGTGAACGGCGCGAACTCGGCGCGGCGATTTCCCTCGATCCAGGTACTATGAGCGGAAAGCTGACGATCGGCGTCATCGGTTTCGCGATCGGCGTCCTGGGGGGACTATTGGGGATCGGCGGCCCGGTGATCGCCGTGCCGGCGCTCGTCGTCTGTGGAACGCCGATGCTGGTTGCGCTCGCGGCCGCTCAGGTCCAGTCGATCGTCCTCTCGGGGACCGCGACGGCGACGTACCTCGCGGCCGGGGCCGTCTCGCCGTCACTCGCCCTCTTAGTGGGAGTTCCCCAACTCGCGGGCGTCGTCGTCGGCTGGCGGATCGCCCACCGGGTCCCCAGCCGCCGGCTCAAGGCCGTCCTCGCGGTCGTCCTCGTCGCGATCGGCCCCCTCCTCGCGCTCTGAGCGTGTCGGCAGGCCCGTCGGCAGGCCGTCGGCAATTCGACCTCAGTATCCGACGTCCGGCATCCGGTATCCGGGGTTCGGCGTTCGACGGCCTGCGGTCGTCCCGAACCGATCGCCCCGACTCGATCACTGTATCTCAGCGAGGCGTCGGTCCATCTCCTCGTCGATCCACGCCGCGAGTTCCTCGGGTGACTCGTCGAGATAGGCCGCCCAGTTCTCGAAAAAGCCCGACCTGCCGAGAAAGCGGACGGCCTCGTAGACGGGTCGGCGCTCCTCGAAGCCGGCCGGGAGCCCGTCGGCCCGCTCGCGATAGCCCTCGCAGAGCGCGCTCACCGCTTTTCGAGACCCCTCGGTCCGCGAGTCGATCAGCTGGTCCCGTGCGCGATGAAGTTCGCGTGCCGGGTCGCCGACGTGTGCGATCTCCCAGTCGAGAAAGCCGATCCGCTCGTCCTCGCAAAAGCAGTTCGGCGCGGCCGGATCGCCGTTACAGAGCGTGGCCGGCGCTTCGTCCAGCAGGTCGCGGTTCGCCTCGACGGCCTCGATCACCCGCTCGAAGTGCCCTGCGAAGCGATCGGACGGAGCGATCTCCCTCGTCTCGGCGATCGTCCCGACGAGAACGTCCGTCCACGACCCCGTATCGAGTTCGAGTCCGTCCTCGTCGCCGCCGGTAACGTGTCCGTGCGCCTCGAACCGACGGGCGTGGACGCTTGCCAGCGCGTTCCCGACCGTCCGGGCGAGCGTCGCGCGTTCTGCCACGCTCGCCTCCGCCCAGTAGTCGATCAGGTTCGACCCCGAAACCGGTACGGTAGCGAGGTACGGAGGGGCCCCGCCAACGTCGCTCGCCGATATCGTCGGAACGGGTATACCGAGGTTCGCGCCGGCGTAGGCGATCACCGCCCGCTCGCGGGCGATCCGGGAGCCGTTCCCGTCGGTAGCGATCTTCAGGTAGATCCGTTCGCCGTCGGCGAACTCGATTTCGATTGTTCGGTGTCGCTCGTTCCAGGACGGCCCCGTCGGCCGTGCCTCCGTGACTTCCCGGTCGGGGAAGGCGGCTTCGAGCGCCGACCGGGTTCGATCGTCCATGAGCGGAGGTTTCGCGCGTGCAGAAAGGCTCTTGCGATGGTGTACGACCGATGTCGGTCGTTCGCACTCAGGGTTCGATGACGACCCGGAAGCGCGCGTCGTTCGAGAGCATTCGCTCGTAGGCTTCGTCCGCTTCCTCCAGCGGATAGGTCTCGATCATCGGCTCGATGTCCCTGAGGGCGCTGAACTCCAGGGTGTCCTGTGAGTCCCGGGCGTCGCCCGAGGGCCAGCCGCCGACCGACCGGCGACCCATGACGAGGGCTTGGACCGACACGCTGACCGGTTCGTCCGGGATGCCCACGGCGAGGACCTCGCCGCTAACGCCGAGGCCTGAAACGACGCTCTCCGCGTCGCCCGGGTCGTCCGCGTCGCTGTCGACATAGTGATCCGCGCCCAGATCGAGCGCCAGATCGCGCTTGTCGATGCCTCGCGAGACCGCGACCGTCTCGAAGCCCGCGGCGTGGGCGTACTGGATCCCCAGATGCCCGAGGCCGCCAACGCCCTGGATCGCGACGAGGTCGCCCGGTTTCGCCCCGCTATTGCGAAGGGCATTGTAGGTGGTGATTCCCGCGCACATGAGCGGCGCGGCCGCCGCGGATTCGAGCTCGTCGGGCACCCTGGCGACGGCTTCGGCGGGGGCGGTCATGTACTCGGCGTAGCCGCCGTCGTAGGCGATCCCGGTCACTAAGCCGTTCTCACAGGAGATGAAATCGCCGCGCCGGCAGGGCTCACAGGAAAAGCAATGCCCGCCGTGCCAGCCGACGCCGACGCGCTGGCCTGCCTCCCAGGTCTCGACCGCCTCGCCGGTCTCGTCCACGCGGCCGACGATCTCGTGGCCCGGGATTCGGGGATAGTCGATCCCCGGGAACTCGCCGTCTTTCACGTAGACGTCCGAGTGACAGATGCCACACGCCTCGACGGCGATCCGTACTTCCTCGCTTTCGGGCTCGGGAAGGTCTTTCTCGACGACCTCGAACTCCGCGCCGGCGTCGGGAACCTGGACGGCTTTCATACGTCGCCGGGTACGACACGGCCGCTCAAAAGCGCTGTCGTGGCGGCATGCATACCCGAGCGGTTAGTTAACCGCCGACGTAGCACGTGCCGGGAGCCCGAGAAAGCGTCGGCGAGAAACGCGACGGACCGCGAATCGAGTGCGAACACTGGCTCGGACGGGCGACAGCCAGCACGGACGGTCCCGACATGGACGAGCGATCACGGGCGTCGGTGACGGATCGGTCCGTGAGGGGGACGAGCGTAAGCGCGTCAGTCCTCGTTGAACTCGTCGACGAGGTCGCGGCGTTCGTCGGTCGCGAACTGCTCCCACCACAGTTCCGCCTCGTGAGCGCGGGCGCTCTCCAAATCGGGGGCATCGGTCGCGTCGTCGATCGCCCGCTTCGAGGCCTTGACGGCCTCCCGACCGGTGTCCCCGATGGCTGTCGTAATCCCCTGTACCGCCTCGTCGAGTTCGTCGGCAGGAACGGCGTGGTTCACGAGGCCGATGCGTTCGGCTTCGGCGCTATCGACGTACCCGGCGGTAAACACCAGTTCCTTCGCCTTCGCTTCGCCGACCAGATCGACCGCTCGGCGGGTCGACCCCCCAGTAGGGATCTGACCGATGTTCGCGGTCGGGACGCCGAACTGCGAGGACTCGCTCGCGACCCGCATGTCGCAGTACATCGCGAGGATCAACCCGCCGCCGACGCAGTAGCCGTCGATCTTCGCGATGGTGGGCGCGTGACAGTCGAGCGGCGCGCGGTACACCTCGTAGAAGAGGTCCTGGCGGTGTTTCTGGTAGGGGTCGTGCTCGGCGGCGGGGCCGGCGTACTGGGTGATGTCCGCGCCCGCCGAGAAGGCGTCGTTGCCCTCCCCTGAGAGCACTACCGCGTCGATCGTCTCGTCCATGCTGATCTCCCCGAAGGCGCGCTGGAGATCGAGCATGACCGCGTTGTTGAGGGCGTTCAGCTTCTCGGGACGGTGGAACTCGATCGCGGCGATCCCCTCGTCGACGTTGACGGTGATACTGCTGTAGGTCTCGTAGGGCATGGTCGCTCTTCTCGGAGCGAGTCCATATGAGTTCTCACCGCGTCGTCGTTCGGCCCGGCCAACGGTCGGACCGACGCCGACCGATCGATCGTCACCGCGCCCGCAGGTCGTCAGTCGTCCGTCGTCGCGCCCGCTCGGTCGCTCGTTCCCCGGTGAAGTTCGTCAACGCCCCACAAGGCACTTACCGGTACTTTCCCGATACGTTCGCGATGAGGTCAGGCAGTCGTCGCCCGTCCCGCCTATGGACGGCGTTCGTGCTCGTGCTGGTGGTCGTGCTCGCAGGCTGTGGTGGTTCCGGGGGCGCAGGAGGCGGTGGCGGTGATGGCGGGAACGCAAGCGCCGGTGTCGACGCTGGCGGCGAAACGGCGGTACGGACGGCCGTGGAGACTGCCGCTGCCGGCGGCAGTGGTAGCGGTGGTGAGAGCGCGTCGGCCGGAAGCGAGCGGACCGCCGAGGCGACCGATTCGGCCGAGGTCCTCCAGACCCAGGCCCGACGGCGGGCGCTGATCCGGACCGGCCGCGTGGCGCTCACGGTCGAGAACGTCACCGCGACACAACGCGAACTCTCCCGATTAGTTCGGCGCTCCGGCGGGTTCGTAAGCGACTCGCGCGTGCGCCGGGACGAGCGCGAGGACCGAACGTTCGTCACCGGTCGGCTCGTGCTCCGCGTCCCCGCGGGAAACTTTTCGGCCGTCTTCGCGCGGATCGAGCGTCTGGGTGACGTCCGCGCGTCGAACACGAGCACCGAGGACGTCTCCGAACAGCTCGTCGACGTCGAAGCGCGCTTGGAGAACCTTCGGGCACAACGTGAGCGACTGCGCCAGTTCTACGCACAGGCGAACGACACCGAGGGACTGCTCGCGATCCAGGAGCGCCTCTCGACCGTTCAATCACGGATCGAGCGCCTCGAAGCGCGTCGTCAATCGCTGCGCCGACAGGTCGCGCTCGCGACGATCGTCGTCGATCTCGCCGAACCGGCCGTCGGTCCCGACCCGCCCGACGCGTGGTACGAGACCGGGGTCGTGGCGGCCCTCCTCGAATCGATCGCCGGCGTCGGTACCGTCCTTCGCGCGATCGTCGTCGGACTGGCGTACCTGCTTCCGTATCTGGTCGTCTTCGGCGTGCCGGCAGCGATCCTCGTCTACGCCGTTCGGTATCGGCGTCGGGAGGACGGAACGGAGGCGGCCTGAGAGTCGGCGACGAACGGGAGGCGTCGGGCGGCCGATGTGGGTCACTGGAAGGAGCCGGTCGCACTCGGGCGGTTCCCGCAACGCGTTTGGTACCGGCGAGCAACCGCCTGGTATGACCGACGCGACCGATTCCGCGGGGCCGCTCTCGGGTGTGCGTGTACTCGATTGTACCCAGATGCTCGCCGGCCCCTATACGACGCAACTGCTCGCCGACCTCGGGGCGGACGTCGTCAAGGTCGAACGCCCCGAGGTCGGCGATCTCACTCGATCGATCGAACCCGAACTCGGCGACTCGGGAATGACGAGTTACTTCGCGTCGTTGAACCGGGGCAAGCGAAGCATCGAACTCGATCTCGGTAGCGAGGACGGCGGGGCGACCTTTCTCGGGTTGGTCGAGACCGCCGACGTCGTCGTTGAGAACTACCGGCCGGGAACAATGTCGAAGTGGGGACTCGATTACGACACGCTCCGAGAGTACAACGAGGAGGTGATCTACTGTTCGATCTCGGGTTTCCTTCCGGGGCCCTACCGGGATCTCGCGGCGTTCGACATGGTCGCCCAGGCGCTCGGGGGCACGATGTCGATCACCGGCGAGGCCGATGGCCCGCCCGTCCGCTCGGGACTGCCGATCGGCGACCTGTCGGCGTCGATGTACGCCGCAGTCTGTATCGTCACGGCGCTGTTCGCCCGCCCGACGCAGGGCGGTTCCCACATCGAGGTGCCGCTGTTCGAGTCGATCGTCGCCCTGCTCTCAGAACGCGCGGGGTGGTCGCTTGCGACCGGCGAGGCCTACCCCCGAATGGGCACTGCCCACCCGACGCTCGAACCCTACCGGGTGGTCGAGACCGCCGACGACCCGCTGGCGCTCGCGGTCGCGAGCGATGGTACCTACCGGCAGTTGTGTGTGGCGCTCGATCGCCCCGATCTCGCCGAGGACGAGCGCTTCGTGACCAATGCCGCCAGAGTCGAACACCGCGAGGCGCTCACCGCAGAACTCGAAAGCGTGTTCGCCGAGCGGGGGGTCGAGGAGTGGTTCTCGTTGCTACGGGAAGAGGGTGTGCCCGCCGCGCCGGTGAAGGACACGACCGAGACGTTCGAAGACTCCCAACTGCGCGAGTCGGACGTGACGAGCGACCTCGAAATCGGCGGCGTGGACCTGCCGCTCGTCACCTTCCCCGCGCAGTTCTCGAACGTCGCGACCGGCACCGATCGTCGACCTCCGGAACTCGGCGAGCACACCGAGGAGGTACTCGATGGCGTGTCTAAGGATGGGAACACAACGGACGACTGAGGGATCCCGTCGAGTCGTCAGCCGTCTTCGACGAACTGGCGGATGACGGGGTGATGAAACTGCGGAACGGTGGACCAACAGGACGACCGACGACAGGGGTGAGTGGCCTTTAGCCGCTCGCTCGCGTCACGACCTGCCCGGAGAACGCGGCGACCGGCACGCCACAGAGGGCGATCCCGGCCGCGGCGAGGAAGGCGAGATCGAGCGAGGCCGCGTCGGCGACCACACCTACCAGGAAGGGACCGGCCGCCCCGCCGATCGCGGCGGCCGTATTGGTCACCGCAAAGAGTGAGCCGCTTGCCTCCCCGGCGGCACCCGCGGCGATAGCGTTCGCGGCGGGGTACACCGCATAGAGCACGAACCCGAGCACGGCGAAGCCGATGGGTAACGAAAGCGCCGAGAAGGGAAGCCAGACGAGCGCGCTTACGACGAGCGCCGTGGCGAGAAAGCACGCGAGCGCGAAGCGAGTTCGCTCCACTCGATCGACGCCGTAGCCCGCGAGTATCGAGGCGATCCCCGCGGAGATCATCGTCACCGAGAGTATCGCGCCGCCGTACGATGCACCCAGGCCGACCGACGCGGTCGCGAACGAAGCCGTGAATGTCTGTATCGCCCGGACCTCCGCGCCGACGACCAGGAAGAGCGCGATCAGCGCGAGCATCGAGGGCGCACGGAGGTACCGGGCGATCCGAGACCCCGCTTCGCGGAGGTCGACTTCGCTCGTAAACGTCAGGCGAAGTGCCTCGACGAACGATGGTTTCGACGATGACGACGGTTCCGATGCCGATGACACCGACGAACTCAACGACAGCGAGGGCTCCGGGCCACGAGCAGTGGATCCACCCCCGGAGCCGTCGGTCGCGGCGGGCTCGCGGGCGGGAGCCGAGTCGAGCGTCGCGGGGGCGACTCTCGGATACAAGAGATACAGCAGGGCAGCGAAGGCGACGCCAACGAGGGCACCGGCAAGCAGCGCGGCGCGCCACCCCAGCAGGCCGGCGACGCCGACGACGAGCGCCGGTGCCAGTACCGTACCCGCAGAGCCCATGGTGCCGTGCACGCCCATGCTCCGCCCGTGGGTTTCAGTCGATTCGACGTCCGTAATGAGCGCCATCCCCGTCGGGTGATAGGTCGAACCGCCGACGCCGGCGACGAACATCCCACAGAGCATGAGCGGAAACGAGGGCGAGACGGCGACGAGCGCGATCCCACAGGCGAGCACGGCTGTCCCGCCGACGAGCAACGCGCGCTCGTCGTAGACGTCCGCGAGCGGCCCCACCGGCAGTTGAAACATCGAGTAGGTGAGGAAGAAGACCACGACGAGTAAACTCGCCTCCGAGTAGCCGATGTCGAGACCCGGTACTAAGAACGGGAAAAGCGGCGGGACGATGATCGAGAAGAACTCGTTGATCCCGTGAGTGAGGCTTACCAGCAGGACGAGCCCGGGGTTGTCGACGTCGATCAGCGACCGAGCGAACGTCGCGGCCATGGACCTGTCCGTTGCTGTGTGGCGAGCGTCTTGAGCGTTCGCTCCGGTTGAGGATAGCCGGCGACCGCAAAACGGCGTCACACTCGGGTCGCGCTCGGCCGACGAGTACCCGGACTGATGAGTCACGATGTGCGGTAGCCGGCTCTCGGCGAAAGGTTCAGTTCCCGCGGCTCGTGCAGGCGACATGGAAATCGAGAGGATCGAAGCGATCGGTCTCCGCCGGGAACTGAGCGAACCGTTCGCGAACGCCCAGAAGTGGATAACGAGCCGCGAGTACTGTCTGGTACGGGTCGAGAGCGCCGGTCACGTCGGGTGGGGCGAGTGCTGGGGACCGATCGCCGGCAACCGCGAGATCATCGAAGGGGTGATCGCCCCCTGGCTCCGCGGTCGCGATCCCTCCTATCCCGAGGCGGTCCACGACGACCTCGAGCCCGATGACATAGACGCAGCGAAAGACAAGATCGGGGCCCCCGCACCCTCGAAACAGTCCCACCGATGAACGCGACGCATCTCAGGCCGCAAGCTCACTTCACCAGCGTACAATCGCCTCGAAACTTCGGACACGCCCGCTCACCCGGCCATAATGACAGATTAACGCGAGACAACGTTTCGATCGGCGGCACTGCTCGGAACCGCTCCGGAGTACGGCCGTCTCGCGGCTTTTAACCCATGATTAGGAGGCCCATGGCTCCGTATCGGATATTGAAAGCAATCCAACGTTTAATACACCCCGATGAAGACCGGGAGCCAAGCAGTCATCGCCGAGCCCGGACGGTCGGGGACCCCCGCCGGCGGCGGATCGTCGGCGGGGCGGGACGTACCCCCTGTGGGCCGTGCTCTCGGCCGGAGGCTGCGGACGCAAACCAATGAAACTGAACGAACTATTCGCGGACGACGACGCGGTATCGCCGGTCATCGGCGTCATCCTGATGGTCGCCATCACGGTGATC
>PXQR01000107.1:13254-24712 GCA_003021235.1 Halobacteriales archaeon QH_6_64_20 | reverse complement strand
TGTGGGTTGATCCTCCGTTTCAGCCAGTGAAAAGCTGTTTCTGAGACTCCCCCAGCTGAACTCTCGAACAGCAAAACCGACAGACGGCTCTCCACCAACAAAGCCCTTCGCAAGAGCGACCTGAAAAGTGGTCTTTCGAGTCCCGCCGATACCGCATGGATCGGAACGTGTCGGAAACGGGGACGTGGCGGCACCGGTGATACCAGCGATCGGACTGTCGGATTTCTACCGGACGACAGGCGAGAACGGGGACGAGAAGCGACGGGGCTTCGAGGTCGGTCAGCGAACCGCTCGGACGAGATCCAACAACTCCTCGCGATAGGCCGTCGAGCCGGATTCGAGGCGTTCGTCGGCGACGTCGAGTACGCTCGCGAGCGAGCGCTCGGGGTACGCGCCGCCGGCGAGGCGAAAGGCGTTCTCGTGAACCCATACCGCGAGCCAGCCGGTCACCGGAAGCGTTCGACGGTCGTCGCGGGTCGCGTTCTCGATCGAGGCCCCCTCGCCGGCGGGATCGAGCCGGTAGCTCGCGTCGTATTTCGTGAGGGAGGCCCGATCGTCGGTCTCGGTGCGTATCCGTCCGCCGCGAGAACGCGAAACGTCCCTGAACCCGCGACTTTCGAGATCCGTTGCGAACTCCCGTTTGGCTTCGGTCGAGACACTGCCGTAGACCATCGCCGGTCCGATCCCTGGCGCGAGCGGCGGTTCGAACGCCAGTCGCGCCGCGAAAAAGAAACGCCACGGTCGGTCGATTCCGGTTCGCTCGCGGGTCGCCTCGCGTAGTTCGGCGTCCTCGTAGAGGCGGGTATAGCCGACGACGCGCATCGTCGGCATCTCGAAGCGCGTCTCCGACGTTTCCTCGACCAGCGTCCAGCCGCCCTCCGCCAACCGCTCGTCGGGAACCGACGGCATCATTGTCGAAATTACGTGCGGGCTGTTCTTGTAGGTGTGGTACCACAGCGACACTCCGTCCCGATAGGCGCTTGTTTCCCGCCTCCGTCGATCAACACATGCCGGACGTTCGCCTCCGGTCGGCGAAGCCAGCCGATGCCCTGACCATCGAGCGGGTCGCCCGCGAGTCGTGGCACGCCGCCTACGACGACTTCCTCAGCGAGGGCACGGTAAACGAGGTGGTCGACGAGTGGTACGATCTCGATGGACTTCGGGACGCGGCAGGCGACGACGAGCAGGCCCTCATAGTCGCCACGGGGAGCAATGACGTTCGAGGGTTCGCACACGCCGCTCCCGGTCCCGAACGCGGCGCCTGGCACCTCCTTCGGATCTACGTCGTGCCCGACTACTGGCACGAGGGGATCGGCACCGCACTACTCGAACGCATCGAGGACGACCTCGAAGCCCGAGGCGTCCCGGCGTACGAACTCGCGGTCCTCGCGGCGAACGATATCGGCGTCTCCTTCTACGAGTCCCACGGCTTCGAGCGGTTCGAAACCGAGAAAGCCGAACTGGCGGGCGTAGAGGTAACTCAGCACCGGTATCGGAAAGAATTTTAAGACCGCCACTTCGACCGGCGGCCATGGCCTTTGCAATCGCACCGTACTATGCTAACGCCTGTCTTTTCGTTTCGTCCATCGTTACGCGGTAGCGGTGCGGTGGGCCAGCTTCGTGCCTTTCGAACGACTTCGCTCACGAGAACAGATTTTTGCTGGCCCCACAGCGACCGAAGGAGCGAGGACGCCAGCAAAAAGGTGCGGTTTAATGATCGTCCTCGCGCCAGCGGTGCTCGCACTCCGTACAGACGAAAAACCGGGTTTCGGACTCGTCGGCCGACCGGATCTGTTGCATATACCAGTACGCACGATCGTTCCCACAGTCGGGACAGCGGGTCTCGGTGGTCGGGAGCCCGCTTTCCGACTCGCTCACGTCGATCACCTCGCTCGCTTCCTGGCCCTGGGTGAGGACGAACTCCCCCTCACCACCTTTGACATCGGTGTGGCCACACTGGCTACACTCCCAGACGTCGCCCTCCGCACGCATCATCGACCCGCACTCGTCGCAAAACTCCATGTTTAGGGTAAGCGAGGGAGGTTTTTAAGCGCGGGGTTCGGTGTCGATCTTTAGCGAGAGCGAACCGACGAGGAAGGCAGGTCGTCGGCTACCCTTCCGGATTGATCTGCTTAGCGGAGGACAAAGCAGCCGTCCCGTTCGTGGTTCAAGAGAGCGAAGCTCTCTTGTCATCACGAAAGGCGCTTCGTGCCTTTCGAACGACTTCGCTCACGAGAACAGATTTTTGCTGGCCCCACAGCGACCGAAGGAGCGAGGACGCCAGGAAAGAGGTGCGCGTTAGAACGAAACGTCGGTCTCCATGCCGTCGGTAGCGTCTTCGAGGCCGGTCTCGCGGACGTCGTCGGTCATGGGCCCTTCGAGATCGACGTCGGTGAGGATCTCCTCGAACTCGTCGCGAAAGCGCCCGTTGGCCTGCCGGCTCTCGCGCTCGGTACGAACGATCCGTCGGTAGCGTCGCACCGTCGATTCGGCGGCGTCGAGCACCGCCGCCGTCTCGCTTACGGTGTACTCGGCGTCGAGCAGGTCCCGCAGTTCGTCGAGGTCGAACGGGGCGTCGCTGTCGCTCTCACGAAGCAAGTGGAGGTCGGTCCGGGCCAGAAAGACCGCGTGGCGGGTGCTGTCGAGAACCGCCGCGATCGCGCCGTCGCCGTCGCCGTCGTAAAACCGCCGGACCACAGTGTGGAGATCGTCGTCGCCGAAATCGGAATCGAACTCGTAGCGGTCCCTCATCCGTGCGATCACGGTTTCGAGGCGTTCGGTGATACGGTCGTCCTCGTCGGTCAGCGACCCGCGCGCTTCGGCTTGGGGTTCGGTCACCGTTTCGTCGTCGGCGACATCGACGAAGATGTCCCGCAGTTCCCGTGTTTTCTCGTCCATGTGTTGGGTGAACGAAAGGGCAATGCTCGCGGAGGTATAAGTCTATCGCCGGTGTCAGCGGGCGAATCCGTCCGCGTCGTCAACCAGTAGGTTGAATTTGGTTGACGACGCGGATCGGAGTATGGCGAGTCGTATACAGCGACCGGGGACGAGGGGCGTCGGAGGGTCGGACGGAAACACACACGGGGGGCGAGCACGGTGAGTACCGAGGCGGGCGGCGTCGACCTCGTCGGCGACGAGGTAGCGAGGAACCTCGCGCGGGCGGCGGTGTTCGCCGCGTTGACCGGAGCCTTTGCGTACGTCTCCTTTCCGAACCCGCTCTCGCCCGCGCCGATTACCCTCCAGGTGCTCGGGGTCTTCCTCGCGGGGATTTTACTCGGACCGGCGTGGGGCGCTGTCTCGATGGCTCTGTACTTGCTGGCGGGCGCGATCGGCGTCCCGGTCTTCGCCGGCGGGAGCGCCGGGTTCGGTGCCCTCGTCGGTTCGACGGCGGGGTATCTCTGGTCGTACCCGATCGCCGCCGCCCTGATCGGCGCGCTCGTCCACGGCGGGGTCTCGCTACGCGATGCGGGCGAGGCGAGTTCGGTTCGATTGATCGGCGCGATGGTCGCCGGGGTCGTCGTGATCTACGGGTTAGGCGTACTGGGCATCACGATCGTCAACGACGTCGGATTGGTCGCCGCCTTCGTGGCCGGCGCGGCGGCGTTCATCCCCGCCGAAGCGCTCAAGATCGTCGCCGCCGTCGGGATCGTCCGGAGCGAGCGCCTCAGCGCCGCATGATCGAGGTCCGAGATCTCGTCTACCGCTACGAGGACCGCGGACGGACGGCACGAACCCGTTCGACCGACCGTGAGGGCGATAGCGACGGCGACGGTAACGAAGACGAACGGACGGAGCGATCGGAGCGGTCGGACGCGGTTCTCCGCGGGGTAGGGCTGACGATCCGCGACGGCTCGTTCGTCCTGGTCGTCGGCCCGAACGGATCGGGAAAGACGACCCTCGTGCGCCACTTCAATGGCCTGCTCGAACCTGACGCCGGCGAGGTGCGGGTGAACGGCAGGCGAGTGGACGAGGACCTCGTCGCCGCCCGGAGCGCCGTCGGAATGACCTTCCAGAACCCGCGGGACGCCTTCGTCGCGAGTTCCGTGGGTGCTGACGTCGCCTTCGGCCCGGAGAACCTCGGGCTCGATAGGCGTGAAATCGACCGCCGGGTCGAGCGGGCGCTGTCTGCGGTCGAAATGAGTGATCGAAGGGACGAGCGGCTCACTCGTTTGTCGGGCGGCGAGCAGACCCGTGTGGGAATCGCCGGCGCACTCGCGATGGAACCCGATCATCTAGTACTCGACGAACCCTTCGCCGGACTGGACTGGCCGGCCCGCGAACGCCTGCTCGACCGCCTCGCCGGTCTCCACCGGAAAGGTACCGGCGTGATCGTCGTTACCCACGACCTAACCGACTTAGCAGAGCGTGCCGAGCGGATCGTCGTTCTCTCCGAGGGGCAGGTCGCCGCCGACGGACCACCGGCCGACGTTCGGGGCCGACTGGCGGCACTCAGCGTGCGCGAGCCCTCCCCGGCCGAGTCGTGACGGCGAACTCGACGACGGCGACAGTACAGAGGGTGCTCACGGGCGTCGCTGATCGGGTGGCTCCGATCGACCGGTGCCCGTCTCCCCGGGTATCGAGAGCGAGTCGAGGATACCCCTCGGCATGAATCGAGTGCCGTGACGCTCGCATACGAACCGGGCGAGACAGTCGTTCATCGCCTCGATCCCCGGAGCAAGCTCGTAGTGCAAATCGCCTTCGCGGTCGCCGCCTTCGTGCATACTTCTCCTCGGGGTCTCGCCGTGCTCACCGTTCTCGGCCTCTCGTTGCTCGCGGCGACCCGGACGTCGGTGGGCCGGACGCTGTGGGAGCTCCGATTCGTCCTCGTGCTCGTCAGCGCACCGGCGTTCGTCGAAGGGCTTACGTGGGGGGCACCGTGGTTCTCGATCGCCCAAGCCCGGGGACCGGCGCTCGCGAGCTATCGCGTGCTCCTGATCCTACTCGTGAGCGCGGCGTACGTCGTGAGTACACCCGTACGCGATTCGGAGGCGGCGATCCGGTGGGCCGTCCCCGGGAAGGTCGGGCGACTCGCGAGCACGGGCGTCGCGCTGGTCGTTCGCTTCCTGCCCGTGCTCCAGGCCGATCTCGCCGCGATCAGGCGGGCGATGGCGGCGCGGCTGGGGACCGAGCGGCCGGTGATCGACCGGATACGGATCGTCGCGATCGGGGGCCTCGAACGGGCCTTTCTGAGAGCCGACCGGCTGGCGCTCGCGATGAACGCACGCTGTTTCGCCTGGAACCCGACGCTCCCGGAACTACAGTGTTCGTGGCTCGACCTCCCGGCGCTCGCGCTGGCGGCGGGCTTGCTCTTCTGGGCCGTCCTGTGAGAGGGAGGACAGGGAACGCAGCCGAGCCGAAAACCGACGCCGGGCGTAGTGGCGAAAGCGCCGTGATAAGTCTTAAGCGGCCGCTGGCCCGTTGTAACCTATGTCCGTCGCGCTCTCGCTCGCGCCCGTACTCCAGGCCGGCGACACGGTCACGCGCCCGACGTTCTGGCGGATCGGCGGGGTCGGCGAAGTACTCTTTTATTACTTAGCGGCAGTGGCGATCATTGTCTTCGTCTACGGGGTCTACGATCGCTTCGCGCGCTACGCACAGGGCACCGAGGACGCCTTCGAACGTCTCGACGATCTTCCCGGCCGAATCCTCCGGGCGGCCAAGACGGTGGGCACGAACGAGAAACAGTTCGACCGCGATCTGTATGGCGGGATCATGCACGCCTTCATCCTCTGGGGCTTTCTCACGCTGTTGATCGGCACTACCATCCTCGGCATCGATATGGACATCTATCGCAACCTCACCGCGTGGTTCACCGGCGAACGCCAGTCGTTTTTTATCGGTGATTTCTATCTCTCCTACTCGCTCGTGATGGATGCGCTAGGATTTCTGTTCGTCGTCGGCGTCGGCATGGCGCTCTACCGGCGCTACGTTACCCACAACGAGCGTCTGTGGGGCAAACACACGAGCACCGAGGACGGCCTGTTCGTCTGGGCGCTGTTCTTACTGGGCGTCGGCGGCTACGTCACCGAGGGTCTGCGCATTCTGGGCACCGGCTATCCCGACTTCGAGACGGTGAGTTTCGTCGGCTGGTTCACCGCCGACGTCTTCGGACTTCTCGGACTCTCGCAGGCCGGCGCGGCGGCGCTCTATCCGGTCGCGTGGTGGTCCCACGCCGTGCTCGCGCTGGGATTCATCGCGTGGATCCCCTACGCCAAACCCTTCCACATGATCTCTAGCTTTGCGAACCTGGTGACCCACGACGAGAAGGCCGGCAACCGGCTGCCGGGCGTGCCCGCGGACCTCGCGCCCGACGAGATCGGCTTTACCGACATCGAGGACCTGTCCTGGAAACAACTGCTCGATCACGACGCCTGTACGAAGTGCGGGCGGTGTTCGTCGGTCTGTCCGGCGAAAGCCTCCGGCCGACCGCTCGATCCCCGGGACGTCATCCTCGATCTCAAAGCGTATCGCGAATCCGTCGACGCCGGCGGCGAGGACCATCCCATCATTACTGACGGCGGGGAATCGGTGATCGCCGCCGAAACGATGGAGTCGTGTATGTCCTGTATGGCCTGCATGGATGCGTGTCCCGTCGACATCGAACACGTCCCGCAGTTCACCGAGATGAACCGTCGGCTAACCGAGACGGGCGAGATGGACGAGAACGTCCAGGACGTGATGATGGACGTGTTCATGAAGGGCAATTCCTTCGGCGATCCCCAGCGCAAACGCGCCGACTGGGCCGAGGAGTTGGACTTCGAGATCCCCGACGCCCGCGAGGAAGCGGTCGAGTACCTCTGGTACGTCGGGGACTACCCGAGTTTCGACGAGCGCAACAAGCGCATCGCCCGCTCGGTCGCGAAAATCTTCGAGGCCGCCGACGTCTCGTATGGCATTCTCTACGACGACGAGAAGACCGACGGCAACGACGTCCGTCGCGTGGGCGAGGAAGGGCTCTTCGAGGAGTTGGCCGAACACCACGCCGACGTGCTCGGCGACTGTGAGTTCGAGGAAATCGTCTGTACCGATCCACACAGCTTCAACACGTTCAAACACGAGTACCCGGCCCTGGAGGGACTCGACTGGCCCGCCGAGGAAGGGGACGTCTCCCATTACACGCAGGTCGTCGACGAACTCGCCGCGGAACTCGGGCTTTCGGGTACCGAACTCGACTATACGGTTACGTACCACGATCCCTGCCATCTCGGCCGGATGAACGACGAGTACGACGCGCCCCGGGACCTCGTGCGCGAGACGGGCTGTGATCTCTACGAGATGCCGCGCAACCGCGCGGATTCGTTTTGTTGTGGCGGCGGTGGCGGCGGGTTATGGATCGACCACGAGCAGGAAGACGACAAGCCCTCCGAGGAACGCCTGCGCGAGGCACTGGAGGACACGGGAGCGGGCGCGGAAGTCGAGAAGTTCGTCGTGGCCTGTCCGATGTGCATGACGATGTACGAGGACGGCCGCAAGACCGGGAGCTACGAGGACGACATCGAGATCGTCGGCGTCTCGGAGTTGCTCGCCGAGGCGATCGAAGCCGCCGAGAACGGAGAGACGAGCATCGCCGCGGACGTCGGCCCGGATGCGGCCGACGACGCTACGAGCGAGCAGTCGGCGACGGCGGACGACTGAAGCCGACACACTGAATCCTGAGCACTACTCTCGTTCCGTTTCGATCGACGTTTCGCCGCGGATGTCGCGCGAGGACCGTCCGACGGCGATCGTGAAGGTTCCCGGCGAAACCGTCCAGCCGTCGTTCGGATCGTAATACGAGAACGCCTCGCGGTCGAGGGTCACTGACGCCTCCTGCCGCTCGCCCGGTTCGAGGTGGACCTTCGCGAATCCTTTCAGTTCCCGTTCCGGCCGCGAAAGAGCGGGATCGTCCTCGCCGACGTAGACTTGCACCACCTCGCTTCCCGGCCGGTCGCCGACGTTGCGGACGGGAACGGTTACCTCGACCTCGGTGTCGCCATGGCCCGTGGGTTCGACGACCGGATCGCCGTGCTCGAAGTCGGTGTACGAGAGCCCGTGACCGAACGGAAAGAGCGGCTCCGTACCCTCGTAATCGAAGTACCGGTAGCCGACGAAGACCCCCTCGTCGTACCGTGCTTCCCCGTCCACCCCGGGGAACGCCTCCTCGCTCGCGGTCGGGTAGTCAGCCGCCACGCGGCCGAACGTGATCGGGAGCCGACCCCCGGGATCGGTGTCACCGTAGAGCATTGCGGCGAGCGCCTCGCCGTCGGCCTGGCCGGGATACCAGGTCTGGAGCAGGGCGTCGACGTCGTCGAGCCACGACATCTCGATCGGGCCGTTCGTCCGGCAGACGACGATCGTCCGCTCGGCCGCGCCGGCCACCCGGGAGACGAGGTCGTCCTGTGCGCCCGACAACCGGAGCTCCGAGCGGTCCTCGCTTTCGGTCGTGTCGTCCTGAACGACGACAACGGCGCAGTCGGCCGCTTCGGCGGCCGTGATCGCGTTTTCGAGCGCCGTTTCGTGATCGGAACCTGACTCAGGACCGTCGCTCGACGATTCGCCCCGTCCGTTACGCTCGTCGTCGCCCTCGTCCGGGGCGAACGCGTCGAACAGCGACGAACCGGTGATCGGGACCATGCCGCGCTCGAAGGTGAGATCGCCCGCGCGCTCGCGGAGCCCTTCTGCGGGACTGACTTGTGCGAACGGCGTGACTTCCGAGCTCCCGCCGCCGCCGAGTTTGGCGCGGTCGGCGTTCGGCCCGCAGAGCGCGATCGTCTCCTCCTCGCCGAGCGGGAGCGTCCCGTCGTCGTTCTTCAGGAGGACGGCACCCTCACGGGCGGCCCGATGGGCGAGATCGCGGTGGGCGGACGTGTCGAGTTCGCCGTCCGACCCGTCTCCCGGGGAACGTTCCGAGCGGTCGGATCGATTGGAGCGTTCGGTCCGGCCAGTCCGGCTGTCGCCCTGTCGATCGAGGAGACCGAACCGGTCCATCGTCCGGCAGAGCCGCCGCACCTTCTCGTCGATCGTCGCCTCGTCCACATCGCCGGCGTCGAGCGCCTCGCTTAACGGGTCGCCGAACAGCCCGCCCTCGTGCATGGCTGGGAGCGTGTCGGGAAAGGGGATCGTCGCCGGATCGATACCCTCGGGGACGGCTTCGGCGGCCGCCGTCTCCTCGAAGGGGACACCGGGCATCTCCAGGTCGAGTCCCGCGCGCGCGGCCTCGACGGTGCTTTCGGTACCCCACCAATCGGACATCACGAAGCCCTGAAACCCCCATTCGCCCTTGAGCACCTCGGTCAGCAGGCGGTGGTGGTCGCTCATATGGATACCGTTGACGCGATTGTAGGCCGTCATCACCGCGGCGACGTCGCTCTCGACCGCCGCGCGGAAGGCCGGCAGATAGATCTCACGTAGTGCGCGCTCGGAAACGGTCGCGCTTACGTCGTAGCGATCGGTCTCCTGGTTGTTCGCGACGAAGTGTTTGACCGTCGCCATCACGCCCGCGGACTGGACACCCTCGACGTACTCGGCGGCCAGTCGCGAGGCGAGCTGCGGGTCCTCGCCGTAGTACTCGAAGTTCCGCCCGCCGTGCGGGACGCGGGCGATGTTCACGCCGGGGGCGAGCAGAACGTCCTGGTCGTAAGCCCGGGCCTCGCGGGCGATCGCCGTACCGACCTGGCCGGCGAGCGAGGGGTTCCACGACGCCGCGAGCGAAATCGAGGCTGGAAACGCGGTGGCCGACCCCGACTCGGGCCGGACGCCGAGCGGGCCGTCCACGAGGCGAAGCGACGGAACTCCCGGGCGATCGATCGATGGGACGTAGCCGGTCGCTACTCCCTCCGGGTCGGGCGCGCCGTGTATCAGATCGAGTTTCTCCCCGATGGTCAGATCGGCCAGCAAGTCCTCGACACGATCGGTGGCGGTCGGAGCCGTCTCGTCGCGGGTCACGTGCGCCGGTAGGACCCCTGGTAGTGTAACTGATGGGCCTGCCGGGCGCGACCGGCGGTGATCGACGGGACTACGGGAAACCAATGGAACGGAACTAAGTGGCGTTTCACGAACGGTAAGAGAAGAGCCAATGACGCTCGCGGACTTCGTCGAGAAATCACGACACCGGTTCGCCGCCCACGGCACCGACGCGCTCGGGCCCGTCGCGAAGGATCTCGCGACCAGTGCGCTTACCCGCATCTACCGACGGCTCGATCCCGATTTAGGGTATCGGATCTACGATCGCGACTGGGACGTCCTTCTCGTCCTCGACGCCGCCCGAGCGGACATGTACTTCGAGGTCGCCGGCCGCGGTCGTGCGGACCTCTCGTGTGCGAGTGCCTCAAACGAATGGATCGGGAAGAACCTCGCTCCCGAGTATCACGAGGAGATGGCGCGAACGGCCTATGTCACCGCCAACCCCTTCTCCGCGGACCTCGACCCGACCGAGTTCGGTTTGCTCGACGAACTCTGGCGAACCGAGTGGGACGAGAATCAGGGCACCGTCTCACCCGAACCCGTTTCCGACCACGCGATCGCCGCCGCGCGCTCGGGTGAATACGAGCGCGTACTCGTCCACTACATGCAACCGCATTTCCCGTTCATCGGATCGGAGACCCCGCTCGGCCGGATGCACAAGGAAGACTTCGGCTACGGCGTGAACACCGAGAACGTCTGGTCGCGGGCGGCGACCGGTGATCTCGACCGTCGGGAACTGATCGAGGCCTACCGGCAGAACCATCGCTACATCTACGAGCACGTCGGGCGAGTCCTCGAAAACGTCGAGGGGATCGTCGCGATCAGTGCCGATCACGCGAACGCCCTCGGCGAGTGGGGCGTCTGGGGCCACCGGCCGTACCTACCCGTACCCGCCGTCAGGACCGTCCCCTGGGACGTCTACACCTGTGCCGACGAGGGGACCTACGATCCGGGTTCGGTCGAACCGGCGGGACGAAACAGTGAGGATGTCAGGGATTCCAATGATGGAGCGGACGGTAACGGAGTCGACGAGGCCGTTACCGAGCGCCTGCGTCGGCTCGGCTACCACGAGTGAGCGAGTCGTGTCGACCGCCGGTGGTCGGCTCACCGTGTTCGGCGCGAGCGATCCCATCGCGCCCGTGATTCGAGTCGACTCGACGTGGGTTCGGGTTCGATTCCCAGGCAGACCGGAACGGTATAGACGATCGGCGACGAGACGCCCGACAACACATGTCGCTCGCGGACTTCATCGAGAAATCACGAACGCGCCTCGCGACCCGCGGTACCGACGCGCTCGGACCGATCGCGAAGGATTTCGCGACCAGCGCGCTCGTTCGGATCTATCGCCGTCTCGACCCCGGTTTGGGGTATCGGATCTACGATCGCGACTGGGACATGCTATTGATCCTCGACGCCGCCCGAGCGGACATGTACTTCGAGGTCGCCGGCCGCGGCCGGGCGGCCCTCTCGTGTGCAAGCGCGTCGAGCGAATGGATGGCGAAGAACTTCGCTCCCG
>PXQR01000107.1:0-13160 GCA_003021235.1 Halobacteriales archaeon QH_6_64_20 | reverse complement strand
ACGTCTGGCCGCGCGTGGCACTCGGCGATCTCAGTGCTCAAGCGGTGATCGAAGCCTACCGGCAGAACCACCGCTATATCTACGAGCACGTCCAGCAGGTCTTGGGGAACGCCGAGGGCATCGTCGCGATCAGCGCCGATCACGCGAACGCCCTCGGCGAGTGGGGTGCCTGGGGGCATCGTCAGTACCTCCCGGTCCCGGCGCTTCGGACTGTCCCTTGGGACGTCCGTGCCTGTCGTGACGAACGGACCTACGATCCGGGGTCAGTTGAACCGGTACTGCGATCGGCGGGCACGAAGGGGAATGGAGACACCGACAGGGACACGAGCGCGGGTTCCGACCGGGCCGATACCAACGGAACGGTCGAGGACCGACTCCGGCAACTCGGCTATCGCGAGTGAGTCACGAGCCATGAGTGATCCGGCGTCGCATTTAGGAGCGAAGGCGGAATCGGGAGTTCGCTACAGTTTCTTGACCACGAACTACGAGAAGGCCGACGTCCTCGAACGCAGTCTCGAAAGCTTACTCGACGTGTTGCCGGCCGAAAGCGAGCTGATCGTCGTCGACGGCGGGAGCACGGACGGGAGCGTCGAAATCCTCCGTGGTCTCGAAGCATGCGACGACCGGCTCCGAGTCGTCGTTTCGCCCTCGAATCTCGGCGAAGGGCGACAGATCGCCTTCGAGCGCGCCCGTGGCGAGATATGCGTCCAGCACGTGGATACCGATCGGGCGTATACCCCTGCGGTACGCGATCTCTTGGAGGTATTCGCCGAATTAGAGGAACGAGGCGAACACGACGACCTCGTACTCTGTACGCTCGATTCGCTCTACGCCTCGCGTCCGGGGCCGATCCACGAGGCGGGCGGGTGGCCGCCGCTGGGACGCGTCGAGGAACGGGTGTTCGTCGAGCGGCTGTGTCGCTCGGGCGCTACCCTCAGAGTCCTGCCGGTGTCGTTGAGCCGCGAACTCCCGACGACCGATACGGCGTCCGCTCGGGCACGCGCCCGGAAGTGGCGTCTGACCGCCCGGGACCTGCTTCGAGTGGGATTCAGCCTGCGAACGCTCTTTCGATACGACCACCGGCGCTTCCGGTGGCCGAAGGCACTCGTCGCCGACTTATGCTGTGTCCTCGGCGCATACGACGCGACGGAACTGAACTCGATCGCTACCGAGCCTGACGCTCCACGGGGTGCGGCGGTCGTCGAGTCCTGGCAGGAAGTCCTCCGACGCCAGCCGGACTTCCTACCGGACGGCGAGCGCGCGATCCTCTCGCCGGCCGACGTCTCGACGACGTTCCCCGAGAACGTGTGGATCGATCTCCGATAGGAAGCGTGACGCTATCGAGAGACGCCGAGCGGGAACGGTGGCGATGCTATGTCGTCGAGCCGTCGTATCAGTAGGTTCACACCGTTCGACGAACAACGGCATCGATGCGACATCGGTGCGCCACCGAGTCATCCACCGTCGATCGATCCCGCTCCCAACACGGCTTTGAGTGGTCGATTCGTAATATAGGTATGAACCATTCCCGGCGCCCGCGTCGGCTCCGAACCGACGGAATCCGACCGTTGGTGCGCGAGACGAGCCTCGATGCGGCCGATCTCGTCGCGCCGGTGTTCGTCGACGCGACGACCGACGAACGGATACCGATCGAGTCGATGCCCAGCCACGAGCGCGTCCCGGTGAACGAAGCCGCCGACCGCGTCTCGGAGATCCGGGACACGGGCGTCGAAAGCGTCCTCCTGTTCGGCATTCCCGAATCGAAGGACCCCCGGGGCACCCGTGCGTGGGCCGAGAACGGCGTCATCCAGGAGGCGACCCGCCGGATCAAGCGCGAGACCGACGCTTACGTGATGACCGACGTCTGTCTGTGTGAGTACACCGACCACGGCCACTGCGGGGTGCTGACCGACGAGGCCCGCGACCGCGCCGAAACCGACGGCGGCCTGATGGAAATCGAGGAAGAGACCGAACCCGGGCGAGCGCCCGCGAGGAACGAACCGGCACTTACCGTCGACAACGACGAGACCCTGCCCCTTCTCTCTGAAATCGCGGTCTCACACGCCGCCGCGGGCGCGGACATGGTCGCTCCCAGCAGTATGACCGACGGGATGGTCGGGGTGATCAGGGACGGACTCGACGAGGCGGGCTACGAGCACACGGCGCTCATGAGTTACGCCGCGAAGTACGAGAGCGGCTTCTACGGGCCGTTCCGTGACGCCGCGGACGGCGCGCCCGCGTTCGGGGATCGCAGACACTACCAGATAGACCCGGCGAACGCCCGCGAAGCACGCCGCGAAGTAACGCTCGACGTAGAGCAGGGCGCGGACGTCCTCATGGTCAAACCAGCCCTGCCCTACCTCGATATCGTGAGCGACGTCCGCCGGGAGTTCGATCAGCCGGTCGCCGCGTACAACGTCAGCGGCGAGTACGCCATGTTACACGCCGCCGCCGATCGTGGCTGGCTCTCGCTCGAAGAAGTCGCGATGGAGTCGTTGCTCTCGATCAAGCGCGCCGGCGCGGATCTAATCGTCACGTACTTCGCCGAGGACGTCGCCGACGAACTCTGAGTTGCGCCGACCCCCGTAGCGTCCGGTCGTCACGGTCGTCGTGTTCCCCGCCGCGACACCGATGCCGCCGACCGTGCTCCTCGCGCCCCCACTGCTTTTCCTGCATACCCGCTGGTACCACGCGCGAGCGCGCGCCAGCTATCGATCGCGAAACCGCCTCGTCGTCCGGGAGCGGTGATGGACGATCGGTCGGATCGAGATGGGAAAATCACTCGCTTTCTACACGAAGAACGACCTTATATCCGTAATATTATGCCCCAAATCGGACGATCGTCTACCAAGTGAGGGGTAGATCGAACGACGCTAACTCCAAGATTTATATATTGGCACTTCTTGCAGTCGCACCGTGAAACGAGGTGCAAGCGTGGCACGCCATGCTGAAAGAATGGACACACATGGAATCGATGACGGTGAAAGGTCCGAGGACGTGATCGAACGATGACCGACCTGTTGCTACAGATCGACGCTGGCACATTGGCGGAGGGAGTCAACAGCGTCTGGGTGTTGACCGTGACCTTCCTGATCTTCTTCATGCACGCCGGGTTCGCCATGCTGGAGGCGGGCCAGGTGCGCTCGAAGAACGTCGCGAACCAGCTCACGAAGAACATGCTGACCTGGAGCGTCGGGGTGATCTTCTTCTTCCTCGTGGGTGCGGCGGTCTCGACGATCGTCGGCGGGCTCACCGGCGGTGGGGGCGTCTCGATCGGTGGGGCCTTTGCGGACGTCATCGCCCCTGCCGAGGAGACCGCCTGGGTCGGCTGGCTGTTCGGCGCGGTCTTTGCGATGACCGCGGCGACGATCGTCTCGGGTGCGGTCGCGGGCCGGTGTAAGCTCCGGGCGTACGTCGGCTACACCATGCTCTTAGCGGCGGTCATCTACCCCGTCGTCACGGGGATCACCTGGGCCGGGGGCTTTCTCTCGACGCTTCTGGGAGTCGGTTTCCACGACTTCACCGGCGGCATGATCGTCCACGGCATGGGTGGCATCGCGGGCCTGACCGCCGCGTGGGTGATCGGCCCCCGGATGGATCGCTTTACCGACGACGGCGGCGTGAACGTCATTCCCGGTCACTCGATCGGCGGGCTCCAGTTGGGTGCCTTCGCGGGGACGGTGGGCAGAGTCGCGATGACGACGACGCTCGCGATGGGCGCGGGCGCGATCGGTGCCGCCGGCGTCTCGTTGCTCCGAACCGACAAGGTAGATACCCTCTACGTCGCTAACGGGATGCTCGCTGGCTTAGTGGGCATCACTAGTATTACCGACGCGACGACCTGGTGGGGGGCGTTGGTGGTCGGCTTGCTCGCCGGCGGCCAGCTCCCGATCGTCTTCGAGTTCGTCGAGAAGAAGCTCAATATCGACGACGTCTGTGCGGTCTACCCGGTCCACGGCTCGGCGGGCGCGATGGGCGCAATCTTGTTCCCGTTCGTCGCCGTTGAGGGCTTTTCGTTCACCCAGCTGATCGCCCAGGTACTGGGCGTCTCGATCATCGGCGCGTGGACGATTCTCGCCACGGCGGCGGTCTTCGGCGCGTTCAAGGCGATCGGTCAGGCCCGCGTCTCGCGCGAACACGAGCGCGAGGGCCTCGATATCGCCGAGCACGGGGTCGATACCTACCCCGAGTTCGGCCTCGGCGAGGGAAGCCGTAGTCCGGTCGCCGACGGCGGCGCAGTCTACGACATCGACGACGTACGGACCGACGGTGGCCGACCCAATCAAGGCGGGTTGAAGATGGTAATGGCGGTTATTCGGCCGGATAAGCTCTCGGCAGTGAAACAAGGCTTGTCCGAGGTCGGCGCACCGTCGCTCACGGTCTCGAACGTCAGCGGCCGAGGTAGCCAACCCGTGAAGACGGGCCAGTGGCGCGGCGAGGAGTACTCAGTCGACCTCCATCAAAAAGTGAAAGTCGAGACCGTTGTCGCCGACATTCCCGCCGAAGACGTGGTAAACGCGATCGCGGAGAGCGCGAGTACCGGCGATCCGGGCGACGGCAAGGTGTTCGTCATGCCGGTCGAAGACGCCCGTCAGATCCGGACTGGGAACGTCGGCACGGAAGCCGTCTAGGAAACCCACTTTTTTGCGGCTCGGGATGCGCTCGCTCCTTCTAGTCGCTCGCCCACCGCTCGCCGCAAAAACCTGTTCTCGCGAGTGAAACGAGCGAGAGCAGGGAGTGGGAGGTGAGTGACCGGAGGGAACGAACGGGAACGACTGTGGAGTAAAAAGGCCGCTCCCTCACTCGTGGTTCACGAGAGCGAAGTGGTTCGAAAGACGCGGATAGTACTAGTCGCAACCTCTGCAACGTCGGATTGATGCTTCGTCCCCACAGTTAAAGTGCAGTCTGGTCGGAATGGCTCCCCTGAATTGACGGAACGAGCCGTCTGCTGGGTGCTCTCGAACACCGTTTCAAAGGTCGTGACGGTCACTACCCGCGTCTTTCGAACCACGGCGAAGCCGCCACGCGGTCGACCCCTTCAGTCCCGCCCGCGGTGGTTGTTCGGCGGGCAATCGAGTCGGACGCTGCCGCCCACGCTGGCCGATCGACCACGGACGCTCCTCGAAACGCGTTAAACGAATAGGAGGGTCACTCGGCCGTCTCGAACGCTCGTTCCCCGAGGATCGTCACCCCGTCGCCGACCGCGATCTCGCTCTCCCACTCCGACTCGGGGATCTGTGTGTTCACCATCAGCCGGAAGAACTGGTCGAACCGGGATCGGTTGGCCCATTCCGGAAGAGTCCCCTCGCGCTTTTCGACGAAGGTCCGCTGAAAGCCGTCGTTCGTCTCGCCGGTATAGGGATCGCGCATCGGGACGACACAGCGCTGACAGGGGTTCACCCCACGAAACGTCACGTCGCCGACACGGAACGCGACGCAGTGATCGTAGTCGGCGACGAGGCGATCCTCCCAGAAGGGCGAAACGCCGTCTACTTCGAGGTTGGCCCGTAACCGGCGGCGCATTCCTCCACGTCGATGTCGGGAAACCACGACGCGACTTCCCGAGGTGTTTCCGCACTCACGAGCGTCGGCCCTGAAAGCGTCGTATCGTCAGGAAAACCACCCGTCGCGTCGCGCTTGAGGTGAGCCGGCATCTCGAAGTGTTCGCTGAGCCATTCGTCGATCGCCGTTCGATCGCTCTCGAAGTCGAAGCGCTTCGTCTCCGAGTCGGTTCTTTCTCGGGCTCCGTGGGTTCCGTCGGTCCCGAGCGCCACCGTAGACAGGTCGTCGTCGAACGACGCTCGTACTCGGTGGACGTCGGCCGTCCGCTTGCCGTTGACGTACCGATCGTTTTCGTTGACGACGGCGTACTCGCGGTCGCCGTCGAGCGCGCCATCCGTGACGAGACGTGCTCGATCGCGCTCGACCGGATCGAGCGACTTGATCGGATAGGTAGTAATCCGGGCCAATCGCGCCACCCACGATCACTCGTAGGTGTGGACGCTACCGGTCGCGTGGTCCTCGATGTACTCCCAGTCGTACGAGACCCCGAGGCCGGGACCGTCGGGCACCGAAACGGTCCCGTCGTCGTCGATCGCGTCCCTGAGACCGTCGGTATAGCCGCCCTCGTAGACCGGCGGCGGGGTGTTCTCACAGTCGGGGTGGACCAACGCCATTTCATAGTAATTAGCGTTTCGCGTCGCGGCGATACAGTGACGCTGGGCCGGGCCGGGAGCGTGGAACTCGACGTCGATGCCGAGCCCTTCGGCGACGCGGGCGCGTTTCATCGCGCCGGTGATCCCCCCGTCGTATTCGGGATCGGCGCGCCCGAAGTCCGTCGCGCCCGAGAGGAGGAAGTCGGTGTAGGGTTCGAGGCCGCGGACGTGTTCGGTCTGGAGCAACGGCGTGTCGAGGCGTTCGGCGAGGCGACCGTAGGCGTGCTGGCTGATCCCGCCGTCGCGGTAAGGGTCCTCGTACCAGAAAAATCCCTGTTCGTCACAGGCCTTGCCGACCGTGAGCGCGTCGGCGAACGTTTCGAGTTCACAGGCCGGGTCACACATCAGATCCATCTCCTCGCCAACTCGCTCGCCGACCGCGTGGATCGTTTCTACCTCCCGGTCGACGTTCCTGGCGCGATCGCCCCCACCCCAGCCGTGGATCTTGAATCCCGGGTAGCCCATCTCCGCACACTCTTCGGCGAAGTCCGCGTACGCCTCCGAGGAGTCGAGGCCGCCGTTGTTATCTGCGTGATAGGTCGAGGCATAGGCGGGCAGGCGCTCGCGGTACGTGCCCAGAAGCTCGTGGATCGGCGCGTCGTAATGCTTGCCCGCGAGGTCCCACAGCGCGATGTCGACGGGCCCGATCCCCATCCGGTCGTACTTGCGCAGGGCGCGTTTGATCTCCGACCAGTGGCGCTCGCGGTCCAGGGCGTTCTTCCCGATCAGGTAGTCCGCGAAGGTGTTGATCTGGGCGAAAGCGGGCGAGTTACCGCCGACGTACTCGCCGGCAATACCCGTGTCGGTCTCGATCCGGAGCGCGAAGAGGGTACGGTCGGTGACCGATCCCGGGTTGTAGACCAGGTTGAATCCCGCCTCGTCGACGCCGACGTCCTCTAACGGGTAGGAGAACTCGACGCTCTTGATCCGCTCGATTGCCGGGCTCATATCTTCCCCCTTTCGGAGGGGCATCATAAATCCACACCGGATCAAACCCATCGGATCGACGCCGCGGGAACGCGGGTGGAAAGCGGGACTGACCGACGGGACGACTTCAGGCCCACGGCACGTCGCCACAGAGTTCGCGGACCGGTCCGACGCCGGTCAGCGCCGTGACCGACCCGCGCCGGGTCGTCGTGACCGCACCCACGGCGTTCGCCAGCGCGAGAACGCGCTTGGGATCCGCGACACCGTGAACGATCGCCGCGATCGCGCCCGCGAGGAAGCCGTCGCCCGCACCGGTCGTATCGACGGCGTCGGCCTCGTAGCCGGGGTGTCGGGTCACGCCCGCCAGCGGGCTCCGCTCGGTGCCGTACACGAGTGCGCCGTCGTCGCCGAGCGTCAGGAGGGCGGTGTCGGGACCGTGCTCGCAGACCGCTTGGGCGAGCGCTTCGGGCTCGGCGTCGTCGAACCCCGCTACGGCGAGGTCGCCGGGGGTCGCTTTGAGGACGTCGACGTGACCGAGCGCGCCGCGTACGACCGCGCCGAACTCTTCGTCCGAAGCCCACATCTTCGGCCGTGCGTTCGGGTCGAGTGACACCGTACAGCCCCGATCGTTCGCCCGTTCGGCGAGGTCGAGCGTCGCCGTGCGGCTCGGTTCGACGCTGAGCGTGACGCCGGTCAGATGCACCCACGAGACGTCTTCGAGGACGTCGTCGGGGATCGTGCCCGGTTGCATCCGGGTGTCGGCGGTTCCCTCGCGGTAGAACTCGAAGGTCGGCTCGCCCCCGGCGTCGTGGGTCACGATCGCGAGCGTGGTTTTCGCTACGGGATCACGGACGAGAAAGTCCCCGGGAATATCGCTGTCGGCGAGCACACCCCCGAGGAAGTCGCCGAAGGCGTCCTCGGCGAGGCGCGTCCAGAACAGCGGCGCAACGCCGATCCGTGCGAGCGCCACGGCGACGTTCGCGCCCGATCCGCCGAACCGCCCGTCGAGTCCCATGCTCGGAGTCAGGGTCGATCCGCCGTCGGTCCTGCCGTCACCGTCGATACCTGTGAAGCCGTCGGGGGCCTCGGAGCCCTCGGAGTCGTTCGAGCCATTCGGGCTGTCTGAGCCGTCCGAGTCCCCATCGTCGGCCATGACGTCGACGAGCGTATCGCCGGCGACGAGAACCCGGTGGTCGGATCCCTCAGCCATCGTGCTTCACTCCCGGATTCCGGCTTCGGTTCCGGTTCCGGTCTCAGCTCCGGCGTTTACCTCCGTACCCGTCTCGGCCTCGGATTCGACCTCGGTCTCGGCCCTGGTTGCCAGCGGATCGCCCCTCTCGCCCCAGGCCTCGCGGAACCCGGCTAGGCCCTCCTCGGTCCCGCGGTGGTCGAACTGTGCCTCGAAGACGGCCGGCGCGAGCGTGATCGCGTCGATCCCCGCCCGATACAGTCGGCGTACCTGGAACTCGTTCCGGACGCTCGCGGCGAGGACCTCGGTGTCGTAGCCGTACGCGTCGAACGCCTCCCCGATCGCGGCGGCGACATCGACGCCGTCCTCGCCGGCGTCGGTCAGCCGGGCGACGTAGGGCGCGACGAACGTGGCGTCGTTCTTCGCGGCCAAGACCGCCTGGGAGAGCGAGAAGACCACCGTGATCCCTGCGCGGATTCCCTCGGTCCGAACCCGATCGAGCGTCTCGTAGCCCGCTCGCGTCGCCGGGAGTTTCACGATCACGTCCTCAGCCCACTCGTCGTAGGCCCGGGCCTGCTCGATCATCCCCGCAGCGTCCTCGGCGAGGACCTGTGCGAACACGGGGCCATCGATCAGTTCGGCGATCGACGTAATCGTCTCGCGATAGGTCCCGTCGGTCGCCGCGACGATCGAGGGATTGGTCGTCACCCCGTCGAGAACGCCGTAGCGAGTGTACTCGCGGATCAGTTCGTGGTCGGCCGTGTCCGCGTACAGACGCATGCTCACCGACCGGTCGCCTCGCACATCAAACCACGTGTCCCGATCGGCCCGTCGGACGCCGAAGTCGGCGCGTGACTTCGCAGTGAAAGGAGTAAAGCGGTACTGAGCGACGCTCGTCCTATCAACCGAACATCATTCGCGCCGAACGTGTGCCTCGATCCGTCCGCCCATGGGATCGACGGCCGTTCGGTCCATCCTTCGAGAACCTTATACGATAGGATCGTATGAGAGCGAGTGTATGGCAGACATCGACAGGAGATCGTTGCTCAAGGCGGCGGGGGCATCGGCCTTTGCGACGTCACTCGCGGGCTGTACGGGCTCGCTCACCGGCGGCGGTGGTGGCGGTTCGAACACGCTCGAAAGCGTCGGGATGACCGCCTACGTCAGGGGCGGTGCGTGGATCACGGCCTACATCGAGGCCGCGGAGTTCTACGCACAGGACCAGGGCATCGATCTGGAGGTTCGGCCCAATCAACAGAGCGCCCAGAAGCAGGTCCAGGACATCCGGGAGTTCGCGAACGGCGACAAGGACGCGATCCTCGCCGGGGTCTGGTCGACCGGGGCCGCGGAGGGCGCGATCGACCAGGCGATGGAACGGGGCACACCGGTGTTCGCGACGAACGCCGACACGTCGAGCGAGAACATCCCGCTGTACGTCGGGTTCAGTAACACGGAAGGCGGTCAGAAGAGCGCAGAGGAGATGCTAAAAGCCCTCGAAGCGCAGTACCCCGAGAAGGACACCTGGAACGTACTGAACGTTCGCGGTATCCAGGGCAACCAATCGGCGAACCAGCGCAGTCAGGGCTTCATGAACGTGATGCGAAACGAAGGGAAAGTAAACGTCCGTCAGACGCTCAACGGCGAGTACGCCCGCGATATTGCCCAGTCGACGACCCAGGAGTGGCTGAACGCCAACGGGATGGTCGACGGCATCTACTCGGGGAACCTCTCGATGGGCTTAGGTGTGGTGCAGGCGCTTCGCAACCTGAACGCGCTCGTCCCCAAGGGTCAGGAAGGCCACGTCGTGCTCACCCAGATGGACGGCAGCCCGGAGGTCAACCCGCTCGTCGGCGAGGGTATGATCGACGCCGCGGTCGACCAGCCCAACTACTTCTACAACCCCATCGCAATGCACTACATGCGTCAGTACGTCGAGGCGGGCAACTCGATGGACGCCATTCCCGAAGTGGGATCGACCGTCGGCTCCGATCAATTTTCCATCCCGGCCAATCAGCACAAAGACGTCGAGATGTGGTCCGAGCCCATCTGGGAGCCCGGCGAGATTCGCGAGCAGAACGCTCATCCGTGGTTTCGGACGAACAGTATCGTCATCAATCAGGACAACCACGACCAACCGTTCCTCTGGGGGAACGTCTGGGGCTGACCCGACAGTCATGATGTACTCTCGGAGGGTCCTCACGTAGTATGAGCACTCGAAGCGGACTGCTCGGTCGGTTCGGGGACACTGATGACCTCGCATTGACGCTGTTGGACAACATGATCTGGCCGATCTTGGCCGTCGTCGTGCTCGGAGTACTCGTGTTTGTTCCCCAGACACTGGGGAACCTCGCGGCGGTTCAGTTGCTGCTCTGGGCGGCCGTTCCGTTGGGTTTGCTCGTGCTCGCCGAGAGCCTCTGTCTGCTGTCGGGGAACTTCGACCTCTCGATCGGCTCGATCGCTGGCTTTTCGGCGATGTTCACGGGGATGTTGTTGGGGACGTGCCCGAGTTGCTGGAGCGTCGTCTCCAGTCCCGTGCTGGGTTTCGTCATCATCCTCTCGGTAGGTGCGGCCATTGGTCTCACTAATGGCGTCATGATCGCAAAGTTCGGGTTGAACCCCTTTTTGCAGACGCTGGCGTTCCTCATCGTTTTCCAGGGAGCAAAGACGGCGATGCAGACCCAGCCCGTAACCGGGCTTCCGACGCTCTACCTGATGATCGGTGGCACGCCCAACATCGCGATTGCGGTCCTCGTGGTTGCGTTCGTCCTGTTCGGCTTCTTCATGCGGTACACGGCGTTCGGGCAGGCGGTATACGCCGTCGGGAGCGACGAGACGTCCGCGCGGGAGGTCGGCATCGACACTGACCGTCTCGTCATCGCTGTGTACACTATTAGCGGTATCCTCGCTGCCGTCGCCGGGCTGATGCTCACTGGCTTCGTCGGCGTCGTGCCGCCGCTCATCGGCGAAGGATTGGTGTTCCAAGCCTTTGCCGGAGCGGTCATCGGCGGCATCAGCCTGTTCGGCGGTCGGGGTCGAATCACCGGTGCCCTTGGAGGGGTGGTCCTGATCCAGCTCGTCCAATCGGCACTGAACAACAGCTCCGCCATCGGGGCCACCCAGATACAGATGATCAACGGCTTCGTGTTGCTCGGTGCGATACTACTGTACAGCACGCAGACCAAGCTTCGCTCTCGCATCCTCGCGAGTGGTGCGGTATGAGCGTCGAAAAAGACGCCACGGCGGACGAGGACTCCGCATCCGGACGCGACGCCCCCGATCCATCGGCGACACCGAAGATGCGCGTCGAGAACGTCACCAAGCAGTTCGGACGGATCATTGCCGTTGACGACGTTAACCTCGCCATCCGGCCTCGGGAGATCTTCGCACTGGTCGGGGACAACGGTGCCGGCAAGTCGACGTTGATGAACGTTCTCAGCGGTGTCCACGCACCCACTCAAGGACAGCTGCATATCGACGGCGAAGCGGTCACCTTCTCGAACCCATCCGAAGCGCGCTCGTACGGTATCGAAACGGTCTACCAGGACCTCGCGTTGATGAACGACCTGGACGTTGCGACGAACATCTTCATGGGGCAGTTCCCGACGATCGGCATCGGACCGATCGAGTTCATCGACTGGGACGAGACGGCAGAGCGCTCCGAGAACATCATGATGAACACGCTCGGACGCGATGTCGACATCAAAACCGAGGTGGAATTCCTCTCGGGGGGACAGCGCCAACTAGTCGCGATCGGTCGGGCCCTCGCGTTCGACCCCGAGGTCATCATCCTCGACGAACCGACGAGCGCCCTATCGGTGGACGCGACGCGGCTCGTGCAGGACACCATCCGACGGTTGTCCGAGGATGGAATAACGATCGTCATCGTGAGCCACGACATCGAGTCGGTCCTGGATCTCGCCGACAGGATCGGTGTCCTCTATCGAGGGGCGCTCGTCGATGTCCTCGAACCGCACGAGACGGAACTCGAACAGCTGAACGAACTGATGACCACCGGGACGCTCGAAGCGGGCCTGAAGAGCGACGACTGACCCACAGATCGAGGTTGCCAATACGACCACGGTTACCGCCGCCACCGTATCGACACTGTCGCCTATCGCCATCAGTGGCTCCGACCTCCGCTGTCTTCGGTGGTCTTAGTACTTCACCTATGGAAATCCTGCTGGCCGAGCGAACCACCGCTGTCAGTATAGCTTTTGGGATGGTCGGTTGCTGATACGCCTGACGTGGAAAGCCGCCAGAATGCGGTGCTGTATATCCTCATGCGGTCGGTACTGTGAGCCCCTCAGTAGAGTTACCAGCCGCTCACCGACCGGCAGTATGCCCGTTAGTGAGCGACGCCGGTCAGGCGTCGCTCACGTACTCACGCCGGCGGATCGTACACCTCCTCTCGGTTGAGCATGTGGTACATCGACACCAACAACTTCCGCGCCGTTGCCACAATTGCTTTCTGTGAGTTCTTCCGGTTGGCTATCCGATCGTAGAACCGGCTCAGGTACTTGTCGCCACAGGTATGAACGGCTACCTGCGCACACTGGACGAGCATCCAGCGGACACGACCTGATCCACGTTTCGAGATGCCACCTTCGAACCGTGAGTCTCCTGACTCGCGGATCACCGGGTTCAGCCCCACATGGCTCACCACTTCTTTGTCGCCGCCAAATCGATTGATATCGCCCAACTCTGCGTAAATCGTCAGCGCCGAGTAGTAACTCACACCCGGAATCGTCATCAGCAGCTGGGTCTCCTTCAGAGACCCAGCGCACTCTTCGATTTTCACTTCGAGATGGCGAATCTCGCCGGTGAGCGTC
>PXQR01000106.1 GCA_003021235.1 Halobacteriales archaeon QH_6_64_20 | reverse complement strand
CCGCTCGACCTCGACGCGCTCGGTCTGGTGGTCAATCTCTCGGAAGTCGAGCTCAACATCGACGCCGTTCCCGGTCCTGGAAACCTGCTCGGAAACCTGCTCTGTGCGGTTGCGAACCTGCTCAACTAAGAGCCAGCGATCGATCACGATCACGTCTCCTCACTTTCGGTTTCGGAACCTACGACGTGGCCGACCCGTCTCTCCTACGGAACGAGAACTCCCTCGTCCGGCAACGGGTTGGATGATCTTCTTCCGTTCGTAGCGGTCGAGCGAACTCGGCTGCTCAAAGGGTACCTATAGGAGACCGATCCCGTCCGTCAAGAACGGAGTCGAATCGGCGATCGAAGCCGGTCTGATCGATCAGCCGGCGATCAGCCGGTCAACTGCCGTTCGCCGCGCTCGGCCCTGATGCGACACGGTGGCGAGAGCTTGTTGTACGCCCGTCGCAGGGCGTCCTTCGCGACGTCGGCTTGCTCGACGTCACACCAGATAGTAAAGAGCCGATCGCCGCGCGGGACCCGGGCGGCGGTTCCCACCACCTTGCCGAAGGCCTGGCGCATCCCATCGGACACCCGGTCGGCACCCGCGCCGGTCGCCTGTTTGTTCTCCCGGATCACGTGGTGGGGGAACTTCCGGAGGATCATCTTGTAGTTGCCCTCACCGAGGCTCTTGATGAGGTGGCGGTTCGCCGACAGGCGCGCGGATTCGAGCGCGCCGTGGCGCAACTGAACGTCCTCCTCGACGACGAGGCTCATCTGCACCGGATAGGAATCGGGGTCGGCGTGGACGTCGCCCATCTTGAACTGTGCGATCTTCGAACCGGGGATCCCGGTAATGTACTCTCTTCGGGTGTACGGTTGCTTCGAGATGTTCCGATACATCGAGGCGGGTTTGTCGGCCATAGTGGTCTGAATACGGCCCACGAACCGAATAAACCCATCGAAGCGCCGTCCCACGCTACCGAGTGTTCCGCTATCGGAGCGTGTCGCACGCGTGAATCCCCGTACGTTCACGGAGCGGTACAACGCCGACGAGTGCGTTCTCACGGCACGAGGGGTTCGCTCACAGGCGATCCCTCCCGCCCCACCCGCTCGGCTCCCACTCCCCTCGGCGATAGAGTACGTACAGGACGACCGCGAGCACCGCGAGTCCGGGCGACAGCAGCGCCAGAATCACGAACAGACCGCCGAGAACGGGGCCGAAGGCAGACGTGGCGAACTCGCCGACCCCGCCGAGAAGCGCGGGGTGCCAGGCTGGATCGTCGGGCACTTCGATTTCGGGCTGGCCGCTTCCGACTGCTCCCGGTGGCTCGACCGGCGACGCGAAGACGTCCGCGGGGGTTTCGGGACACCCCTCCGGGACCCTGATCTCGGGGTTCGGCTTCACCGTGCCACGGACGTCCGCCCCGCCGTCCACGAGGTCGTCGGCTTCGCCGTGGACGTCTCGAAGCACGACCTCGGTGGTGGATTTCTCCCCGGAGCCGCTCCCGGCGACGATGCCCGTCCCGTCGGCCATGCGGAAGTCGACGTTCTCGATCAGCGCCGACTCGTAGTAGATCCAGACCGCGCGCGTCGCGTCCCCGCCGATGCTGGCCGGCGTGCGTCGGTCCTGGACGATCACCGAGTCACGAACCCACGAGCCGTCCGTACCGATCCGAAAGCCCGCGATGGCGTTGTTGTACGCGTACGATCGGTCAATACGGACCCGTCCGCCAGCCCCGAGGACCTCCTTGCTTGGGCCGTTGCCCGGCGCGGAGGCGTAGATCCCGTTGTTCGGGTAGTTCGCGACGTGACACCGCCGGATCAGGAGGGTGCCGGCGTGGGTCGGCGGAACGAAGATCCCGACGGTCTCGCGCGACCCGTCGCCGAGCCAGACGTTATCGATTACTCCTACGTTCCCCGGCTTGGGGACCTCGACGGCGAAGGCCGTCGCGTCCGACCGGGGGTGGCGGCCGACGATCGCGAGATTGCGGATCTCCCAGTCCGACCCGGACGCACGGATGAAGTAACTCGCCTCCAGCGCGGTGACGTCGATCACGAGGTCCGACAGCGAGTCGCCGTCGTCGAGCGTCGCTCGAAAGGTTCGGCCCGCCGGGACGCGCACGATCCGCGGAGCGTTTTCGGGAATCTGTGCCGACGCGGCAGGCGCACTCGCTACCGCCGCCGAGCCGAGAGCGCCCGTCAGTCCACTGGCGACGAACGCCCGCCGCGAGAGGTCCGTCGAATCGTTCGTGGTCACTGTGTCCGCGGAGGAACGCGGGTTAGTAGAACGCATCGGTACGAGAGCGACCCACACGGAAACGGAACGAGGTAAGCGAGGTTTGCGCGGTAGCGAGACGAGTCGAACGACGTGACACCGATGTCGCCTACACACCTATCAACGCCGAGCCCGTACCGGATACGTGAACATGTTAGTGGACGGCGAGTGGCGCACCGATGCCTACGAGAGCACGGACGACGACGGCGAGTTCGACCCCCAGGAGACGAGCTTCCGTGACCGAGTCGAAGCGGATCGGGACGCCGAGCATCCGGCGGCAAAGGACAGATATCACCTCTACGTCTCGTATGCCTGCCCGTGGGCCCACCGAGCGCTGATGACGCGCGCGCTACGCGGCTTGGAGGACGTTATCTCCGTGGACGTGGTCGATCCCCACCGGCGATCGGACGGCTGGGAGTTCGCCCCCGGGAAAGAAGGCTGTACGCCCGACTCCGTCTTCGGGTCGGAGTACCTCCGGGAGGTCTACACGGAAGCGGATCCCGACTTCACCGGCCGCGTGACGGTTCCCGTACTGTGGGACCGGGAGGCACAAACGATCGTCAACAACGAGTCCGCGGAGATCATCCGCATGCTCGATACCGCCTTCGCCGAGTTCGGCCGCGACACGACGCTGTATCCCGAGGGGTATCACGACGACGTCGATCGCGTGATCGAGGCGATCTACGAGCCGATCAACAACGGCGTCTACCGTGCGGGTTTTGCGGGCACCCAGGAGGCGTACGACGAGGCGGTCTCTGAGCTGTTCGACGCGCTGACTCACTGGGAGGGTGTGCTCTCCGATCAGCGCTATCTCTGCGGTGCCCGACTCACCGAAGCCGACGTCTGTCTGTTCACGACGCTGATCCGGTTCGATCACGTCTATCACACCCACTTCAAGTGTAACGTTCGACGGATCAGGGATTACCCGAACCTCTGGAACTACCTCAAGGAACTGTATCAGCTCCCGGGCGTTGCGGAGACGGTGAATTTAGATCACATTACCGAGCATTACTACCGGAGCCACACCGACCTGAACCCGAAGGGCCTCGTCGCGCGCGGCCCGCCGCCCGCGTTCGACGAACCGCACGACCGCGACCGACTCCCCGGTGGCCCGCCCGAGGCCGTGCTCGTCTGAGCGGGCTTCGCGGCGGGCGGCGATTGGCGATTATCGGGGAGTATGACGGTCGTGGCGACCACGAGAACAACCGAAAGCGGTCAGTCGGTATAGAGACGGGCGACCGACGGCCCGCCGACGAGCAGCGCGAAGCCGATACACACGATGAGGGTCCGGACCGGATCGACCGACGGTGGAGCGGACGCCACGGAGGACTCAGGGCCATCCTGACTCGAAGCACACCTTTCGATTCGAAAACTCAACAGCCGCACGATCGTTGGATTCGAACCTGGCAACGAGAGCCGCTGATCCCCGCCGAATCGGCCTCTCTCCCGCGTGTCGGTTCACCGAGGGGGTTTCGAGGATCCGTATCGAGGTCTCTCGTCCCGGTCGGTGATCGTCCGAGAGATACGATCGGCGATGGATTCCCGGCGGTTAGCGGACGGTACGTCACATCCTCGCACAACCGGCGATACCGAGCTGATTTCGAATCGAAAACAAAGGAGGCCATTCCCTCGTTTTCATAACCACAATCGAGTAAAAGCAGTGTGTTGTTAGTATATATGTCGCCAGCACTACTCCAGGGCGTCGTCGAATCGTTACCGTTCCGGAACAGAAGCCGACCTCACTGCCGGCCCGATCTCACGAGCTAACGTCGCTACATTCCTCCTCGATCAACTCGAAGACGGATCGTACTGCCACGAAACACCCGTTATCACGTCCGACGAACCGATCGATTTCGGGTTCCTCCGGGAGCAAGCGATCAGTGTCGGAAAGCGCCTCTCCAGGATGTGATCGTGTAGGTACCATCAAACGGAACGCTGTCCGAAGTCGTTCCGTCGAGATCGAAGCCCGGAATCAGCACGATCCTGGAATCGGGTGAGAACCAGCCTCCTCGTATATCCGGTCGACTCTCCTCCGTATACCTGTAGGAGGGAAAGAAAATGGCAACGAACGGACGAACGATACGAACGGGCATGGTAAGGCTGCTGCTCAGTGTGCTTGGAATCGCAATCGGGAGTGGACTCGTCAGCGCGCATCCAGGGACGAACGACCGGTGGCACCACATGGGTCCTGGGAGCTGGATGGGCGGAAGCCTCGGGTGGCTTTGGATGGTCATCTGGATGCTCGTCCCGATCGCTCTCATCGTCGGCTTGGTCTACCTGCTCCGGCCCCGGGGAACGACCGCTGGCTCGGAGCCGACGGACCACGCGCTAGAGACCCTCCGCGAGCAGTACGCGCGCGGCGAGATCGACGACGAGGAGTACGAAACCCGGCGAGAGCGTCTCTCCTGAGTGACGCTCGCACCCATCTCCTCGTTAGCAGCGCGGAATTTTCGACGCCTCCGGGAAATCGGGTGGATCGCTACGAATCGATCACGTATCGTCGGTGGTCGTCCGATGAGCAGCACGGAATTTCGTTCCGGAGCCTGGGTGCTCTCACCCGGCGTACCGCGAGTAGAGGATGACTGCGAAGCCAATAGCTGTGAGCGCGATGTAGTCTCTGTTCGCTTTGCCATCGAGACGAATTATTTACCGTTGGCTAATGTAACCCTTCCTCGATGCTCAGAAGAGCCCTTCACGCGTTCGGATACGTGTTCGCCCACGTCCTCTTTCTCGGGGCGGACGCCTCCGAGTCAGTGGTACGTCGACTTCGGTTCGCGTATCGACTGGTAAGCGTCGAGATCGTCGAGACACCTCGCGTGGACGATACGGAACGGACCGTCTTCTGCTGTCCGTATCGTGACCTCGCGGCCGACCGATTCGGGAAGCGATGGGTGTGCCACGACGTGCTCGACCGGGTTGACGACGGCTACGTTACGTATCTCCGGCGGCACAAGGACATCGACTACCGACGCCCCCGGAGCTGCACCCACCTCGCGTATTGCGAAAAGTCGGACCACTGCTATTCGGAGGTGAGCCGGCTGTGAGTCGGGCGAGTTCTCATGGCGAGTAAACCGTTGCGCGAGCGGATCGTCGATCAGTTCTCCTATCAGGGAGAGCACGCCGACGTCTGGAAGGGATTCGATCTCCTGTTGGAGACCGAGGAGTTCCTGAACCTCGGGTACTCGAAGCCCTATCGGCCACAGTTCCTCGGTTCGAGCCAGCGACGCTTGGCGACGGAGATCGGTGCTGGTCTCGCCGACCGATTTCCCTTCCGTCGAGAGAGGGCCGTTGTTAGACGTCGGGTGCGGGCGAGGGGGACCGAGTATCCGCCTAGCGGAGGCACTCGAAGTGGCTGTATTCGGCGTCGATCTGGTCCCTTATAATGTCATGACGGCCCGGGCGAACGCGCGGGACCGCTCCCTGCCGATCGAGTTCGTCGTCGGCGACGCGACGCGACTGCCTTGCACTGCGTACGTTCGGGACGTGTACGGCGATCGACTCGCTCGTCTACGTCCCGGAAAAGCAGGCTACGTTCGACGAACTCGCGCGCGTGGTTCGCAACGACGGCATGCTCGCGATCTCCGATCTGCTCGGAGCGAACCGGGTGACGGACGCCGAGGGGGGCGTCGTCAACGAATTCGCCGAGTCGTGGGACATGGCACCACTCACTACGATCGATCGGCACCGCAGGGCGATCGAGAACGCTGGGTTCGAAATCGAGGCGGTACGGGACATCACCCACAACAGCGTCGGACGCTTTCGGAAGTGGACCACGCTGTTTCTCGTCCTCGTCGACCGCTTCGATAAGCCATTAAGACGGCTCTCCGGACGATCAGATCTCGATTTTCGGGCGGTCGTGGAGCAGGTGCGACGGCTCACGAAGTGCTCCCGTACCTCTACCACGTGATCGTGTACGCACGACGCTGACACGCGGTGCATGAAGACGTGATCTGCGAGGACGTGATGAGCGAAGGCAGCCGCCGCTCCGTTCCGGCTGGGACGCTACAGGTCGGGCACTCACACGCCGTTCGGTCTTTGATTTCGAAAGACAGGCGACCACTCCAATCATATTCTATAAAGGGAAATCCACCTAAACGTGAGTGTCGTACTAGAGAACGTATATGAATACCAGAAAATCACAGCTCGACGTACAGGGCATGAGCTGTGCGAACTGCTCGGGGACGGTCGGCGGCGCGCTCGAAGCCCTCGATGGCGTCGAGGAGGCGACCGTCGACTTCGCCACCGACGAGGGGACCGTCGAGTACGACCCCGAGGCGACGTCGCTCGCCGAGATCTACGCAGCGATCGACGAATCCGGCTACAGCGCAGTGCGCTCGTCGGCGTCGATCGGGATTACGGACATGACCTGTTCGAACTGCGCTGAAACGAACGAACAGGCACTCGAAGACGTTCCGGGCGTGATCTCCGCGGAAGTCAATTACGCGACCGACGAGGCGGCAGTCGAGTACAACCCCGTGGAGACCTCTCGGGAGCACCTCTACGACGCGATCGAGGCGGCGGGCTACTCGCCCGTGCGTGACGACGGTAGCGGGGAGTCCGAACGGGACCAACGCGACGCCGCGCGCGACGAGGAGATCCGCAAACAGTTTCGGCTCACCCTCTTCGGCGCGGCGCTCTCGATTCCCCTGCTCGCCTTCCTCGTCGAGAAGTTCCTGTTGGGGGGTGGAGCACTGCCCGAAACGGCCTTTGGGGTGGAACTCGGTTGGGTCGAGTTCGCGCTCGCGACGCCCGTACAGGCTGTCCTCGGGTGGCCCTTTTACAAGAACTCCTACAAGGCGCTCGTGAAAAACCGGTCGGCGAACATGGACGTGTTGATCGCGCTCGGCTCCTCGACTGCATACCTCTACTCGGTCGTCGTCCTCTTAGGCCTGCTCGCCGGCGGTCTGTACTTCGACACCGCCGCGCTGATCTTAGTGTTCATCACGTTGGGTAACTACCTCGAAGCCCGCTCGAAGGGTCAGGCCGGCGAGGCCCTCCAGGAGCTCCTGGAGATGGAAGCCGATGCGGCTACCGTCGTCGACGCCGAGGGCAACGAACAGGAAGTCCCGCTCGACGAGGTCGCCGTCGGCGATCACATGAAGATCCGACCCGGCGAGAAGATCCCTACTGATGGGGTCGTCGTCGCCGGGAGTTCGGCGGTCGACGAGTCGATGGTTACCGGCGAATCGGTGCCCGTCGAGAAGGGAGAAGGCGACGAGGTGGTCGGCTCGACGATCAACGAGAACGGTGTCTTGACCGTCGAAGCCACGAAGGTCGGCTCCGACACCGCCCTCCAGCAGATCGTTCAGACCGTCAAGGAAGCACAGAGTCGCCAGCCCGAGATCCAAAACCTCGCCGACCGGATCTCCTCGTACTTCGTCCCGATCGTCATCGCGAACGCCCTGCTATGGGGTGTCGTTTGGTACGCGTTCCCCGAAGCGCTCGCCGGGTTCGTCGGGAGCTTGCCGCTGTGGGGGCTGGTCGCCGGGGGACCGACCGTCGTCGGCGGCACAGTATCAGTATTCGAGTTCGCGGTCGTGGTCTTCGCCTCGGCGGTACTGATCGCCTGTCCCTGTGCGTTAGGGCTGGCGACGCCCGCCGCGACGATGGTCGGCACGTCGATCGGTGCCCAGACTGGCGTCCTGTTCAAGGGCGGTGACGTCTTGGAACGCGCGAAGGACGTCGATACCGTCGTCTTCGACAAGACCGGGACGCTTACCGAGGGCGAAATGGAGCTCACCGACGTCGTTGCGCTCGACGGCGCTCCGACGGCGGCCGACGGTGCTGATCCCGAGGCGGCAGCGGACGGCGGCGCACGACTCGAAGAGCGACCGAACGCCGAAAGCGATACGCAGCCGGGAGTCGACGAGAACGACGTCCTCCGGGTCGCCGCGAGCGCCGAATCCGGAAGCGAACACCCCCTCGCGCGGGCGATCGTCGACGGCGCAGAAGAACGCGGGATCGACCTCACCGACCCCACGGACTTCGAGAACGTCCCGGGAGAGGGGATTCGTGCCACAATCGACGGCGAGGACGTGCTCGTCGGCAACCGCAAGCTCATGCGCGAGAACGGCATCGACCCCGACCCCGCGGCCGAGGAACTCGAACGCCTAGAGACCGAAGGCAAGACCGCAATGTGCGTCGCACGGGTGCCCGCCGGCACCGAGACGGGCGAACTCCTCGGACTCGTCGCCGACGCCGATACGGTCAAGGAAAGCGCGACGGAAGCCGTCGCGGCGCTCTACGACCGTAGCCTCGAAGCACACATGATCACCGGCGACAACGAACGGACCGCCGAAGCGGTCGCCGAACAGGTCGGCATCGATCCTGCGAACGTCCGCGCGGGGGTCCTCCCCGAGGACAAGGCCGACGCCGTCGACGAGATTCAGACGGGCGGCAAGCGAGCGATGATGGTCGGCGACGGTGTCAACGACGCGCCTGCGCTCGCGACCGCCTACGTCGGCACGGCGATCGGGTCGGGTACTGACGTCGCGATCGAGGCCGCCGACGTCACGCTCATGCGCGACGACCCGCTTGACGTCGTGAAAGCCATCCGCATCTCCGATGGTACGCTCCGGAAGATCAAGCAGAACCTCTTCTGGGCGCTCGGGTACAACACCGCGATGATTCCGCTTGCCTCGCTTGGTCTGCTCCAGCCCGTCCTCGCGGCGGCGGCGATGGCCTTCTCATCGGTGTCGGTGCTGACCAACAGCCTGCTGTTCCGGCGATATACGCCGGACCACGACTACCGACTGTTCGGGCGGTGATCGCGGGAGGCGTACATCTCGTTAGGTGAGCGAAACGAATCTCACGTAGATACACGCCGGACCGTGATTACCGCCTTCTCGGGCGGCAGTCGAGGACGTATATTTCGGTAGCTCGCGCTTTCGGGGGTCACAAAGCGTATCCGACGGATAACTGATCGGTCGAAGCATGCTCGGACCGTTCGGAAACGACCTGCCTTGGCTCGTAACTCTCCTCGGCATAGCGTTCGGCACCATCGCGTTCGTCGGCTGGGCCCTCTTCGGATGGGAGTACGGGGCTGGCTTCGACGAACAACCGATCTCGTTCGTTCTCGGCGTCTGCGGGTTCGTCGTAGCGATCGGCATCGCGTTGTGGCGGCGGATCGCCGATTAACCAGATAAAATGCCCGGTTCCCGGGCACGCGACGTCGAACGCCGGATGGATGTAGCGGGCGATTGCGTGGTCCTGACCGGAGCTAGAACGATCGAGTCCCTATCGGTCCCTGTCGGAGATAACCGGGGACGATTGCTCTTTTCGCTCAGTACAAGTAACTCGATGGAAGATGGGTAGTGCATGAGCGAACACGACAGTGACGCGATCGTCTCGCCCGACTGGCTCGAAGAGAACCTCGACCGGTTCGGCGAGGACGATCCGGAGTATCGATTGGTCGAAGCCGACATCGACTACGACGAGTCCTACGCCCAGGGTCACATCCCGAACGCGATCGGCTTCCGCTGGGGCTCCGAACTCCAGGACTCGATCCAACGGGACATCCTGAGCAAAGAGGACTTCGCGGAGATCATGGGCGAGGCGGGTATCTCCGAGGACAGTACAGTCGTTCTCTACGGCGACGAGTCGAACCAGTGGGCCGCCTATACGTACTGGCAGTTCAGGTACTACGGCCACGAGGACGTCCGCCTGCTCGACGGCGGTCGCCAGTACTGGGAAGCCAACGACTATCCCATGACGACCGACGAGCCCGATTTCTCCCCACAGGAGTACAACGTCCGTGGACCCTTCGACGGCCTGCGGATCTACCGCGAGGGTGTCGAGGACGCGATGGAATTAGATGTACCCCTCGTCGACGTCCGCAGCGAAGCGGAGTTCCGCGGCGAGATCATCGCGCCCGAGGGCAGCCCCGAAACCGCCCAGCGTGCGGGCCATATCCCCGGGGCGAACAACATCTCCTGGAAAGAAAACCTCCGGGACGACGGCCGGTTCAAGAGCCGCGAGGAGTTAGAGGAGATGTACGACGAGTACGGTATCGGCAACGACAGCGAAGTGGTGACGTACTGTCGGATCGGCGAGCGCTCGTCGATCACTTGGTTCTCGTTACGCGAACTGCTGGGCTACGACGACGTGCGGAACTACGACGGCTCCTGGACGGAGTGGGGGAACATGATCCGCTCGCCCGTCGAAGTCGAGACCGACGATCCCGCGAGCCGCGCAAGCAAGGGCTGATCGAGCGAGCAGCCGAGTACGGCATCGACTCGTTCGAGAACTAGCCTCGGCGAACGTATATCACCGATCCCGCTCCACTGCCGGATACGGCCCAGGTCCTTCCCGCCGGCGTGCTCGCCGCGCTCGTCGGTTCGGGGCTCTTCCTGATCGGCTGCCCCATCAAATATCATAGCTGAACGGGTCTCATCAGCGAGACGACCGCCATCATCACACCCGGCGGCGAAGGGACTGCGGCGACGGCCGATGTCATCGGAAACGTCACGCTCGTCGTCGGGTTCGCCCTCCTGCTGGGCGGGCTCGAAGCCGCCGGACTCGCGGCGCTCCTTCCGGGGGGTGTTGGTGCTCCTGGTCGGATCAGTCGTACCGATCGCTCCACGAACGGACCTCACGCTCGATTCGAAGCGAGTTTCGCCGGACCGTACCCCGTCTCCCTCATCCGATAGCGCGCCGGGTCGGATAGACGAAACGCCGTTCGGAGTCGAGGAATCACCGGACCGCGAACGCACAAGTACGCGCAGCAGGTAGCGAAGGCGTGACGACCGATCGCGCCCTCGGCTTCAGTTCGCTCGACACGGAGGTCTCGACCACCTTACCCATCGAGGGCGACCTACCGGGATGGCTCTCGGGAACGCTGATCCGCAACGGTCCCGGTTCGTTCGCCGTCGGCGATCGGGAGGTCGGCCACTGGTTTGACGGCCTGGCAATGGTACACGCCTTCTCGTTCGGTGCTGATGGGGACGCCGATGACGGTAGCGACCGGAACGGCGGCGACGAGAGAAGCGTGACCTATCGAAACCGGTTTCTCGACACCGACGCCTACCGTGCAACGCAGGCCGGCGAGTTCGCCGGCGGGTTCGCGACCGGCGAGACGACGCTTCGCGACCGGCTCAAGGCCTTCGTCTTCGGCGATCCGTACGACAACACCAACATCATCGCCGAGCGCGTGGGCGAGAAGTACTTCGCGCTGACCGAGAGTCCACGATGGGTCGAGTTCGACCCCCGTAGTCTCGATACTCTCAGCGACACCCAGTACGAGGGGCCGAAGCCGAGCGGTCAACTGGCCTGTGCGCACACCCAACGGGACCCGTGGACCGACCGGCTCGTGAACTTCGAGATCGAGTTCGGCCGCCGGTCGGCCTATCACGTCTACGAGATGCGTGCTCCGAGTCGGCGCGAACACGTCGTCTCGATCCCGGTCGACGAGCCAGGGTACATGCACAGCTTCGCGCTCACGCCGACCTTCGTTACCCTCACCGAGTTCCCGCTCGTCGTCGACCCCACTCAGGCACTGCGGCCCGGCAAACAGGGCCCGTTCATCGAGAACTTCGAGTGGAAACCCGAACTCGGGACTCGATTTTACGTGATCGATCGGCATCGGGGCGAGGTGATCGCCGCGCCCCGAACGGACGCCTTCTTCGGTTTCCACCACATCAACGCCTACGAGACGGACCGGTCGGCCGGCAACGCCGGCAGTACCGGCGATACCGTGAACGATCGGAACGAAGGGAGCGAGGCCGACGAAGGCGAGCTGGTAATCGACTTGGAGACCGTGCCCGACGCCGAGTCGCTCGGGGCGGCCTCGCTGTCGAGCCTGCGCGAGGACGAGATGGAGATTCCCGGCGGACGAATCGAGCGCTTTCGCGTTCGGATCGACGGCCGGGCGAACGCGGACATCTCTCGCGATGAGATCCACCCGGGGGCAACGAGTTTGCCTACCGTTTCGCCGGCGCGGTGGGGGAGAGGGTACCGGTACGCCTACGCCCAGGGCGGCGACCAGCCGATGACCGACTGGCTACGCGAAGTCGTGAAAGTGGACGTCGAATCAGGCGAGACGACCGCGTTCGCCGACGACGGGAGCTACTTAGGCGAGCCGATCTTCGTCCCGCGGCCCGACCGGAAGAACGGCCCCGAAGCAAGCGAGAACGGGGACGGCGAAACCGAAGACGACGGCCGGCAAGACCGATTCCCCGTCCGGTCGGAAAGCGGCGGCCGCGACCTGCCCGAAGACGACGGCGTCGTCCTGACCGTCGCGCTCGACACCGACGCCGAGGTCTCCCGCTTGCTCGTACTCGACGGGGAGACGATGACCGAGCGGGCGCGGGCAGCGATTCCCCACGCGATCCCCTTCGACTTCCACGGCCGGTACTTCCCGGAACTGTGACGCCGCCGAATCCGGAATCGATAACGGGCGAATCGACTCCCGACGCGCCGTTGCAAAACGCGAGGACCGAAGACGTGGCCGTTGAGCGAGAGCTGCCTCGGTCGAACTCACTGGCTTTTCGAAATCGGTGGTCGAGACGGTATCGATCGGTGAAACGTTAACCGGATCAACGACCGAGGACGCTGGTAAGAGCCGTTCGCCACGGAGACGTCTCAAACCGACTGTAATCGAGCGTCTACTATAGAAACCGTAACCGGATTAGTCGGGACGCTCTTAAGGGGCAGTGATCATGAGCAGTTACGAATCAGCGCCTCTCGTGAACTCGGTGCCGTTCGATCCGGTCGTTGCGGTCGCGACCGAAGGCGGAATCCTCGCGTCGATCGAACAGGCGTTCAAACCGATCCGCGAAGTCCTGGTCCCGGTTCTCTCGAACCCGGTCGTGCTCGCCGTCTGGCTCGCGATCGTCCTCGTCTGTGTCGGCGTGCTCTGGTGGGACCTCAGGCAACGAAACCGGGTGCTGGGCTCGTTCATGAAGTTCGTTTGGACGCTCACCGTGGCGTATTCGGGGCCGATCGGGCTTGCAGTCTACTGGTACACCGGCCGGACACAGATCGCGAGCGACTCGCTTTGGAAACGGGGCTTCCGATCGACCTCACACTGTTACTCGGGATGTGGCGCGGGCGAAGTCGTCGGCATCACCCTCGCCCAAGGCCTATTGGGATTGGGTATCGTCGCCGTCGCCGGCGTGACTTTCGCGTTTGCCTACCTCTTCGGGTTCGCGCTGACGATCGGCCCGCTCATGCAGGACGGTGTGGGATTCAAGGAAGCGGTCGCCGACGCCCTCTGGAGCGAGACGCCCTCGATCACGATCATGGAGATCGCCGCGGTCGGTACCGACCTCCTGCTCGCGAGCGAGGCGGCGATCACCGACGTGTTGTTCTGGTTGGCACTGGCGTTTTCGCTGTCGATCGGCTTTCTCGTCGCGTGGCCGGTGAACATCGGCCTCATCGAGTTCGGCGTCAAAGAGGGGATGAGCGACCCCTCCGAGATGGACGGATCGGCCTCGGCGGACTAAACGGTCGCTCGCCTCGGCCGTCCCCGGTCGGTCCCGTCGACGCGGCGGTGTCGACGCCGCCGTGGCCGAGAACCGCCGGTCGAAGCGGAACCTGCGAGGGGACTCGTCCGT
>PXQR01000105.1 GCA_003021235.1 Halobacteriales archaeon QH_6_64_20 | reverse complement strand
TCACCGAGGGCCAACAGCAAGGCCAGGGCCTCGAAACCCAGGACTTCGATCAGGAAACGCGCGAACTCCTCGGCCTCGACGACATCAGCGAGATCCTCGGCGAGATCGATCAGGAAGCCGAACTCGACATCGAAGCCATGGAAGAGGAAGCCGAAGCGATCAAGACCGGTGCCGACAGCGAGGAGATGAAGAGTCCCGACGAGGTCATCGACGAGGTCGACGCCGAAGCGAACGCGGGGACCGACACGGCCGCGGGAGCGACGGCCGCCGACGGATCGGCTACCGACGGAACCGGGACGGAATCGGAGACGACGACCGACGAGGCCCGCGACGGGGAGCGTGAGGAACTCGAAACGGATGCGAGCACCGACTGAACCCCTCTCACGATCCTGATAGCCGGTCGTGTACGCAGCATGTACTGAGGCGAAGTTACTTTATCCGCGCACTGCTTACGTCTACTAATGCCCGACGAGGGGGTCGACCGAAACAAACGTGCGACGCTCCGGCGCTTCGCGGCCGTCGGGACCGCCGGGTCGCTCGCGCGCCTCGTCGACGGCGACGCCGGGACCGATGGCGGCGATGGCGACTCCAGCAGTGACGCTCGGGACGCCCTGACGGGGTACGTCGCGGCGACGCCGGGCGCACACTTCTCGAAGATCCGCGACGACCTCTCGTTAGGCACCGGTGAAACCCAGTACCACCTCGAAAAGCTCGTCGATGACGGCACGATCGAGAGCCGGCGCGACGGCGACTACCGTCGGTATTTCGTCGCCGGACGGTTTTCGGCGTTCGAGCAACGCGCGCTCGGCTACCTACGCCGGGACACCCCTCGCGGGATGGTGCTCGCGCTACTACGGAGGCCCGAGGTCCCGGCGAGCGAGTTGGCGAACCGGCTCGACGTCTCGCGGCCGACGGTGAGCAAGTACGCCGGCGAACTCGAATCGGTCGGACTGCTCTCGCGAACTAACGGGTACGCGCTTCGGCGGCCGGAGACACTGCTCGTATTGCTCGTTCGATACGCCGACTCGTTCGGCGAGGACGTACCGGAGTTCGCCGCCGAAGCCGACGATCTCGTCCGCTTCGATCGTTGAGTACCGGCCGTTCCCGGACCGTCCGTCGAAAGAGCCGGGGGCGAACCACCGGCCGAGAACTCGCCGCTGTGCTCCGAGCGGACCGGCCCATCGTGGCTTTTCGATCGGGTCGTCGTCGCGTTCCGACGAGTTCGAAGCGAAAGTGTTCGACCGGCGGTGTCCGTTCGGGTGGTGCGGTTACTCGACCGGTAGCTCAGCGGCTCAAGCCGTAACCTTCCAGGTCGTCCCCGAGGAGTAGCCCCATTTTTCGATATCGAGGCCGAACCTGCCCCGTTGCAGGGCCGGCATGTTCGTCCCCACCTCCTTCGCCGACAGGTCGAGTTCCTCGCCGATCAGTCGGGACTTGAAGTACGTTCGTGTGCCGACGTGTTCGCACAGGTACTCCAAAATACGGCGTTGCCTGTCCGTGAGTTCGGCCGCGTCCGCGGCGGGGACCTGAACGCTCATATCACCTTCCAGGCGGTAACGTCACATAACCGGTTTGGTACGACAAGGAAACCGGCTTCCCTCGGGCGATTCGGCGCGTATAACGAAAGCCCGATCGACGTCGGAGGGAACACGTTCCACTGGGTCACTGCGATTGGTACGGCCGGCTAACGACCTACTACCGCAAGCGGGTCCGACGGGTCGACGTTGGTAGTAGCGAGCGCTCGACATCACGGATCGACGCGAGCAGCGGATTCGGCGATCGGCGGCTTTGTTTAGAAAGTCCTTTTTTGAGCCGACTTTTTCAACGCAAAAACGACCGCCCTCGATAGCACCGTTGAGATGTACACTGAGCGCACCAGGCAGCCGAGTTTCTCAACAGAACCGACTTTATGCACAAAGCCGCAATCGGCGGTAGCTCTTTATTCCCCCACATCAATTGCCGGACACGGTGAGTCCCTATCGTGGAAATCTCCGATAAGCTCCTGTGTCTGTTCAGTGCGAGCGTCACCGAAACCGAAGACGAAACGTACGTTATCGAGGTCCCACGTCGGGAGGTCGACACCGGGTCGATAGATCCCGACGAGATCTATCGCGTCGCACTCGTCTCGCCCGATCCCGATCCCGAAACCGGCGAATCGGGTTCGCATGGGGGCTCAGGTTCGACGACCTCGGGGAGACGGAGCCGTCCGTCCTCCGAACCCCAGCCCCCAGTCGAGATCGGCGAGATGCGCTACGTCGAGATCGAGGACATCGGCAAACAGGGCGACGGGATCGCCCGCGTCGAACGCGGCTACGTGATCATCGTTCCCGGCGCAGAGGTCGGCGAGCGTGTCAAGGTCGAAGTCAGCGAGGTCAAATCGAACTTCGCGGTCGGCGAGATCGTCGAAGACGACTCTTACTGAAGCCGTCCCGTGTCGATGGGGCCGGCATAGTCTCGGCCTCCTCCGCGCTCGAACCACGCTCGAACGTCGTTTCGTATCACCGCGGCTCGCCCGGTCAGTACGCTGTCTCCGTGAACACCAGCGATCGATGACGCGAGACGCCGACGATACCTCTACTTCGACTTCGAAGCGCGGTCCACGCCGAGAGTTTAAATCGGATGTCGTCGCCAGCCCGCCATATGTCGGCGCACGCCTTTAGCGACCTCGGGACGGTCGCGTACTGTCCCCGTCAGCTCTACTACCACCGCCAGCACGACACCGACCGCGAGCCACCACCGAGGGTCGAAGCTCGGCGCGAACTGGCGTTTCGCTACCCCGAGTTCCTGCGATCGTTCGACGACAGCGATCCACTTTCCGACTGTCCGATCGCCGTGACGCCCACCCAGTACCGGACGAACCTCTCGTGTGCGAGCGAACGCCTCGACGCCTGGGGTGCGCTCTGTCGGCCGGCCGAGCGTGAGGTCCTGCTGGAGGGCAAGGAGTGTCGCGGGATCGTACACAAACTGCTCGACCTCGATAGCCCTACTCCGTCGCTCGTGTTCACCGGCGCGCCCCCCGACAGGGGAGTCTGGCAACCGCACTCGGTGCGTGCCGTCGCGGCGGCGAAAGCCCTCGCCTGGGAGCGCGAAAGGCCGGTCGAGCGGGCCTTTGTCGAGTACGCTGCCCACGGCGTGATCCGCGAGGTCCGTCTCAGTAGTCGCCGAAAGGCGATGTACCGGGAGACGATCGACGCGATCGAAGCCATCGACGGACCGCCCGCTCGGGTCGACAACGAAGCGAAGTGCGAGTCCTGTGAGTTCCGCGCGGAGTGTGGCACGAAGACCCGGTCGCTACGCTCGTTATTAGGACTCGGCTGATCGCTCGCCGGACTCGTGTCACACCGGCCAACCGGCTCGGGGAAGGACGCGAACGGGTTACCACACCAGTGCGGGCGTGAGAGTACGGGAGTCGGCGCTGACGTCAGCGTCGATCTCAGTGTTCGGACAGCCACCGTTCGATCCCCTCGGCGCGCGCGCCGCGCCGGACGATCTCGTTTGCACCCACGTCGACGACCGTACTCTCGGTGCCTGCCGTCCGACCCCCGTCGAGAACGACGGCGACGTTCTCGCGTACCGTCGCGTCGAGGTCCGCGACGCGCCTGGCGCTGGGTTCGCCGCTCCGGTTCGCGCTCGTCGCGGTCACGGGACCACAGCGCCGACACAGCTCCCGAGCGATGTCGTGGTCCGGGACACGCACGCCGACCTGCTCGCGGCCGGCCGTCAGGGCCTCGGAAACGACCGGGCGACGCGCGAGGAGCACGGTGACTGGTCCCGGCAGAAACGCGTCCATGAAGCGCCGTTCACGCGCGCTCGGTCGGGCGTACTCCTCGATCGCCGCTACGTCCGGGACGGCGAGCGAGACCGGCTCGTTGCGCGAGCGGCCTTTGAGCGAGAAGACCCGATCCACCGCGTCGGCGTCGAGTGCGTCCGCTCCGAGGCCGTAGACCGTCTCGGTCGGGTAGACGGCTGCCTCGCCGCGGTCGATGGCGGCCGCCGCGCGATCGAGGCCGGGATTATCACTGTTGGTTCCGACGTCAGCGTCGGCGTCGGTATCGGTGCCGTCGGTCATCGGTGGTGAGTGGGGTTAGGAGTCGCTTTCGTGGTTCGAACCGAACCGATCAGAGATCGGCGAGCGCGGCTTCGACCTCGTCGTAATCGGGGAAGTCGGGCCACTCGCTTGCGACCCAGGCGTACTGGACGCGTCGGTCAGTGTCGATCACGAAGACCGCGGGCCGGGGTTCGGCGACGCCTTCCATCCCGTCGAGGTCGTTGGGAACCCCGTAGGACTCGGCGACGGCGTTGCTCGGATCCGAAAAGAGGTCGTACTCCATGTTGCGCTCGTCGATGAGCGTCTCGTGTTCGTAGGGCGTCGAGATCGACAGGCCCACGACGGTGGCCTCGGCGGCCGGCCCTCCCTCGGTGCCCCAGCCCCGGTCGCGGATCGCGTTCCACATGTACGTCGAGGGGAAGGCTCCGTCCATCGTCGTAAAGACGAGGACTACTGGACCCTCCGCAGTGAGATCCGACAGAGAGACGTCCTCCCAGTACTCGCGACCGACGAGCGGGCGGGTGAAATCCGGGGCTTGCTCGCCGACCGCGACGCTGTCGGCCTCGCCGAGGTCAACGACCTCGAAGTCGATGCCGGACATCTACTGTGCCTCGGCCTGCGCTTCGGGTTCGGCTCCCTCGCCGTAGGTGCCCTCCAGGTACGAGACGATGTTCGCGCTCTCGGACATCGTGACGCCGGTGTTCTCGTCGACGATCGCCGGTACGGTTCGCTTGCCGCTGACCCGTTTGACGGCGTTTCGTTTCGAGTGCATTGGCTCGACGAACCGCGAGCGGTACTCGATGTCGTACTCGTCGAGTTTCCGGACGACGCGCTCGCAGAACGGACACGCCTGAAGCCGGTACAACGTCACCTGTGGGTCGGTCGCTGCCATACCCACCGGTACGAGCGACCGATGGGTAAGCGCTTCGCTCGTCAGCAGGACCGATCGGACCGACCGGAGCGGGCCGCCGACCCTCGGCCGCGCTCTATCGACGGGTCGAGAGTCGAACCGGACACGGGTGAGAACTCGTCACAACGCTTAATCCAGCCGGCCTGCAAAAGGTGTCGTTGATGTGCATCGACTCCGCGGCGTCGGCTACGACCGTGTGTTTCCCCACGACGATAGCGCCGGCACCGCTCGCGGCCGTCGAGATCGGCGGCGTCGCCATCGGACTGGGGCTGTTCACCGCGCTCGGTGCGGCCGTTATCGTTCTTTTGATCGGCCTGTCGGCGTTTTTTTCCTCCTCGGAGATCGCGATGTTCTCGCTTGCGCCCCACCGGCTCGAAAAGCTCGCCGAGGAGGGCGGGGCAAGCGCCGAGACGCTCGCGGATCTCAAGAGCGATCCTCATCGACTCCTCGTGACGATCCTCGTCGGGAACAACATCGTCAACATCGCGATGTCCTCGATCGCCACCGGACTGTTGAGTTTCTATCTCACCGGTGGCGCGGCGGTCGCGATCGCAACCCTCGGGATCACGGCACTGGTACTCCTGTTCGGCGAGAGCGCGCCGAAATCCTACGCGGTCGAGAACACCGAGTCCTGGGCACTCACGATCGCCCGCCCGCTCAAGCTTTCGGAGTACGTGCTCATGCCGCTGATCGTCACGTTCGATTACCTCACCCGCCAGGTCAACCGCATCACTGGGGGCCGGGCGGCGATCGAGACCTCCTATGTGACCCGCGACGAGATCCGTGACATCATTCGGACCGGCGAGCGAGAGGGTGTGATCGAGGAGGACGAACGCGAGATGCTCCAACGCATCTTCCGGTTTACGAACACGATCGCGAAGGAAGTCATGACCCCTCGGCTCGACGTCACCGCAATCGCGACCGACGCCGACATCGAAGAGGCGATCGAGACCTGTGTACAGGGCGGACACGCCCGTCTGCCGATCTACGACGGTAGCCTCGACAACGTCATCGGCGTCGTCCACCTGCGCGATCTCGTCCGCGATCGCGATTACGGCGAGGGGGGCATCGATCTCGAGCTCGAAGACCTGATCGAACCGGTGTTACATGTGCCCGAATCGAAGAACGTCGACGAACTGTTCAGCGAGATGCGCCGCGAGCGTATGCATATGGTGATCGTGATCGACGAGTTCGGCACTACCGAGGGAATCGTGACGATCGAGGATCTCACCGAGGAGATCGTCGGCGAGATCCTCGAAGGAGGCGAGGACGAGCCGATCGAGCGCGTCGACGACGAGACCGTCGTGGTTCGCGGAGAGGTCAACATCGACGAGGTGAACGAAGCGCTCGACATCGATCTGCCCGAAGGCGAAGAGTTCGAGACGATCGCGGGCTTCGTCTTCAATCGCGCGGGCCGACTCGTCGTAGAGGGCGAGGAACTGACCTACGAGAACGTTCGGATCACCGTCGAAAACGTGGAGAACACCCGGATCATGAAGGCTCGCGTCGCCCGCCTCCCTGCCGAAGACGAGGGCGACGAAGCGGAGGGGACCGAAACGGCGGACGTCGAACCCGAGGAAGTCTCGACCGACTGACTCGACGCGATCCGTGGAGGAAGAACGAGCAGTAGCGACCACACACTGCGCGCAGTGGTGACTCGACGTGTAGGGTCCCCCAACCAGCGACCGAGAAGTACACCGAACCGCCCACGATGTGCTCCGTGTGCCGTGATCGACCTCCCGGTGCGGACAAGGTAATGTGTCCGTGGCACCGATCGAACGCATGGCCGAGCAGTGTCGGGTGCGACGACGGCGATACCTGGCCGGAATCGCGACCGCGATGGCGTGTGGCGTCGCCGGTTGCGCCGAGACGGGCGGGTCCGGGGTCGGCGGGGGGGCACGGACGATGAAGGGAAACCGTGTGTGGATGCGTTTCGGATCACCGAAGAGAGCGTGCGGTTTCCCAACGGGTCGGTTCCGGAGGTACGACTCCGTCTCGGTAACACCGGCGACGGCCCGATAGAGTACGACCTCGACGTGATCTTCGAGCAGGCCACCTCCACCGGAATCTACGCGAAGAGCGGCCGTGACACGCTTTCAGGGACGATCGTTGCCGGTGGGTCGGTCGTGGTGACGGCGACTGCCGACGGTCTCGATGCACGGAGCACGGATCGGTACGACGTCGAGGTGTCGCTCGCCTGTCCGTCGAGGTAGCCTGGGTGATGAACGGAACCGTACGTCGCGATCTTCGAGCACTCACCGGCGACGAACGTCTACCGGCGCGGCGTTTCGCTTCGTAGCGGTCGTTCCCGTCGTCGGTCACCCGTAGAGCGACGAGTCGTCGAGATCGGCGAGGAAGCGATCGAGCGCTCGGTTGAACGCCTCGGGGTTGTCGAGGTTGGAGAGGTGACCTGCGTTGGGGACCGTCGCCCGCGAGGCGTTCTCGATGGTCTCGGCTAACCGATCGCCCTGTGCGACGACGGGAGCCGCCTCGTGATCGCCGGTGAGCACCAGTGTGGGGACCGTGATCGCGAGGCCGTCGCGCGTATCGAAGTCGTACATCGCGTCGAAGATCTTGACGAACTCACCCGGGGCGAGACGGCCGACATCGCGCATGGCGTATCGCCGTACGTCGTCGTCGAGCGTGAGCCACGGCCGCCCGCCTCGGGCGAACCGGATCCCCTGAAGCAGGAGCCGGAAGTACGACCGGGCACCGATAGCGTACATCGAGGGGTACAGCGCCGAGCGCGGGAACAAGATCTCCTGCTGGAGGCGCGTGATCGGAAGCGGCGGGAACGACTGCATCGAACCGGCGAGAACCAACCCCCGGACCGCGTCGGGGTAGCGATGTGCGTACGTCTGGGCGATCATCCCGCCGAGCGAGAGCCCACACAGAACCGGTCGATCGAGCGAGAGTCGCTCGACGAGCGCCCGGAGATCGTCGACGAACCGATCGATCGAGTAGGTCGGTTCGTCCGTACCACCGGTCCGACCGTGGCCGCGGATGTCGTAGGTGAGCACCCGATATCGATCCGCGAGGAAGTCGACCTGTGGCTCCCACATGTCGGCGCTCATCCACCCGCCGTGAACGAGGACGATCGGCGTCCCCGTTCCGGTCCGTTCGTACTCGGTCGACAGCCCGTTGGTCCGTAATACTGACATCGTTCTCGCCCGGATCGACGAACATCGCCACGATACCAAAGACTACCGATTATCCCCGAACGTTTCCGACTACTGCCGTCCCTTGCCTCGTTGGCGGCTCGCGTGACCGAGGTTCGGCGAAGGCGACGCCGCGTGCAGCCGGTGTCGCTTCGAGGGTCAGTCGAGGAGAGGTCATTCGTCGCGGAAGGCTCTCAACCGGCCGTTCGGTCCCCGCTAGCGACGAACTCCGCCGGGGGTGCTGGGTCCTTTCGCGCGCCGAAGTCCTCCGCACACTCCTCACAAACGAGCACCGCCTCCGCGGCGTCTACCTCCGGGAACGGATCGCCGCGGACGACCCGGCACATCGGGGTCGAAGCGATGTCGACGAACCCCTCCACGTCGTCGCGTTCGCACCGTTCGCACGCCTGGTCGGTTAACGTTATCGTAGTTCCTAATTGTCGTTCGAGTACATACGTATGTGACCGGCATTCGCAGCGACGGGTTTCCCCTTAGCCTTCGGCCGATTACGATGGGGCGTCCGGACATTACCGGTTTCGACTTGACCGGCCCGTTCGGGTCACTGGGTCGATCCGGTTCGCTCGGTCCACACTGGCTATACCCGGTCTACTCGATCCATGCACGGCCGCTCGTCGCGCTTCGCAGCCGGTCGTAGAGCGCCTCGGCGTCGGTCGTCGGTACCCTGCAGTCGAAGGTCACCTCCCGCTCGTACGTCGCGTCGAAGGGAACGGCGTCGCTCTCCAGGACGGCCCGCACCGTTCCGGAGTCGTCATACGCGACGGTCACCCTCGTCCGCTCGTGGGGTCGCTCCTCGATTCCGCCGGCGGCGTCGATCGCCTCCTTGATCGCCTGCGAGTACGCCCGGACCAGTCCCCCGGTTCCGAGGTTCGTCCCGCCGTAGTATCGGGTCACGACACAGACGACGTTCTCCAACTCTTCCCCTTGGAGTACGTTCAGTACCGGCTTACCGGCGCTTCCCGACGGTTCGCCGTCGTCGTTCGAGTACTCCCGAGTTATTCCGCTTCCGAGCGTCGAGCCATCTGCTCGGACTCGGTAGGCGGGCACGTTGTGGGTCGCGTCGTCGTACTCCTCGCGTGCACGTTCGACGAACGCTTCCGCCTCGTCCACCGATTCGGCGGGCGCGACGTGGCCGATGAACTTCGAACCCTGGACGGTGAACGATACGCTGGCGGCCTCGGCGATCGTTCGGTACGTCTCGGGAGCATTGCCCATTCTACGATGGGATTCGATCGCGAGCGACAATCAACTTGCGGTGGTTATATGATTCCGCGAGCGATAGCGAGCGGTTCAGCGCGAACGAGCGCCACAGGCGCGAGTGAGCGTTTTTGGTGCAGATTTTTGCTGGCCCCGCAGTGAACGACCGCAGGGAGTGAGCGAGGACGCCAGGAAAAAGGTGCGTGTTGCTATTGCAGCTCGATCCGCCGGACGAACTCGAAGCTCCTGATTTCGTTGATGAGTTCGCCGGGGAGGTCGACGTCGGTGACGACGTACAGCCGGGGCTCGTCGGTGAACTCGGGGTCCTCGCTCACCGTCTGACGGATCGACACGTCGTGATCGGCAATCGCCTTCGTGATCGCGGCGACGATGCCCGTTCCTTCGGCATCGGTGACTTCGACGGTCAGGACTGTGAGGTCGAGCACCGGTGCGAGGCTCATCAGGCTCGGGATCGCGGAGATGTTCCGGAAGATCCGCTCTAACTCACTGTCGGCGAGGATCGCGTCGGTGGTCGAATCGACGACCCGACGGTCGACGCCGACCTCGCTTGCGATCTGTGTGTTCGGGATCTCGATGTCCCCTGAGACCACTCTGCCCGTCTCGCTCACGGAAAAGCCCCGTTCGAGCAACAGCCGGATCACAGCCTGCTGGCCCGGACTGCCCTCGAACTTGCCCATGATCTCGTCGAACATCCCTCGAATCGAGCCAGCAGGCGAGTAGGCTTAGACCTACGGGATCGACGTTCGAGTACTACAGCTCGCCCTTCGTGCTCGGCGTGTCGGTTCGCCGGTCGTCGACCTGCGTCGCGTCGTCGAGCGCCCGTGCGAGTACCTTGAATAGCGCTTCTATCTCGTGGTGGGCGTTCTCGCCGCGCACCGAGACGTGCAACGTCAGTCCGGCGTTCATCGCGAGTGAACGGGCGAAGTGTGCGCCCATAATACTCGTGAAGTCGCCGACCGATGCCTGGGAGAACTCGCCGTCACGCTCGAAGAAGGGTCGGCCTGAGACGTCGAGCACCACCGACACCACCGCCTCGTCGAGCGGGACGCGCCGGTCGGCGAAGCGGACGATGCCCTCCTTGTCATCGAGTGCCTCGGCGAACGCGGCACCCAGAACGATCGCGACGTCCTCGACGGTGTGGTGATCGTCGATATCGAAGTCGCCCGTACACTCGACGTCGAGGTCGAACAGGCCGTGGCTCGCGAAGGCGGTGAGCATGTGATCGAAGAAGCCGATCCCAGTGTCGACGTTCGCGACGCCCTCGCCGTCGATCGCGAGGGAGAGATCGATCTCGGTTTCGGCGGTTTCACGCGTCACCGTTGCAGTCCGGTTCGAACCCTTGGAGTCCCCCGAATCGCTCATGGCCTGAAGTACGGACGCGAACACAAGGTCGTTACCGTTCGACGTCCGTCGTCCGCTCGATCGTCATTCGTCATCGTCGTTCGTCAGCTATCGGTCGTCGGTTTTCAGGTCGGAGGAATCGAACCGACGGCTCGATCGTCGTTTCAGAGCCCGCTCTCATCGGTCTCATCAACCTCGACGGTCTCGATGGCGTCTTCGAGCGTGAAACGGCCCTCGTAGAGCGCGCTACCGATGACGACTGCGTCGGCTCCCGCCTCGCGCAACGCTCGAACGTCCGCGAGCGTCGTGACCCCACCGCTCGCGATCACCGGGATCGAGACGCTCTCCGCTACCCGCTCGATCGGAGCGGTCTCGACGCCTTCCAAGCGACCTTCCGTGTCGACATCGGTAAACAGGATCGCGGACGCTCCACGCTTTTCGTACTTCCGGGCCGCCTCGGCGGGATCGAGACCGGTGCCCTCGGTCCACCCCGCGACCACCACTTCGCCGGCCTTCGCGTCGAGGCTTACGACCACGCTCTCGGGGTACTTCTCGGCTACCTCGGCGACGATCTCGGGCTTCTCGATCGCCGCCGTGCCCAGGACTACGCGATCGACGCCGCGATCGAGCAGGGAGGTGGCCGCTTCGGCCGAGCGGATGCCTCCACCCAACTGTACCGAGACGTCGATCGCGTCGATGACGCGTGAGACGGCCTCAGCGTTCCCGCGCTCGCCTTCGAACGCGCCGTCGAGATCGACAACGTGAAGCGTCGTTGCGCCCGCTTCGACCCAGCGTCTCGCCGCGGTGACGGGATCGCCGTATTCGGTCTCGCTACCGTGCTCGCCGCCGACCAGTTGAACGACCTGCCCCCCCTGTAAGTCGATCGCCGGGATTACCTCGAAGTTCGCGAACACGTCCGACGGTACGTGCCTGCGTGCCTAAACGCGTCGGATCGTTCGACCGTTCGATCGCCCGACCGGCTCTCGTCGATCGGCCGCGGCGAAAAAGACCGCTTATTATGGGGGCAATCATAGGCAATGACGAATGGTTGCGTTCTCGCTTCTATTGATCATCGGGCTGGTCGTCGCGGTCTTCGTCGGGTTCAATATCGGCGGATCGAACACTGGTGCAGCCTTCGGCCCCGCAGTGGGATCCAATACGGTCTCGAAGCTCGGGGCTGGAGTATTGATGACCGTGTTCGTTCTGCTCGGCGGGTGGATCGTCGGTCCGAACGTTATCGATACCCTGAGAAAGGGAATCGTCCCTGAGAACCTCTACACGCTCGAAGTCAGTATTATGGTGCTCTTCTTTATCGGTTTCGCGTTACTGTTGTCTAACGTCGCCGGCGTGCCGGCTTCGACGTCGATGACTGCCGTCGGCGCGATCGTCGGTCTGGGGCTCGCCTCGGGTACCTTGAACGAGGCCGCGATGCTCGAAATCGTCGTCTGGTGGCTCGTCTCCCCGCTGATCGCGTTTTGGGTCAGCGGCGTGATCGGCCGGTACTTCTACCCGTATCTCGTCGATCACTTCGCCGTCGCTCAGACGGAAGGATCGCTGTTGTGTCTCGATCGTTCCCGCACCCTACCACGTCCCGCGCTCGGTCCGAATACTACCCGACGGGAGTTTCTCGGAACGGTATCAGTAGTAGTGATCGCGTGTTACGTGGCCTTCTCGGCAGGGGCCTCTAACGTCGGGAACGCCGTCGCTCCCCTGATAGCAAGCGGCTCGCTCGATCTCGGAGTCGGTGTCCTGATCGGGGGTGGGGCGATCGGGCTCGGGGCGCTCACGATCGCTCGGCGGACCCTCGACACGATGGGAAACGACCTCACACAGATGCCGTTACTCGCAGCGATGGTCGTCGGGTTGGTGAGCGCAACGCTCGTCACCTTCCTGTCGTGGATCGATATTCCCGTGAGTTTCGTCGTGATCGCCACGATGGCGATCGTCGGGCTCGGATGGGGTCGGGCGACGAGAACCGCGACCGTCTCCGAGGCCGCCCGTGGTGAGGCCCCGGACGTCTCGGTGGGTGCGCTTGCCGCTGACGCCGAAGACGCTCCGACCGTCGGTGGTAAAGGTGGCACCCCTACGCCCCGCGAACACGAGCCGATCGGCGAAGAAAGTCCCGACGAGATGCCGAGCACCGCGGACCTCTTCGAACCGGGCACCACTGCGCGGGTGATCGCCCTCCAGAACCTCGTGCCCGCCATCGCGACGGTCGCCGCCTATCTGGTCTTTCGGTTCGTGCTCGTCGTCTGACCCGCTGGTCGATACTTATGGCCCAGCATCCACGATCGAGGCCCGGAGTACGTCGGTGTGGTCGAACGCGCCTCACAGGTCGACGAGCACGGCGCTCACGTTCCCGGGCGAAACACCTCCTTCCGTCGAGACGATCGGGGCGTCGGTGACCGGAGCAACCCTTTCTTTAGTTGCCTATCGTTCTCGATCGCTCAGGAACGTCGCAACGGCTTCGTTGCACTCGGCGGGCTTTTCACGCGGCAACCAGTGACCACACTCGGCGAACACCCGAAGCTCGGCGTTCGCCAAGCGATCGGCCGCTCGCCTCGCCCACGCGACGGGGAACAACTCGTCCTCGGCACCGTGAAGCACTAATACAGGGTGTTCGATCCCGTCCAGTCGGTCGACGTAGACCGTCCGGTAGCCCGCACGCGTGACCTCGTGGTGCCGCCAGCGCCGAAAGGCCGTTCCGACGCCGGGACGCTGGAGGTGATCGTAAAAATCGTCGACCAGAGCCTCCGAAATCGATTCGGGATCGTAGAGGATTCCTCCGAGGCTCGCGCGCGCCAGCCGCCGGCTCCGGCGTAACAGCGAAACCGAGAGCTCGTTGAGGGCCGGGAGCCGGGCCAGGGCGTAGGAGACGTCGCCGTTGGGCAGATCGGACCCCAACCCGTAGCTATCGACGATGACGAGGCGCTCGACCCTCCGAGGTGCCTGGAGGGTGAGTCCGAGTGCGACGCCGCCACCCAGCGAGACGCCGACGACGTTCGCCCGGCCAACGTCGATCGCATCGAGGAACCCCTCGACGACATCGACGTGAAGTGCCGTCGAATACTCGACGTCGGGAATCTCGCTTTCGCCGTAGCCGAGCAGATCGAGCGCGATCACCCGGAAGTCGGCGGCGAGCGCGTCGATGGCCGCGCCCCACGAGAGATGGGCGGCGTCGATGATCCCGCCGTGAAGCAACACGAGTACCGGACCGTCCTCGCCCGCAGTCAGGTAGTGAAGTCGATGGCCGTCGACGACGATCGAACGATCCGTAACATCTGCGTTCATCGATCTCAGCTCTCAGGGAGCGTACCTAACTCCTCGCATCGAGAGAGCCGGGACCGGTCCTCGGGAACGGACTGTGAGTACGGTCCGAGCCGAGACGGACGTTTCGAGACGTAGCGCCGCCTACGGCTCCGAATCGCCCGAATCGCGCCCGGCCCACCAGACGAAGGCGGCCAGGATCAGGTAGATCAGCGCGCCCTGGATCGCGACCCGGATCACCATGTCCACGGGACCGGTGCCGGCGACGTACCCATAGATCGCCGCGAGCGCGACCGCCAGCACCCAAGCCTGACGAGCGGTCGTCAAAACGTCCGTCATTGAATATCACACACGCGGGACGAGTATCAATCTTCGTTCCGTCTCTCCGCCGATCCGAGTATCGGTCCAGCGCCGGGAGCGGGAGTGGGTCGATCCGTTCCCTTTCGTTCCGTTTCGTTTCCGTTCTCGACGGTCTCCTCGCCGTACGGACTACAGCACTACGACGTACTCGCGGACGAACCGATGGACTCGGGTCAGTACTCCCGTACGGATAGTGCCTCGATCGGGTCGAAGCGCCGGACGTTATCAGTGACGATCGAACAGTTTCGGTTGCGAGCCGTTCCTCCGAGAACGGTATCCGTCGGTGACGTACTCCTCGACTCAGCAACGAATCAGAGGGTAACGGGCGATTTCGACGGCTAAGGGTAGAGCGCCACCCCACTCCGACGGTACGTCAGTCGTCGGTCGGGTTCGTCCGACCCGCGGGCGATCGTTCGGTTTCGCTCTCCCCTTGCTTTCCCTCGATTCCTCGCTCCGCGTCGGTTTCCGTCTCTTCGGCCCGTCTCTCGGCGGTCACGTCTTCGAGCGACACCCGGCCCTCGGGGACCCGGTACGCCGCCAAGAGTTCCTTCGGCGCGTCGGCGGCGTCCGTGGTCTTATCGACGGTATACGCGCTGTAGATACATTCATCGCGGGTGAACGTAACGACCGAGTACCCGTTGTGGTGGCTATCGAAGTACTCGATGTGGGGGTTCTGTGCGCGGACGCCGCGGGCGATCAGGTTTCCGACGGGGGTTTCGAGTCGCGTACCGCCGAGCTTGAGGCCTTCCGCGACGGTGATACTCGTCATCGCGGGCGTCATGAGTTCGACGCCGAGCCGGTCGTCCTCGGGTACCGGCCCCTGCAGTCGCGTCTCGATCGCGTCGCGGTACTCGCTCTGTTTGTAGCCGACGATGTAACAGTGCATGTCGCCGGTAAGCGTCACGAAGTTCGAGACGCCGGCGCGATCGAGTTCGCGGGCGATCCGACGGCGCTCGTGGGTGTACCCGTCCCAACTGCCCGGCACCGGATAGAGCGAGGCGCGCCCCGCTCCGACGCGGAAGGGCACCGTGAGGACTTCGTCGCACCACACCGTCCACAAGCTGTCCGTGTCCGTGACTTCCTCGACGAACCACTCGAGCTGTTCGGTTCCGAGCATCGTTCGTCCAGGAGGTTCGTTGTCGGGATCGACGGCCCGTTCGGTGGGCAGACCTTCGCGCGGGGCGCTTCGGAACAGGCGCTCGTCGGTGACGATCACCTCCAACAGGTCGCCGAACTCGAAGGTCCGCCAGACGCGAAAGCGCTCGTGCAGGCGTTCCGCGTCGGGGTCGTAGCGCATGTCGACGGGCATGAACTCCCACCAAGCGTGGATCGCATCGGCGGTCAGATCGGTCATGAAGTCGGGATCGTCCTCCCGGGGGTGTTCGCCACCGGGGGCGTCCGCTTCGTAATCCCAGTGCAGATCGTTCACGACCTCGTGGTCGTCCCGGCCGGCGATCACGGTATGGCGACGCCACGCGCGCTGGCAGTGCCGGTCGGTTCGATAGGTCCGATAGAGATAGCGGTAATCCTCTAATCCGTGGGCGTGATCGTTTCCACTCGGAAGCGAAACCTCCCGGTCCGGGAAGTCCTCCGCACGCCCGGCGAACTGGCCGTCGGCGGACTCGTAGACGAAATCGCCGACGTGGAGCAGGAAGTCGACGTCCTCCTCGGCGATGTGGCCGTAGGCACCGTAATACCCGTTCTGGAAGTCCTGGCAAGTCACCACGGCGAAGGAAAGCGACTCGATTTCGGTACCCGGTTCGGGCAGGGTCCGGCAACGTCCGACCCGGCTGTGGTAGCCGTCGTGGGTAAAGCGATAGTAGTACGTCGAGTCGCGACCTCGACGCCGACCGGCACTTCCGGATCGTATATCTCGGGATCGAGGCGCGTCCAAAGCACGACGCCCTCGGGGGTCGGGTCGCCGCTCGTGACCGACTGTGGAAAGCCCGTTCCCGCCGCGACGTCCGGGTCGCGGTCGAACGCCGAGGGATCGTCGGGTTCGTCCGGCGTCGCGGGAAGCGCGAGATCCGCCGAGAGCCGGTCGGCCAATCCGACGTGACCGTCGGTTAGCCCGTCGCCAGCTTCGGTTCGCACCGGGGTCGACTCGCGCCCGTTCTCGGCGTATCCCGTCATCACTATCCCCACGGCTGCCAGCGGTTTGAGCTTACTGGCTCGATCGCGGCGTTTGTAGCGGTCGCGGTGGTCACGGTGATCGCGGTGGTCGCGGTGGCCGCAGTGGCCACGGTGGTCGTACACCCGTTTCGCTTTCCTGACCTCATCCGCTCGATCGTTCCCGACCGAACGGGCGAGAGGAATCGAGCATCGATCGCCGGGCACCGAACGTCGATCCCCGAGCGGTCGGTGCCGTTCGTCGCTATATCGTTCGTCGCTAGCTATATGTGGCGTAGGCGTGTCGGTAGGAGTATGGCCATTGATGTATCCACCGTACAACGCATCAACGGTACGATCGGGTTGTCCGTGCTGAAGACGATCGCAACGGTCGCCCGAGCGGCTCGGGGGGAACTAACGCAACCGTATCCCATCCCCGGATACGAGTACGTGCCCGCGAACCCGACCGAGAAGGACTCCGAACTGAGCTAACGGGTCGGGAGCGGACCGGAAGACCGGGGCATCAGACGATCGACGAACCGGCACCACCGACGGGTTTTTTGCTCACCGCTGTCTGTTTCGTCTGGATGTACAGGCTCGGGACCGGCACTCGAAAGTCGAGCGGGGACGACCGATGACCGAAGCGGGGATAATCGGAGCCGATCCGGCCGTCCGAATCGCCGTCGGCGGCGACACCCGGACGACGGGAGAGGAGCTGTTGCGTTCCGTACGCGAGACGAGCGCGTCAGTCATGGTAGCCGAGGTCGGCGCGACCGGCCTTCGAGGACTCGAACCGCTCGTGCTAGCGACGCTCGACGGGGAGACCGCCTTTCTCCCTCGGTGTTCGGTAGAGCGAGCGCAGTCGGCCGTCGAAGCGCTCGACGACGGCTCGCTTCCGACCGGCGGTGCAATGGCAGTCGTCGAACACGAACCGGGTATCGGACGGTTGCCGACACCGAGCGATGGCCCGCTCGCCGCCGGCGAGCGAACCGTGCTGAGCGCGTGTGGCTGGGCGATGCCGACGAGCGTCGAGGACTACCGCGCCGTCGGTGCGTTCGTCGCGCCCGACGTCGAAGCGCCCGACGAGGCGACGGCGCGACTCGACGAAGCCGGCCTCCGCGGACGCGGGCGCTGTGACGCGGCCACCGACGGGGCGATCGCCGACCGGTGGGCAACCGCCAGGGAGGCCGAGGGCGACCCGGCCGTCGTCGTCAACGCGAACGAGGCGGACCCACGCGCGACGATGGATCGATTGCTGCTCGAAAGCGCCCCCCTCGCGGTGCTCGACGCGGCGCTCGCGGCGGGGTATGCCCTCGACGCGACGAACGTCCTCGTCTACTGCAACGAAGCCGACTCGCTGGCGCACGAGCGGGCGAGCGAGGCCGTCGCCGTGCTCGAAGACGAACTCGACGAGCCGATCCCGATCGAAGTCCTAGCCGGACCGGACGAGTACAAGGCCGGCGAGACCACCATGGCGATCGAGGCGCTCGAAGGCAACCACCGCCTCGAAGCCCGTCTCAGACCGCCGTACCCGAGCGAGGAAGGACTCCACGGGCGGCCGACGCTCGTCCACACACCTCGGACGTTGGTACAGGTCGACGAGGTCCTCTCGAAGGGCGACGGCGACCACGACGCTGCCGCCGACCGCAGGACGCGGCTGTTCACCGTTCACGGCGACGACGTCCCCTCGACGACGGTCGAACTCTCGGCGGACGACGACCTCTCGGCCGCTCGTGAGGCCGTTCCCTTCGACGACCACCTGAAAGCCGCCTGCGTCGGCGGCGTCTTCGGGGGGCTGACCCGATCGCTCGACGTACCCGCCCGCGCGAACGCACTGAGCGCCGCCGGCTTGGGTACGAACGGCGTGATCGAACTGTTCGGCGACGAGCAGTGTATGGTGGCCTTCGCCGGGGATCGTGCGGCCTTCGGCGAGACCGAAAACTGCGGGCGATGCGTGCCCTGTCGGGAGGGAACGAAACAGCTCACCGAGATGCTTCGGGACGTCTATCACGGCGAGTACGCGAGCGAGAAACTCCGCGAGCTGATGCGCGTCATGACGAACACGAGCATCTGTTCGTTCGGCGAGGACGCCCCGCGGCCGGTGCGAACGGCCATGAACGAGTTCGAACCGGAGTTCCGCGCCCACGCGGACGGGCGTTGCCCGGCGGGGACCTGCAAATGAACGCGGGCACGAGGGCGAATACGAGCGTGCCGGCGATGGCGAGCGCGGCGACCGACACAGCCACGAGCGCGACCAATCACTATCCGACCGACGTTACGAGAACACCGATAGTTCCGATATGAGTTCGAATTCCGATACGAGCGACCCGATCTGGGAGGACACGCGAGGAACCGACGACGGACGATCGTGGATCGACGAGACGATCGCCCCGGGAACGGCGACCGATCCGGACGTCGAATCCGGTGACTCGGCGACGGTGACGATCGACGGCCGATCGGTCACGCTCGACGCCGGGTCGGTGCTACTGGACGGGCTCGAACGAACCGAGACCGAAGGGTACGTCCCGGCGCTGTGTTCGTACGACCACAACGAGCGGATCGGCCCGCGAAGCGAGTGTCGTACCTGTATGGTCGAGACCGAGGAGTACGGCGTCGTGCCCTCCTGTAGCTTCCCCGCCGAGGAGGGGATGACCGTCCACACGGACGCCGACGAGGCGTCGGAAGCCCGGGACGTCAACCTCGATCTCTTGCTCTCGAACCACAACCTCCGGTGTACGACCTGCGGGAAAAACGGTAGATGCGAACTCCAGCACGTCTCGATCGAGAACGGCGTCGAGGAGCCGCGCTATGGGGTGTTCGACGACCGTGAGGAGTACGAGCCGATGGACGACTCCTCGCCCTTTATCCAGATCGACCGGAACAAGTGTATCCTCTGCAATCGGTGTGTCGAGGCGTGTAACGACGTGCAGGTCGCCGGTGTGCTCCGCATGGAGGGGTCGGGCGGCGACACGCGGATCGGTTTCCAGAACACCGAGGAGACGATGATGGAATCGACCTGCGTCTCCTGTGGGCACTGTGTCACCGTCTGTCCGACCGGCGCGCTCGTCGAACAGGGTCTCGTCGATTCCTCGACGATCCCGCTTCCGGGGTTCACCCATAAGAACTCGATCGGGAAGATCGTCGGCGGCGAGTTCACCGAAAAACCGCGGAACGCGACGCCCATGATCGAAGAGGAGTACACCGAGAACGACCCGGTCGTCGAGGTCGTCGAGACACGTAGTAACGAACGCCTCGCGGGCGAGGGGGACGACTGACGATGAGCGACAACGCTACGAACAACGACACTACGAACGGCGACACTTCCGAGCGGGTAAACGCCGTCGAGGGAAACAGCGAGGGCGAGACCGACAAGGAGTACCAGGACGGCGTCGCCGGGTTCATGGAGCGGGCGGTAGAGCAGGCAGAAACCCAGGTTCCGACCGGCGGCGGGGCACAGGCCGGTACCGGCCCCGGTCTCGGAACCGGTAGCGCCGCCCGGAACAGGGCGTTCGAAGCCGTCGAACACACCGTCGAGGGGATCGCCGCGAGTTCGATCACCGAGGGACGGTTGTTCGACATGTCACAGGTGATCAGCGACTACCGCTTGGAGGAAATCGACGTCACGGACACGACCTGTGAGTACTGTGCGGTCGGCTGTCGGTTCGACGTCTACTCGAAAGACGGCGAAGTCCTCGGCACGCGGCCGACCCCTGAAAAAGCCCCGATCAACGGCATCTCGACGTGTGTCAAAGGGAAGTTCGTTCACGGCTATACGAACGACGACGACCGATTGACCCAGCCGCTGGTGAAGGAAGACGGCGAGTTCC
>PXQR01000104.1 GCA_003021235.1 Halobacteriales archaeon QH_6_64_20 | reverse complement strand
CCGAACCCTTCGGCGACGCGGGCGCGTTTCATCGCGCCGGTGATCCCGCCGTCGTATTCGGGGTCGGCGCGCAGGAAGTCCGTCGCTTCGGTAGCGGCGAAGTCGGTGTAGGGTTCGAGTCCCCGGAGGTGTTCGGTCTGGAGGATCGGAGTTTCGAGGTGCTGGCGGAGCTTGCGATGGGCGTGCTGGGAGATTCCACCGTCACGATAGGGGTCCTCGTACCAGAAGTACCCGTGCTCGTCGCAGGCTTTCCCCACTTCGAGCGCCTCGGCGAACGTTTCGATCTGACAGGCCGGATCGCACATCAGGTCCATCTCCTCTCCTACTCTGTCGCCCACCGCGTGGATCGCGGCGACGAGGTCGTCGGCATTTCGCCACTCACCGCCCCAGACGTGGAGCTTGTAGGCGGGATAGCCCATGTCGAGGCAGCCGGCGGCGAAGTCGGCGTACGCCTCGGGCGAGTCCAGTCCGCCGTTCCGATCGCCCTGATAGGTCGAGGCATAGGTCGGAAAGCGCTCGCGGTAGGTATCTAAGAGTTCGTGGATCGGCGCGTCGTAGTGCTTGCCGGCGAAGTCCCACAGCGCGATATCCAGGGGACCGATGCCCATCCGGTCGTATTTCCGAAGCGCGCGTTTCAGTTCCGACCAGTGGCGCTCGCGATTCAAGGGGTTCTTGCTCACGAGGTACTCCGCCACCGTGTTCACTTCGGCCATCCCCGGGGAGTTCCCTCCGACGTACTCGCCCGTGATCCCAACGTCCGTGTGTATCCGTAGTCCGAACAGCGTGCGGTCGATCGTCGATCCGGGCTCGTAGACGAGACTGAACCCGCCCTCCGAGTACCCGAGGTCCTCGATGGAGTAGCTGAACTCCGTGGACTCTATTTCCGTGATGGTCGGTGCCATTCACCGCTCTCGACGGAAGGCGGATACAAGTAGGTTCGTGGCGCTCGGCCGGTCGCCGTGTGGACGAGAGCGCGTTCGCCCTCGATCCACGCTCACTCCCGATCGGTCCAGAAGTCGAACGACCGCCCCGGCGCGAAGACGTCGATCCCGACAGCCGTTTCAGTACCTGTGTTCTCGACGCGGTGGGGTTCCCAGGGTTCGAGCCACACCGAATCGTACGTTCCGAGCGTGATTTCCTCGCCGGCTCCCTCGTCCGGATCGGTGTAGACGGTAAGCTCGCCGTCGAGGACGAGACAGACCTGTTCGTTCTCGTGGTCGTGTACCGGCGAGGAGTGGCCCGGCGGTTTCTCGAACCACTCGAAGGAAAAGGCCTCCGAGCCGGCCATTGCGACCCGCCGCCAGCCTTCCTCCGGTTCGTACGTCTCTGCTTGATCGAAGCGCACTGCGTCCATGACGTTCATACCTCGTCGCAAGGCAGTATGAATCTTGGCGTGTTCTCTCACGCGCGTTTCCCCGTTCAGTGCGGGCGCTCGGGATACAAACCAGGAGCCGCGCGGTTCTCGGTTCGTCCGTAGTCGAGCGCGGTGTCGGCTTAGAGGTTGCCTGCGCTCTGTCCACCGTCGACGACGACGGACTCGCCGTTGATGTACCCCGACTTCGGCGAGGAGAGAAACGCCGCCGTGTTGCCCAGTTCCATCGGGTCGCCGATGCGCCCCAACGGATTCGCCTGACCGCGTTCGCTCACGCCGGCCTCGTAGCTCTCGTAATCGCCGCGCTCGACGCCCTGTTCGACGAGTTCTCGGATCCGCGCGGTCTCGTGGGCACCCGGCAGAACGGCGTTCGCACGGACTTCCGGAGCCAGCTCCTTGCTGAGGGTCTTTTCGAGCCCGATAACGCTCATCCGCACGGAGTTAGAGAGCACGAGCGCGTCGATCGACTCCTTGACGCTTCGGGAGGTGATGGTGACGACGGTCCCGCCGTCGCCGTCACGGAGGTGTGGGGTCGCCTCGCGGACGAGCCGGACGACGCTCATCACCAGCAGGTCGTAGGCGTCGTACCAGTCCTCGTCGTTCGTTTCGAGAAAGGGTCCCGAGGGCGGGCCGCCCGCCGAGGTCACCAGGTGATCGAGCCCGCCGAACTCCTCGACGGTACGCTCGACGAGACGTTCCGTGTCGTCGGAGTCGGTCAAGTCGCCCTCGACGCCGACGACCTCCCCGGTGGCCTCCCCTTCGACCTCCTCGACGGCATCGGCCAGTCGGTCCTCATCGCGTCCGTTGACGACGACGTTCGCGCCGTCCCGGGCGAGTGCGATCGCCGAGGCCTTACCCAAGCCGCTGCTCGACGCGGTGACGAGTGCTGCGTTCCCCTCGATTTCGAGATCCATGCCGCTTGGCTCCTCGCCCCCTGCTCCTAAAAGCGTTGATGCCTGGTGTCAGATCCGAGTGTCGGCGGCCGGGAGAAGCGGACTTCGTTCGTACCCGCCGTTGAAGTCGAACTCGAACGCAACCCCGGACTCGGACTCGATCCCGAGCACGAACTTACTCGAAGGAAGCTGTGCCGTCGTCGAAGGAAAGCGGCGCGGAACCGACGACCTCGACGTGGTCGTGGTCCTCGGCCGCGAGCGCTTCGGACACCCGAAACGACGAGAGGTGAGACGTATCGCGGATCCACGCGACGCGGATCGTTTCGGGGTCGTACGGTCCGACCGTCGTCACCGCCGTTTCGAGCGCGAGGCGATCGTTCGGGAGCACCACCGGCAGGCGCGCCTTCGAGAGCGAACCGCTGGTGAGCGCGTTCGTATACACCTGATCGAGATCTAACTCCTCCGTGACGGCGGCGGTGGTGACGTCGGCGAGTCCGAGGCCCTGGCCGTTGCCATGGGTCGCGTCGGTCAGCCCGCGGACGACGATCCGTCTTATCGCGGGCGAGTCGGGATCGTCGGTGTTGAGCACCTCGTAGCGTCCGATGACATTGGTATCCATGCCGGCCCCCGAGACGTCCTTGCCGATCCGGTCGACGACGAGCACGTCGAGGTCCTCGTAGGGAAGCGTCGGCATGTACTCGTACGCGCGCTCGAGGAGCGCGGCCTCGCGGTCGGGCAACGCCGAGACCGGGACCCCCTCGACGGCGGCCGTCTCGTCGTGGAAGTTCTCGACGAGCGCGATTCCGCCGAGCACCGGCGAGCGTTCGGTGACGACCTCGAACGCTGACTCGATGGCGGCCTCGTAGCCCTCGACGAGCGCCTGCTCGTGGACGCTTTTGGCACCGACCTGCTTGCCGAGACCGATCGTGAGCATCTTCGTGAGGCCGCTTTCGAACTCGCCGTCGTAGTTGGTATGAGCCTTCACGCGATTGATCGCGAGCACGCCGTCGGCGTCGAGGGCGGCGGTCGCGTGGTGGACCTCGCCGCCGATAGCGGAGATGCCGAGGTGTTCGGTGTCCATCCGGGGATCGATGGGACATCCCAGTGCTTCTTCGGTAAGGCCGATGCTCGAAAGCGTCCGCTCTTGCCCTTCGAGTGTCGCGCCGCCGTGACTGCCCATCGCCGGCACGACGACCGGTTCGAAGTCGCGCGACTGTAGCTCGTCGATCACCGCGCGTGCGACGGGCACGACGTCGGTAATGCCTCGACTGCCGAGACCGACGGCTACCTGTGCTCCTGCATCGAGGTCGTCGAGCGGGAGGTCGTCGAGTTCCGCTCGGGCGGTCTCGGCCGGGTCGTCGAGCTCGGCAACTCCACGGCGGGCAACGCCGCCTCGACGGTTTCCGCGTCGGGAAAATCCATGCGCGACGCTGCGGCGGTCCGGGACATAACTCCTCGGTGGCTTTAGCAGCAGTATTATTTCATCGAAAACTACACGAGCAAACCGCTAAGGCATCGAAAGCCCCCGGCACGCTCGGCTCCCGCGACTCGCTGCGCGCGTTCGCTCGCTTTGCTCGCTCACGTGCTTGCTTCGTCGGGGTTCGCCGACCGTCCGGCCCCTTTCAGTCCCACCCGTGCTATTCCTCAGCTGGCAACGACTCAAGTCGACACTGCCTGTTCGATCGTCCGCCGCGACGGAGCCAGGGGAGATCGGGACGGCGGACGAACTAAGAGGGCGGCGGGACGATCGGAAGGCGATGTCGACCGAAACCCCGATATCGGCGGGTGGTATCGATGGCTGAACGAGCGGACGTCGCAGTGCTCCGAGAGGGCGCTCACGGCCTGTCGAGCGAATCGCTGGCGGCAGAACTGCGCGAACGCCTACCGGACCACGAGGTCGCTCGTGCGGCCACTCCCGAGGAGGAACGCGACCTGGTGGGCGAAGCGTCGATCGTCGTCGGCCACCGCTTTCGCGAGGTCCTCCTCGAACACGCCGAGGGGGTGGACCTGTTCGCCTGTGCCGCGGCGGGCGTCGGCCCCCTCCCCCTGGGCGAGATGGAATCCCGAGGCATTGCCGTCACGAACGCCTCCGGAGTGCATGGCCCGCCGATCGCCGAGCAGGTCATCGGCGATATCCTCGTCTTCGTGCGCAACCTCCACGTCGGCTGGGAGCGCCAGCGAAACCACGAGTGGCGTCACTACCAGGGCTTTCACCAGGAACTCGGCGATAGCACCGTCACGGTCGTCGGCCTCGGGGCCATCGGTGAAGCGATCGTCTCCCGGCTGTCGGCGTTCGGCCCGCACCTCATCGGCGTTCGTTACACCCCCGAGAAGGGCGGGCCGACCGACGAGGTATGTGGGTTCGATGAGGTCGAGTTCCACGACGCGCTCGCGCGTACCGACTACCTCGTGCTGGCGTGTCCGCTGACCGACGCCACCCGAGGACTGATCGACGAAGCGGCCTTAGAGACCTTGCCCCCCGAGTCGGTGCTCGTCAACATCGGTCGGGGCCCGATCGTCGACACCGCGGCGCTCACCGCTGCGATCAAGGGTAATTCGATCCGTGGGGCGGCGCTCGACGTGACCGACCCCGAACCGCTCCCTCAGGGTCACGACCTCTGGCGAATGGGTAACGTGTTAGTGACCCCACACAACGCCGGCTACACGCCCCAGTACTACCCCCGTGTCGCCGGCATCGTCGCGGGCAACGTCGAGCACGCCGCGGAGACGGGCGCGTACGAGGACCTCGAAAACCAGGTCGTCTGACGAGGCGAGCGTTCCACGACGATTCACGACGATCCACGACGCGGACAGTACACAACGGGGACGCCGGACGGCGCACAGCGAGGGCGGTGGCCGGTGTACGTAGTGCAAGGGACGCCGAAGTCCCGGAACCGATGCGGGCAACGATTTATACTGGCGGCCGGGTTACGTTCGGTATGGCACACGGTGCGGACGCGATTCACGGGCTGATCGAGGAGGCGGGGTGGTCGTACCCCGTAACGGTCCGCCGACTCGAACGCCAGCACGCGCTCTCGAACGTTGCCCTCGACCCGAACGGGAAGTACATGATCATGGTCTCGGAGCTGTTCGTGAACACGGACATCAAACGCTTCGAGAGCCGCGAGGACCTCGAAGCGAAGCTCGAGCCGCTCATCGAAGCCGAGATCGACTCACGACGGACGGGGATCCTCGGCCGAATAAAAGGGGCGTTCATCGGCGGTCGCTGAGACGATGACGACCGGATACGTCGCGACCGAGACACGACGACGGATCGACCGCAGCGATATATCGCCGGCACACCGACGGCGAATCGGCGGTGAACCGACGGTGGATCGACAGTGAACCGTACGCGACCGCCGGTGGGAAGCGAGCAAACGGAACGACGATGAACGAAACGTGAACAAACTCCGCGCTCTCTCGGTGGCGGGCGCGCTCGTGCTCTCGGTTCTCGGTACCTGGGCCGCGCTCAGGTACGGCTCACCGTTCCGATACGTTCGAGCCCTCCTCGTAGCGGCTTTCGTACTAGCACTCCCGTCGGTCCTGGCGTACGGCAAGCTCTGGGCGCGCCGGGGTCGACGGTACGTCGCGAGCCGGCGGCGCGACGGCGGGCACGGGACGACGTTCGTCTCCGAAGAACGCGACCCCGAGTCCGAGTCGGCGCTGTCGGCGGTCGCCACGGCCCTCGCCCGCGAGGACGAGTACCGCGACGTTCGCACCGAGGACTTCTCCGACGGCGAGGGCCTACTGGTGACTCACAGCGGCTTTCACAGCTCGTTCGTCCGGCGCACCGAGGACGGTCGCCTGGTCGTCACCGGCGATTCGGAGACGACCCGCTCGTTGGCCCGTCGGATCGGTGACCTGCGCGGCGTGTCGATGGCAGAACGCCCGAACAACCCCTTTTTCAGCCCGATCCCGGTCCGGGGCGCACCGCGGGCCTTCCTCTCGGTGCTTCTGATCGTCGCCCTCGCCGTCGGCGTCGGTAGCGTCGCCGGCGCGGCCTACCCCGTCGATTCGTACAACACCCTCGAAAAGGCCGTCCTCGTCTCCTACGACGCCCGGGCCGACTTCGTGCCGGGGGTCTCGCGCACCGACGCGCGGCTCGACAAGGCGGCCTTTATGACCGATTCGCTCGGCGAGGAAGCCGTCGAGATCCGCTGGGAGGCGAACGAATCGCGCTTTTTAGTCGAGGACGCAGAACAGGCACTGGCGATCAGCGCCGACGTGCGTACCCGTCTCCGAGGGACCGATTCGAACTCGCTCAGTCCTGCTCAGGCGGCCCGCGTCGATCGCATCGAAACCGACTTACACGAAGCCGAACGGAGCGTAGCCGAGGCCATCACCGTCCGCCTCGAAAACGACACGACCGGTGAGTACGCCCCACGATTGCGTTCCCTCCGGGCCCGACTCCGTCGGGCGGCCGAGCGACCGATTCGGGCGTCGGATTCGGCCTCCGAGCGTCGCCGCGACGACCGTCCATCGCCGTGGGAGTCCAAGCCGGCAGTGTTGAGTTACGTAATTGCCCGCCAAACAACCGCTATCGGGTGGGACTGAAAGGGGCCGACCGCTCGGCGAACCTCGGCGTTCACGAGAGCCGTGCTCTCGTGAGCCAATCAGAACGCGGAGCGTTCTGATGACGACGTAAGCACTGGAGCGACCGAGCACCGCGAGGGGGCGAAGCGCGTGTGGTTCGAAAGGCGCTCCGCGCCTTTCGTCATCACATGCGAGCGGGCCTGCGGCCCGCGAGCAGAAGCCGAGCGTGTCGGGGGATTTCAAACCGTTCGACACGCCCGCTGTCATCTCCCAAGCTCTCAGATTAACACTACCCCCCAAGTCCACCCGAAACGTTTTCTCGTCGTCCCGTATCGACTCGCACGCATGGAGATCACCGACGTAGAGAGCTTCGCCGTCTCGATCCCGCTCGACGAACCGGTAGCCTTTGCAACGCGCGTCGTCGAAGAACGCGACCACGCGATCGTCTACGTGCGGACCGACGAGGGCCACGAGGGGCTGGGCTACACGCTCGGGTACGGGGGCGCGAAGCTAATCGCCGACGCCGCCTCGGACGTCCTCGCGCCAATGTTGATCGGCGAAGACCCGCGCGACACCGAACGGCTCTGGCGCGAGATGTTCGATGGTACTGTGCAGATCGGCCGCAAGGGCGTCATGGTGCGGGCGATCTCGATCCTCGACATCGCGTGCTGGGACCTCAAGGGCAAAGCGGCGGATATGCCGCTTTACAAACTGCTCGGCGCGAGCAAGGAGGAGATCTCGACCTACGCATCCGGCGGGTACTACCGCGAGTCGAAGGACCTCGAGGGTCTACGCGAGGAGATGGAGACCTACGTCGATCGGGGCCACGACGCGGTGAAGATGAAGGTCGGGCGCGAGTCGCTCGCCGAGGAAACAGAACGCGTCCGCACCGTCCGGGAAGCGATCGGCCCCGATAGGACGCTCCTGATGGACGCCAACGGCAAATGGTCGAACAAGCAGGAAGCAGTGCGGGCCTGCCGGGCGTTCGGCGAGTACGATCCGTACTTCATCGAAGAACCGGTGATGCCCGATAGCATCGGGCTGATGAGCGAGGCGAACGACGCCCTTTCCTATCCGGTGGCGGCGGGCGAACTGGAGTTCACCCGCTATGGGTTCGAACACCTCATGGAGGCCGGCGCGGTCGAGATCGTCCAGCCCGACGTCACCGTCGTCGGCGGCGTCACCGAGTGGCTGCGCGTCGCCAACGCCGCGGCCGCACGCGACGTTCCGGTTGCGCCCCACTACAACTGGGACTTACACGTTCACCTGCTGGGCGCGATCGAGAACGGCCTCTGGGCGGAGTTCTTCTACCGCGATTCGGACGTCAAGGCCTTCGACGACGTACTCGAACATCCGATGGAACCGACCGACGACGCGACACTTTCGATCCCGGATCGGCCCGGCCACGGTGTTTCGATCGACGACGACACGCTCGACGAGTTCAGGATTTAGGGAGTCTCCAAGTCCCTCGACCCCTCGAACCGCTCGCCTCCCGATCGCCGGCCGATAGAGGCCGGAACGCCCGGCCGAAGGTCACGACCGAGCGGGGACGACTCCGGGAGGGAGACGGCTCGGCAGGAACGATCCTGAAAAGAACGACCCGAAGAGTAAACGCGACGCCCACCGAGGCGGATGTATGGCCTATCGAGTCGCTATCGTCGGCGTCGGACCGGGCCGCGAGATAGATATCAGCGGTCGGACACATTCGTACGGCTACCTGCACGCCGACGCCTACGCCGAGCGCGAGGACTGTACGCTCGTCGGCTGTGCGGACGTCGTTGCCGAGTACGCTACAGGGTTCGCCGCCGAATTCGACGTTCCTGACGAGCACGTCTACGAGGGCCACGAGTCGATGCTGGCAGGAACGGATCCCGACGTGGTGAGCGTCTGTACGCCGATTCCGACCCACGCGCCGCTCACGATCGACTGTGCGCGCCACGGAAGCGTCGCGGCGGTCCACTGCGAGAAGCCGATGGCTCGGACCTGGGCCGAGGCCCGCGCGATGGCCCAGGTCTGCGACCACGAGGACGTGCAGTTGACTTTCGACCACCAGCGCCGCTTCGGAGCTCCGTTCCGGCGGGCGAAGGAACTGCTCGACGAAGGTATAGTAGGGGACCTCGAACGGATCGAGATCTCCTGGGGAAACTTCTTCGACAACGGCACCCACGCGCTCGATCTCGCCGCAATGTTCAACGACGAGAGTCGTGCCGAGTGGGTGATGGGCCAGCTCGACTACAGCACCGAACACGTCCGCTACGGCGTCCCGACGGCCGACCACGCCCTCGTTTCCTGGCAGTACGAAAACGGCGTACACGGGATCGCCGCCACGGGGGACGACGTGCCCCTCACTGGTGGCCCCTACGACTTCTACGACTGCTGGCACCGTCTCGTCTGCACTGAGGGGGTAATCGAGATCGGTCGCCTCGACGGGCCGCTCCTCCGGTATCGACGCGACGGCGAGGGGTGGAGCGAACTCGACATCGCCGACGAGACGGGCGGCCGTGTCGATCTCGCGATCGACGACATCGTCGGCGCGCTCGACAGCGATCACGAGTCGGAACTCGAAGCCGGAAACGCGCTCGCGACGACCGAGGTCCTCTTCGCCGGCCACGAGTCCTCGCGACGGCGCGGACGGATTTCCCTCCCGCTCACGGGCGTCTACGACCACCCGCTCGAAACGATGATCGAAACCGGTGCGATTTCCCCCGAACGGACCGACGACCGCCCGGCCCACCCCGCAGAGCGTGACGGCGAGGCTGAGGGGTAACACCAGTGACGCCGGCGACGGCGACGGCGGCGACACCGAACTGCGGGGCCGCTCGAACCGTGATCGAACGCCGAATCGTGCGAACCGTTATGTGAGTGCCCGCTCCCTTCGAAAACGGACATGTGCGTTCGAGCTACCCGACCGAAGAGCGAGCCGGCAACAGTAATGGGATCTGATACCGACGAGGCGAAACGATCCGAGCGGAGGCTGGTCGAGCGATGAGGGATTTCTCCAATCACGCGCCGACCCGCGGCGACGGGCGGGACGTCGAGATCACCGACATCACGACCTGTGTCGTTGAGGGCAACTTCGAGTGGAACTTAGTCCGAGTGCATACCGACGCTGGCGTCACTGGAATCGGCGAGGCGTACCGCGGCGGCGGCGTCACCGACGTCATGGAGTACATGAAACGGTTCCTGATCGGCGAGAACCCGCTCGACGTCGAGCGCCTCTTCCGGCGGATGGTCCAGGAGACTTCGGGCCACAGCGGCACCACCGGCAAGGTGGTTACCGCCGCGACCGGCATCGAGATCGCCTGCTGGGACGTCGCGGGCAAACTACTCGACCTTCCCGTCTACCAGCTCCTGGGCGGCAAATACCGCGACGCGGTGCGGATCTACTGTGACTGTCACGCCGGCGAAGCCTACTCGCTCGAACACGGCTACCACTCGCCGGCCGCAGAGGATGCCTACTCCGCAGAAGCCTACGCCGAGAACGCGAGGGAGGTCGTCGACATGGGCTTTAGCGCGCTCAAGTTCGATCTCGATCAGCCCTTCGACAACCACCCCGATCCGTACAACGGCCGGGTATCGAACGCCGCCATCGAGCGGAAGGTCGAGACCGTCGCGGCGATCCGCGAGGAGATCGGGAGCGAGATCGATCTCGCGTTCGATATCCACTGGGACTACTCGATGGATAGCGCGAAACGACTCTGCCGGAAACTGGAGCCGTTCGATCTCATGTGGCTCGAAGACCCGGTTCCGCCGGAGAACATGGACGCCCAGCGCGAGGTCACCCGGGTCTCGCCGGTGCCGATCGCCACGGGCGAAAACAGGTTCAGAGTCCACGAGTTCAAGGAGTTGTTGTACGACTTCGGCGTCGATATCATTACCCCCGATCCGACGACCTGCGGGGGGCTCGCCGAATCGAAGGCGATCGCCAATCGAGCGGAGGAGAACTACATCGCCTTCTCGCCGCACAACGTCTGCGGGCCGATCGGCACGATGGCCTGCGTGCATCTCGGGGCGTGCGTGCCGAACTTCGACGTGTTAGAGTACCACGCACTGGAGGTCGACTGGTGGGACGACCTGCACGACGGCGACGACCCGCTCATCGAGGAGGGGTACATCGAGGTGCCCGAAGCACCGGGACTCGGCATCGAACTGAACGAGGACGTCGCGCGCGAACACCTCCACGATCCGGGTACGATGTTCGCCTGAGCGATCGGCCCGACACTCGCTCCTTTCGTCTACCAGACGATCACTCGTCGAGGAACTCGGTCCAGGGACCGTCGATGTGCGGGTACTGCTCGATGACGTCCATGTTTACCTCGACGCCGAGACCAGGTCCCTCCGGCATCTCGAACGTACCGTCCCCGATGGCGAGGTCGTCGACGAGAACGTCTTCGGCCAGCGGGTAGGGATACATTCCGGCCGTATCGTCGCCGAAGACCGGGTACTCCAGATATCCCTCCAAGGGGATAGCCGCCGCGAGATGGGCGTTCGCCACCAGCCCGAGGTGGGTACCGAAGTTGTGCGGCAGGAAGGTCACCTCGCTTTCCCGGCAGTGTTCGATCGCCTCCTGACAGCCGGTGAACCCGCGGTGGTGGCGGACGTCGCCCTGCAGGAATTTTATAGCGCCCGTCTCCGCGAGGTCGATCAGCCCCTCGGGCGACTCCTCGCTCTCGCCGCCGGCTAAGGGAACGTTCACCTCCGAAGCGAGCTCGCGGTAGGCGTCGTAGTCCGCCGGCGGGACCGGTTCTTCGAGCCAGTACGGATCGTACGCTTCCATCTCACCTACTAGGTCGACGAGGTCGGCGAACGAATAGGAGCGATCGCCCATCTTCCACCAGGTGTGAGCGTCGACCATGATCTCCGTCTCCTCGCCGACCGCCTCGCGGATCAGCTCGATCGTCCGGAGATCGTCGTCGTAGCCGAGCCCGGGACGGTATTTGTAGCCCGCAAAGCCTCTCTCTGCGATCGCCGCGGCCTGCTCGGCGTACTTTTCGGGCGGCATGTACATCCCGGCACTGGCGTACAGCGGCATGCGCGTCGTCGCCTCGCCGTCGGCGAGCAGTTCGTGGATCGGGGCTCCCTGCTGTTTGCCGAGCAGGTCGTGGTACGCGATGTCGAGAACGGAGATCGCCTGCGATTCGATCAGTTCCGGCAGATCGGCCCGCTCGACCCGCGTTCGGATCTCCGCGGGGTCGTCGATCGAGCGATCGAGTACCTCGGGCGCGACCCGGTCTTCGAGCACGCTCGCGAAGTCGCTCTGGGAGGCGTCCTCGAAGAACTCGCGCATGGACGAACTGGAGGCTCCACCCGGCGCGACACCGATCTCGCCCGCTTTCGTTTCGACGACGACGAGGACGAAGTCCCGCTTGAGCAGGCGGCGCACTCCGCCGGCGTAGCGCCGGTCCTGCGGCGGGGAAATGAGCGAGGAGAGTTCGTGAGCCGTGAGGTCAACGAGTCGCATACGGCCGTCTCCCGGCGGGGGCTACATAAAGACACACACGACGCACAACAGAGGAAACGTGGCGTGCGACGGACGATACGCAACACGTTGCCGGCGTCGCCCGCTCAGAAGACGTATTCGGGTCCCTCGACGTACGCGAAACGCTCGGCGTAGTCCTCCCGGAGCGTAAAGCCGAGGCCCGGTCGCTGGGGTGCGTGGACGCGTCCGTCGCGGACGTCGTACTCCTCCTCGAAGACGTCGTTCATGAGCGGCATGTGGGCCTGGCTCACTTCGAGGATCGGGCAGTTCGGCAGTGCCATCGCGAGGTGGATGCTGGCCGCGAAGAGAACGCCGCTCCCCCAGGCGTGGGGCGCGACGCGAAGGCCACGGGCCGACGCCATCGCCGCGATGCGACGGATCTCGGTGAGTCCCCCCGCTCGGGAGACGTCCGGCTGGACGATGTCCGTGGCGCGCTCGTCGAAGAGACTCAGGAAGTCGAAGCGGGTGAACTCGCGTTCGCCGGTGGCGATGGGGATCGCCGTCGCCCGGCGCACTTCGGCGAGGCTCGCGTGGTCGTCGGGCGACACCGGCTCTTCGAACCACGCGAGGTCGTACGGCTCCAGTGCCTCCGTCAGCCGGATCGCCGTCGAGACGTCGAGACGTCGAGACAGCCATGCGCGTCCATCATCAACTCGGCGTCGTCGCCGACGCCGCGCCGGGCCGCTTCGACCCGCTCGACGGTGTTCGCAATAGCGAAGTCGTCCTCGCCGACGACGCGCATCTTCGCCGCGTCGAACCCCTTCTCGACGTAGCCGCGCAGTTCGGCTTCGGCCTCCTCGCCCGGTGCCCAGCCGCCACTCGCGTACCCCTGGACGTCGTCGCGCACGGCTCCTAAGAGGTTGTAAACCGGCTGGTCGAGGAGCGTTCCCTTGAGGTCCCACAGCGCGATGTCGAGCCCCGAGATCGCTTCGAGCGTCACTCCACGGCGGTCCGCTCGGGGCTGGGAGTACCCACGTTCGAGCGAGGGTTGCCAGCGCGACCCGGTATAGAGCTTCTCCCAGAGCCGTTCGGTGTAGAGCGGGTCTTCGTCGAGCAACGACGGCGCGAGTTCGCCCTCGACGATGCTCGTGATCGTCGGCGGGTGCCCGAGCGACGCGCCAATACCCACAGTACCGTCGTCGCTCTCGACGAGTATCACCGTGGCGTCGGTCTTCACCTTGGTCTCGAGATCCGTCCGGTGGCGCTTTTCCGCCGGCACCGGGTCCGACAGCGCGACTGCACGTACGTCCGTGATATGCATGACGTCGCCGACGCGGGCCAACTGTAAATAGCTATCACACGACACGTTCGGAGAGAACTCGGACAGGATGGACGATGAGGGGGTGGCCCGGGAACGAACGCTATCGCGAGCGGTTCGACGAGCCCGACGACGCGTTCTCCGCGAGCGCGTCGACACAGCGATAGCCGAGTGAGATCCCGTCGGGGGTCCCCACGTTTGCGAGGAGCAACCGGACGTCGGCCGCGGTCCGCTGGGACGCGTTCGTCCCGTAGGGCTCGACGACGATCGAGTAAGCCCCCCAGACGAGCAGAGCGCGCTCGCCGCCCCGCTCGGCGCGCAGTGCCCGATCGGCCGCCCGTTCGATCGACCGCCACCGATCGATAGCCAGCCGATACTGCCGTCCGCTGGGGGTCTCGTAGACGACGAGGTGACGGACCGTCGGAGCGACCCGGTTCGATTCGTCGTTCGGGTCGAAGTCCGTCAGGTTCCCTTCGAACCGGATCGTCCACCCTTCGAGCCCCGACGTGCTCGCCGTCCGGACGACTTCCGGCCGGATCGCCACCGGATGGGTATCCGCGGGCGGCGTCGGACAGACCGGAGGCACGGTGGCCGACGGGGTCAGTTCCGGCGGTGCCGGTCCGGGCGTCCGTACGTCGACCGGTGACGCCGTAGATCCGGCCGCCCCGGCGCCGCCCGACGAGAACGCGCTCACGTCCCCATCGGGCGGGAGCACGGCGAACGGTCCGATCACGACACCGGCGACGATCAGTGCGACGGCCGCGCTACCGACGAGCACGACGCCGGGAGGCGCACTCTTCGGGACAATCGGAGTCACGCGATCGAGAACGTCGTCGAGACGGGTCGACGGGGTTCTACCCCCGGGAAGAATCGAGTCCTCGAAACTCCCCTCGAAGAACTCGCCTCGTAGTCGGCTCCGCTCGCCGTCGCTCAGACCGTACCGGAAACGCCTGCAGAGTTCGTCGGCCGGGACGTGTTCGAACGCGGCCCGGCCCCGGAGACGACCGATGCGGTCGACGGTAGTGGCCGCGAGTCGTCCCCGCGTGACGACGACATCGGCGTCGCTATCGGTGGGCCATAGCAACAACCGAACGACGACCGGCCACGCCGCGACGCCGGCGACGACGCGAATCGACCGCGTCCTCGACCCTTCACGCCGAATCTCGATAGGCTCCCCTGTCCCTGTCCCCTCCGTCTCCCACCCGCGAGCGGCCCACAGCGCGGCGACGAAGGCGAGAAACTCCCCCCGATCGAGCGACCGGAGAGCCCGCACGAACCCCCTCTCTGTGTCGGATGCCATCGGTGTGTGCCCTCGACTCGCCGTGTCTCCCTTCCTACGCGCCGTCGACGTATCAACGTACTCCCGTTAGAAACGTCCGCTTTGGAGCCAGTGTCGAGCGTCCGTAGTGAGAACGAACACGGCCCACACAACGCAAGAACTTTGCTCGTCCCGGGACCCGGACGGACGTATGCACCAGGGGTTCAAACGGGCACTCACCGCCGGCGAGCGCGTCGTCGGCAACTGGATCTCGATCGGTCACCCGGCCGTCGGGGAAATAAGCGCCCAGGTCGGCTTCGACTTCGTCGTCATCGACACCGAACACACCTCGACGGGCGTCGCCGAGGTCGAAGGCGTGATCCGTGCCGTCGAGGCCGCCGGGGACAACACCGCATCGATAGTCCGGGTCCCGAGCCACGACCCCGCACGGATCAAGCGCGTTCTCGACGCGGGCGCGGGAGGCATCATGGTGCCGATGGTCGAGACGGCCGACGACGCGGAAGCCGTCGTCGAAGCGACGCGCTACCCGCCCGAGGGCGTCCGCGGGGCAGCACCCGCCCGTGCTTCGGACTACGGGGGGTCGTTCGACGAGTACTTCGCAACCGCGAACGACCGGCTCGTGACGATCGTCCAGGTCGAGTCCCAAGAGGGCGTCGAGAACGTCGCGGAGATCGCCGCCGTCGAGGGCGTCGACGCGATCCAGATCGGACAGGGCGACCTCTCGGCGTCGTTAGGCGTCTTCGGCGAGTGGAGTAGTGACGAATTCGAGGACGCGGTGGACGAGATCGTCACCGCCTCCCACGACGCCGACGTCCCGGTCGGGATGTTGGCGCTCGATCACGATGGTATCGACCGTTGGCTGGACGCCGGCGTCGACTTCCTGATCGTCGGTGCCGACATGGTCTACCTCACGAAGGGTGCCCGAGCGGCGAAAGCGCACTTCGAGGAGCGGATCGGCGAGTAGGACCGCTCGAAAGGAGGAAGAGAGGGGGCCGAACTCGCGTATCGACGGTGATCTCGACGCCGAGCGTGTGGAGTGCTGGGGTAGCTTTAGGGTCGCGGGGATCGACGAACGGTCGATGCGTATCAGCGAGCTCGAACTCCACGAATTCACCTACGAACTCGACGACGTGGGGACCGAAGACGGTCACCAAGCGTACAGTCCGGGGAGCACCCTCGAGCCGCCGGGGTTCGTGCTGACGATCCGAACTACGGAGGGCCTCGAAGGCCACTACCGGGGGTTTTACTTCGTGCCGCCGATGATCGCTCAGATCCGGATGGCCTCGGGCGAGTTGCTCGGGCGGGACCCGCTCGAACGCGAGGACATTTGGCAGGATCTCTGGAAAGCGATGCGCCACCTCGATCACGTCGGAATGGGGCCGATCGACATCGCGCTGTGGGACCTCGCCGGGAAACACTACGGCGCGTCGGTCGCCGAACTCCTCGGCGGCACTCGCGAGGGGGTGCCGGCGTACGCCTCGACGTTCATGGCCGACGACAACGGCGGACTCGATTCGCCCGAGGCGTATGCCGACTTCGCCGCCGACTGTCTCGATCGGGGGTATCCGGCCTTCAAGATCCACGGCTTCGGCGACCCCGAGCGCGACATCGCGGTCTGTCGCGCCGTCGCCGAGCGGGTGGGCGAGGGCATGGATCTGATGCTCGACCCGGCGAGCGAGTACGATACGTATGCCGAGACGCTCCGAGTCGGGCGGAGATGGCTCGCGGACTCGCCCGCGACCTCGACACGCCGATCTTAGGTGTCGAACACGTCCGCGGCGGGCCGTTTACACGGGTGAACCACCTCGCAAGCGAGGCGCTCGACCTCGCGCGCGCCGACGCCCATCTCGACGGCGGGATCACCGGTGTCATGAAGATCGCCCACGCGGTCGAGGCGTTCGGCCGCGACGTCGAACTCCACGTCGGCGGGCCGGCCCATCTGCATTGCATGAGCGCCATGCGCAACACGAACTACTACGAACACGGCTTGCTTCACCCCGCAGGCATCGAGTGGATGAGCGCTCAGGGGTTCGTCGAATCGCCCGAACGAGTGACCGACGACGGCACCGTCTCGATTCCTGACGGACCGGGCCTCGGCGTCGAGATCGACTGGGAGTTCGTTGACGACCGGCTGACGAACCACGAAGTTATCGACGAACCCCTCGTGAGCGGGCTCGCCTGAAGCGAGTCGGCACGACAGTCCTCCGAACTGTCGTCGTCGAGCGTCGCTCGGTTCGGATCGATTCGGCACTTCGACTCAATCGTCCTGAGCGAGGACGAGGTCGTATCGTGGTGATGAGTCCTCCATGCGACGGCCGAGTGAGCCACCACCGGAGCGAGTTTTATGACGACCGGGGCGCACGACCTCGTATGCGCCTCGATCACGCGGGCATCGCGGCGACCGACGCGGACGAGCTGGCGGGACTGTACAGCGACCTCCTCGGGGCACCCGTGGTCCACCGGGAGCGTGGCGACATCCGCTCCGTGTTTCTCGACGTCGGCGACAGGTATCTCGAGTTCCTGGAGCCGGTCGACATGGACACCGACATCGGCCGATACCTCCGAGAGGCGGGCCCCGGGGTCCACCACCTCGGCTTCGAGACGGCGGACCTGTCGGTAGCACTCGATCACGCCTGGGAGCTGGGCATCGGCCTCATCGACGAGGAGCCGCGCGAAGGGGTCTGGGGACACGAGATCGCCTTCCTCGACCCCGACTCGACCGGCGGCGTGCTCGTCGAGTTCTTCGAGGAATGACGAACGGGGACTACCTATCGGGTACGCTCAAGCCCTCCCGCTATTCCCCTTGACGAGGTATGTTCACGATTCATCCGATCCACGCCGGGACGCTTGCCCTCGACAAGGGCGGGATGACCTACTTGATCGACGAGGGGATCACCGTTCGGTCGCCGGTGCTGGTGTTCTTACTCCTCCCGGCGGACCCCGAGGACGATCGTGTCGTCCTCGTCGACGCCGGGGTGGCCGCCGGCCGGATCGCCGGGCGGGACGTCGAAGGTGGCGGCCCCGAACCGATCCGCGAGGGCCTCGCCGCTCACGGTTTCGATCCCGCCGACGTCGACCACGTGATCCTCACGCACCTGCACCACGATCACGCGGCCAACGTCGAGTCGTTCCCCGACGCCGAGGTTCTGATCCAGCGAGCGGAACTGGCGGCCGCTCGCGATCCCCTGGCGCACATGGAGCGAACTTACATCGACGCCCACCGCAAGGCGGTCGAGAACGCGAATCCCACTATCGTCGACGGCGGCTTTCGCCTCTGTGAGGGGCTCGACCTCCGCCTCGCGCCCGGCCACACCCGCGGCATGCAGGCCGTCGTCGTCGAGACGAGGGAGGGCACCCACGCCATCGTCGCTGATCTACTCTACTGCCGGCAGAACCTCGATCCAGGGGTCGAGACGATCCGCGACGTCGACGGCGAGGCGATTCCGGTCACGCCGGTCGACCGGGCGTATGTCCCACCGGGGCTCCACGTCGACGCCGCGGCGTGTTACGAGAGCGTCGCTCGGCTCCGCGAGCGGGTCGGCGACGACGACCGTCTCCTCAGCGGCCACATGCCCGAGGTACTCGACCACGACGCCTATCCGGTCGGATAGTCCGGGGGTCCTATCGGAGTTCCGTCGAAAGAACGAAGCAGAGTACTTGATATACTCGATCGAAGAGAGGGACGTTAATTTTCCCCCGGTAGGTCTGCCCCCTACCCCGTCGATGCGCTCACACGTACCGGACCGTTCGTCCTCGGCGACTGCGGTGCGTCAATCGTGGCCTTCGATCTCCACTGGTCCATAGGGTTCCTGCAAATACTCGAGATCGCTATCCGGAAGGTCGATGTCGATGGCTTCGACCGCGTCTTCGAGATGCTCGATACTCGTCG
>PXQR01000103.1 GCA_003021235.1 Halobacteriales archaeon QH_6_64_20 | reverse complement strand
AAGGTGATGTTCGTCGGCATGTCGCGGTGTTCGGCGTGGTAGACGTACACCGGGATGCCGACGCCGTCACAGGAGACGTCCTCGATGTTCGGGTCCCGCATGATGGGCTCGATTGGCCCGAGGTGGACGAAGTCCCGGAGCAGGTAGTACTTCAGCTTCAGTAGCGAGCCGTCGTCGATGGTCGCCGCCGCGTGGTCGGAGATGATCTCCTTTGCCTTCTCCTCGAAGAGCGCCTCGCGGTCGTCGCCGTCCTCGAGGTCCTGGTACATCAGGCTGTTCCGGAGTATCTTCACCAGGTCCTCGCGGACGTACTCCTCGAACTCCGAGAGGTGCGGCTCGTGGACCCGGTATCTGAGTTTGTCCTCGCCATCGCGCCGCAGGATGGAGACGTAGGCGTACGGCTCGTCCACCCAGAGGCGCTGGACCTCCTCGTGGTTGTCGAGGTACGAGAAGTCGAAAAACCGCCCCTGGATGAACTCCGTGTCGGGCGGCTCGGCGAACGACTCGTCGATGTCCGTCTCGTTGAAGTACTCCAGGACCTCCCGGAGTATCTCGCCCTTTATGGGGTGGTCGGAGACGAGTTCGCGGTCGTCGCCGCTCGTTGCCTCGCTCACCGCGGGCGTCTCGGCTTCCGCCTCGGCCCCGTCGTCGGCCTCGGTCTCCGTCTCGGCCGCGGCTTCCCCGTCCGCGGCCTCCTCGTCTGCGGTCTGAAGGGCGCGCTCGTCCTCGGAGAACCCCGTCGAGCCCTCGATACGCGCGTGGGCCTCCGGGTCGTATCGCATCTCGATGTCCTGGTAGCGATCAACGAACGATAGCTCGTGATGCGACTCGGTGGGGTGGTCGATATAGCGGTCTTCGAGGTCGAACTGGGCTTCTTCCCCGTTCTCCGCGATCGCCTGCATGTCCTCGTAGACCGCATGCGCTCCCGAGTGCAGTCCATATAAGGTAACGAAGACGTACTCGTAACCCAGATCACCCAACTCCGCGAAGGTGAGCGGGTCGTCCTGTTCGGACCACGCGAAACTGGAGGAGTAGTTGAACGCGAGCTTCTGGTCCGGATGGGTCTCACCCAGCTCCTCGGCGTACGCCACGGCGTCCTCGCGGGACGGCGTCGGCATCTCCGGCCAGACGAGATCGACGCCGCAGTCGGCGTACAGCCGGCCGCGCGCGAGGTGTTCGTCCCAGTCGCCGTTCGCGGAGCCGTAGGCGTCCGTGCGGGCGATGACGACCGTCTCGTTTGTTTGGCGGGCGTCCACGGCGGCACGGAACCGAGCTTCGGCGTCCTCGCGGGGGACGATCCGCTTGCCGGCGATGTGCCCACAGCGTTTCGGGGTGACTTGATCTTCGATGTGAACGGCAGCCACGCCGGCCTTCTCGTACTCGCGCACGGCGCGCTGGACGTTGTGAACCCCTCCGTAGCCGGTGTCACAGTCGGCAATGACGGGGAGGTTCGTGGCCTCGACCATTCGTTTGGCGTTCTCGACCATCTCGGTCATCGTAACCATCTCCAGGTCGGGAAAGCCGAACTGGCCCAACACCGTGGAATAGCCGCTCATGTAGACGGCGTCGTGGCCGGCCATCTCCGCGAGCCGGGCGTCGAGCGCGTGGTAGATGCCGGGCGCGAACACGTATTTCTGGGAGTCGAGTTGTTCGCGGAAGGTAGCGCCGGCGGGGTTATCGATCTCGTTCGTCGAAACGTCCGTATCGTCGAGTGCATCGTTCATTGGTCTTCGAGGTTCGGATGGGGGAGCGATCCGGTCGACGCCGCTGCGGTCGCGGTCGTGGTCGCCGAGGAGGTCGCCGGGCGGTGCGGGTCGTTCATCGCAGCGCACTCGCGCGTCGGCCGCGCGCTACCGGTCGTCGCGTCGTGGACGGCGACGCCGGCGTAGCCGCCGCTCTCGCTCTCGTCGTCGTAGCCGCAACCGCAGTCGCAGTCCCGACCGCAGCCGGGTGGCGACACGGTCCGCTCGTCGTGCGCGGAGACGGATGATCGAATACCGAAACCGATCCAACGGGACCGTATCAGTCGCCACGACTGCTCGGAACAACCGGGCAGTAAAAATCCTTATGATTGATCATGTTAATGTTCATTGAACAACTTTACGGCTTTGGCATCCATTAGACGATATGAATGAACGATCATGTCTATCATGGCAGGTGGTGTCATTCCCTTTCGGACGATCGTGGAGTTCGAGTATCGGCGATCGTGTCCGCCGGTGGCGACAGAGGCCGGGGCTCGGCGTCCAAACGGCTTACATTCGGACTGTTTTCCCGGGACTCGAGTTTAGCCTACGTTCCGATCCGGTAGGATTCAGCTGTCGGCACCGGTCTCGGTGTCGCTATCGGTTTCGCCGTCGGTTCCCGTCTCGCCCGTGCCACTGATGACGGCACTGAGCTGTGAGCGCCACGATTCGAGCGCCTCGACGTCCGCCGAAACGTCCTGAAGGGAGTCTTCGGTGTCGGCGATCCGTTCGTCGGTTCGCGTTTCGAGGTCCTCGCGCAGGTCGTCGAGGTCGGATTCTTCGACCTCGTCCTCACCGACTCGATCGTCGAGCGCGTCGAGTCGGCGCTCGATCTCCTCGAAGCGGTCGTCGGTCCCCTCGACGCGCTCCTCGACGGTTTCGAGGCGTTCGTCCGTTCGTTCCATGGTTTCCTCGAAATCCGCGATCGCCTCCCGAACGGTCTCGATCTCGCTTTCGACCGCCTCGACCTCGCCTTCGACCGACCCTACGTCGTCGTCGATCGTTTCGATGTCCGCACGGTTGGTCGCCGTCTCCTCGGTGACGGTCTCGACGTCCTCGCGGAGCGCGTCGACGCGTTCGGTCTGTCGGCGGACCAGCTGTTCTCCCGATCCGTTCTCGTCGATGAACGATTCGAGCGCGTCGGCGTAGGCCGCGACCTCGCTTACCTCCGACTGGAGGCGATCGATGCGAACGGAGACGCTGTCGCGCGGGCCGAGCACGTCGCGCAACGTCTCCCGGTCGTCGGCGTCGACCCGCCCTGCCCGCAGTTCCCGCGCCAGCGTCGCCGCGAGCGTGTCGCCGGTGTCCTCGACAGTCGCTGACTCGCCGTCTTCGCCCCCGGCGGCCGCGTCGTCCGGCTCGGCCTCCCGGTCGGCCCCGTTGGGGACGGAGTCCACACTCGTCGTGTCCGTTTCCGTCGTCTCCGCTGTCTCCGCCGCGTTCGCTTCGGTCGCGTTCGGGTCGTCCGTCCGTTCCGAGTCGGTCGTGTCGTTCTCGTCCATTGGTACGTTCTCCGTTGGTGTCGTCGTGCCGCCGTCGTCGCTCTCGGCACCCGTTCGTTCGTCGCTCGTGACGTCGGTAGCCGTCCCGTCGACGTCGGTCTCGTCGACTGGTTCGGGGTCCTCGGTGACGGCCGTCCCGCCGGCCACCGCTCCGTCGCCACCGGGCCCGCTGTCATCGCGCTCGTCGCCGCCGCTTTCGCCTTCACTGCTCTCCCCGTTGCCCGCGGACATCGCGCTCCGGACGAACGATTCGTTCGTCCCGTCGAGCGGGGCTCCGCCGCCCTCGCCGCTCGTTTCGGCTCCGGTTCGGATCTCGATCGCCGGTTCGCCCAGAAAGAAGTCGGGCTTGTCGGCGTCGGGACCCCGGAGGCCGTACACCGCCTCGATCTCTTCTTCAGGAGCGAGTTCCCGGTCGAACATCAGCGTATGGTCCTCGACCGACCAGAACTCGCTGCCGTAATCGGGGTGAAAGCCGATGTCGTCCATCGACACTTCTTCGGGGACTCGATCGACGAGGCGCACTTCGATCGAGTCCTCGCGACCCGACCGGATGCTGAAGACAATCGCCGGTACCGGGAAGCGCTCGCCGTCGTAGGACTTCGCCACCTCGACGTCCTTCTCGCGGACGACGACCTTCCCGCCGTCCGTTCTCGTCGCCCGATCGCTCCCGCTCGCGTTCATGTCCCCTACGTTCGGCGTTGTCTCTCCTAAGCGTTCGGGATCGGCCCCTGGGACCGATGCTGTCGGTCGTTCCGTTTTCGACCTGTCCGGTTCGTCCCGGCAGAACGACACGACCGCCGGCCGGTCGGCGCTCCGCCCGGTCGTCGACCGGCCGTCCTCGACCCTTCGACCGTCGATGGTCGATGGTCAATCGTTGGCGGTCGGTAGTCGATGGTCGGTAGTCGATGGTGATCGTCGTCGGTTCATCGCCGGTCTCGTGTCGGCCCTCGGCGGCGATCGATGCGAGCTACGGTCGATCGGAACCGGCCACGAGGTCGACGCGATCGCCGATCTCGACGATTTCGAGGTCGCGCGGGTACGGGAAGCTCGCCGCGTGACGGTGTAACACCGTCGGATCGGCGGTGAGGCCCTTCCACATGTCCCAGTGAGTTGGTAGGAGTCGATCCAGGCCCAACTGGTTCGCCGCTTCGACGACCCCGTTCTCGTCGTTGTACCATCGCGTTCGTTCCCGCTCGCCCGTTTTGCTGTCCGCTATCCGTCCGACGGTCCCGAAGGCGACGGCGCCGAGATCGAGGGCGTAGGCCTCCCCGACGCGCTCGAACGCCTCGCTCGCGCGCCCGTCGCCCCCGTGGAAAAACGTGCCCGCGTCGTGTTCGACGACGTACGAAACCGGGTGGGTCGCGTCCGGATCGTGGGCGGCTTCGGTGTGGACGGTGAACCCGCCGATCTCGATCGTCTCGCCCTCCGTGACCTCGCTGAAGCGCTCCTCGGCGAGATCGTAGTCGGCGAGCCATTCCTCGTCGTCGAGCGCCACCGCGAGGGAGTCGTCGGGCGCGTAGTACTTCGCCCCGGTGGCTTCGAGGATCGGGGCCTGGCTCGGACCGTGGACGTGATCGGAGTGTTCGTGCGTGGCGAAGATCGCGTCGGCTTCGGCGATATCGTCGGGCGAGAACGGCACCGGGATCATCCGTGTCGTTCGCGGGGGGTCGCCGGTTCCGAGATAGGGATCGACGAAGAGCGTCGTGCCGTCCGAGCTCTTGAGCGCGAACCCGTTACACCCGAGATACCAGATCGCGACGCCCGAGGGGGTAGCGGCCTCGATCGCGCGCGGCAACCACTCGCCCCAATCGGAGACGGTCATACCCTCCCTCCGATCGGCCCCGTCTAAGCTGTTGTGCCGACCTCGCTGTTGTGTTGACCTCCCTTTCGTGCCGACTCCCTGTTCCCCGAGCGCGAGCGGACCGGACCGTACCGCTTCAGTGCCGTGATCACCCCCGCTAGAACGGAGCGCAACTCCGAGCACGTGGTCGGACCGTTCGGCGCGTACCGGCGGCTGATCGATGCTCGTCGGCGGATATCCGCCGGCGGCTCACCGATAACTACCGGTGATCGTAAGCGATCGTGGGTTGACCGTCGACGCGTGATCGCCGGCCTTAGGACTCGATCTCGGCGGCGTTTTCGATCTTCATCCCCTCTAATTTCTCGACCACGCCGTCTACCTTCCCGTCGAGGTCGGAGACGAACTCCGCGGTGCGGTCGGTGGTGATCGCACCCTGACTGGAGGGTTCGATCAGCGTCTCCTCCTCGAGAACGCGAAGCGAGTAGCGGACCTTGTGGTGGGGATAGCCCGTCTCGTTCGACATCTTGACGATCCCGATCGGTTCGTTGTCGATCACCATCCGAAGGACCTCCAGATGGCGTTCGAGCATGTCTACTTCTTTCTCAAGCCGATCTATCATGGCACTTGTTAACTCGCGGTTGAGGTTTTTAAATGTTGTCCTCCGGTACTCAAAAACCGGCATAATTTCCCGAAACGATCCGACTTATACCCAGTCGTTTCGCTCTCCGTTCGCTTCCCGTTTATTTCGTCCGCTTCGATCCGCTTCCCTCCCCCGGTCTCGGTTCCGGTTCCCCCCGTTCGTCCGGTCCGTCCGACTCGCCCGCGATCGGTTCCCCGCCGTCCGCTCGGCTCGCGGGTGCTCGCGGTTCGACCCACGATCGCGGGTCAGCGGCGATCCGCCCGTCGGCGTCGAACAGCGCGCTACAGTCCGGACACCGGTAGTCGCCCCGCAGGACGACCGCCCGGGCGACGTGTCGCGACGCACACACCGGACACGACGGCGGTTCGGTTCCCCCCACCTCGTTCGTCGTTCCCATTGCCATCCCGTCGAACGGTTCTCGGAGGCCGTATATGATAGTTCTTACCACATGAGTTCTCCGTAGTTTCGCGTCCGATCGGTGCGGATCACCCTCGTCGATCGACGGCGGGACAACGGTCTCACGGCAGCGAACCGACGACGGGCGGGCCAGCGTTCGATGGACCGAAGCGGTCGTCGTTCGACCGCTGCCGGCGAGCATCGGAGAGCATCGGCGAGCACTGGCGAGCGCATCGTGAGCGTTGAGCGGATCGTAATCGGTATGCACCGGGGGGCGAAAACGGGCGTCATGGTCGTGACGGTCGTCGGCTCGCAGCTGGGTGACGAGGGCAAAGGTGGGATCGTCGATCGCTGGAGCGACGCGGCCGATATCGTCGTCCGGTATCAGGGCGGGGACAACGCCGGGCACACCGTCGTCCACGGCGACGAGGAGTACACCCTCTCGCTCGTTCCGAGCGGTGCGGTTCGCGGGAAGGTCGGCGTACTGGGCAACGGCTGCGTCGTCAACCCCGAAACCCTCTTTTCGGAACTCGACGCGCTCGCCGAGCGCGGTCTCGATCCCGAGATCAGGGTCGCGCGACGGGCACACGTCGTCTTCCCGTACCACCGCGAACTCGACGGGATCGAAGAACGCGCGAAAGCCGACCGGGAGTTCGAGGTCGGCACCACCGGCAAGGGGATCGGCCCGACCTACGAGGACAAGGCCGGTCGCCGGGGGATCCGCGTCGGCGACCTGCTCGATCCCGACGTGCTTCGCGATCGTCTGGAGTACGTCGTCCCGCAGAAACGCGCGCTCGCCGAATCGGTCTTCGACGTCGAAACCGGTGACGCCTTCGATATCGACCGGCTTTACGAGGAGTATCGTCGTTACGGCGAGCGCTTACGCGAGGCGGAGATGACCGTCGATGCCGGCGAGTTCCTGGCGGCCGAACGCGACGCGGGCAAGCGGATCCTCTTCGAGGGCGCGCAGGGCACGATGATCGATATCGACCACGGGAACTACCCCTACGTGACCTCCTCGAACCCCACCGCCGGCGGGGCCCCAGTGGGATCGGGGCTCGGTCCCGGCGTCGTCGGGAACGGTGAGATCGTCGGCGTCGTGAAAGCCTACCTCACGCGGGTCGGCACCGGCCCCCTGCCGACGGAACTCGGCGGCGTCGCGGGCCAAACCCCCGGCTACGACGGGAGCGAAGCGGACCCCGGAACCGACGCCGGTACTGATACCGACGCCGGCGCGGACACTGACGCCGACACCGATGCGGACGAGGAGGAACTCGCGACGCGTATCCGCGAGGCGGGCGGAGAGTACGGTACTGTCACTGGCCGCCCGCGCCGTGTCGGCTGGCTCGACCTCCCCATGTTGCGTCACGCCGCCCGGGCGAGTTCCCTTACCGGGCTCGCGATCAATCACGTCGACACGCTCGCGGGACTGGATTCGGTGAAGGTGTGTGAGCGCTACGACCTGGCGGGCGAGTCCGTGGGGACGATCCCCGCGACCACCGAGCGCTGGGCGGCCTGTGAACCCCGGTACGAGGAGTTCGACGGATGGCCCGACGCCGACTGGGACGCGGCGATCGGGGCGGGCTACGGGGCGCTCCCCGCGGAGGCCCGGGCCTATCTGGAGTACGTGAGCGACGAGGTGGGGGTCCCGATCTACGCCGTCGGCGTCGGCCCCGATCGGGCCCAAACGATCGTGCTCGAAGACCCGTTCGATCGCGACCGATAGCGCCGGCCTCCGCGCCCGAAACGCGGGCGGTCGAGACGATCTAACGGTTGTGGCTCCGACGGGAAAGATCAGGACTCGGCGTCGCTCTCGGCGGCGAGTTCGGAGGGGACCTGCTCGGCCGGGCGCGTCGCCTCGTCGACGTGTTCTCCTATCCACAGTTCGACGGTAGTGACCGCCGCGAGCGTCGTGTTCACGTAGTGGCCCTCTCCATCGAGGTGTTCGCGCCGGAGCCGACGTATCTCCGCGGCATCGAAGAAGGGTCGCTCGCAGGCGCTCTCCAGGAGGTCGTCGATGCGCGCTCTGAACCCGGCATGACTCCGATACCACTCGTCGGGGAGCCGACCGCCGCCGAACTGCCGGTCGAACTTCCGTTTCTTCAGTAGCGAGGCGACGACGAACCCGACGGTGTGAGTTGGCAAGGGATACTTCGGCGCGAGTAACGTCCGCTCGTAAGGGACGTCCATCAGGCGCGGATCGATTTCCCCTACTAGATCGAGCTTCGGCTTCGTCGTCGCGTGCGGGACCTTGCCTCCGGTGAACGGGATGGTACCCGGTCGGAGCGAGGTCGACATCTTTGCGGCGTGGTTCAACAGGTCGCCGTCGACGTAGGGCACTCGAACCCCGTGTCGGCTCCGGGCGATCGGGTTGTTCGCGAACTGCTGGCGCGGGTAGTAGTTCCGGAAGTGTGCGTCGAGCACTTTTCTTCGGGGGGTTCGCTCGTCGCTTCGCTCGGCTTCGATCTCGAAGGTCCGTATCGGATCGACGTCGGCATCCATGACTGCTCGAACTCGGGCGGCCGAGAGCGCGTGTTCTTTCTGATACATGGCCTCGACGGCCGAAGCGTACTCGCCGAGGTGGTATCGCGTGAGGTAGTCGCCCATGATTGGGCCCTGACCGGCGGCTTCGAGCACGACGTCCACTTCGTCGCCCGGAAGATCGAAGACCGTCGTGATCGGGATGAAGACGCTCCAGCGTAACATGCCGTCGGTGAGGGAAACGCCCCGTCCCATTCTCGACAGGAACTTCTCGGGAGAAACAGCGAGATCCGTGAGCGAGAGGTCGAGACGCTCTGCGACCTGTCGGGCGACCTGCGGTTCGCGCCATCCCTTCGGGATGTCGTACGTGTAGGATCGCAATCGATCGCGGCCGCCCTCGTCGCTGCGTTCGCTTCCCGCCGGAAACGTTCGGCGCAACTGACCGACCAGCGCCCGGCTGTCGAGCCCGCCGGATAACCAGACGCCGACGTCCCCGTCGCCGCCGATCGTGCCCGCGACATCGTCGACCGCCCGCTGGTATTTTTCGATCAGTTCCGCGGTGTAGGTCGGGCTCTCCGATTCGTCGAAGTCGGGCGACCAGTACCGCTCGGTCGAGCGTTCGCCCGCCCTGTATTCGAGCACGGTCGCCGGTAGCATGGCGTGTACCTCCTCGACGAGCGTCCGGTCGCCCCAGGCGTAGCCCATCAGTAGTACGTCGCTCACCGCCTGCTCGTCGATCGTCGGGTCGTCGACGTAGGGCAGGAGAGTCTTTACCTCCGAGCCGAACGCAAACGTCGAGCCGTCCGCGTGGTAACACGGCCGGCTGGCGAGCTTATCGGTGCCGAGTACGATCCGGTCGGTATGACGATCGATCGCGGCGAGCACGAAGGGGCCGTCGAGCGCGGCGAGCGTCGCCGCCGGGTCGTCGAAGACCCGCTCGAACAGCTCCGCCGGGTCCCAGCCGAGGTCCACGAGGTTCGTGATCGCCCCGTGGACGACGCCGGCACGACCGCCGGCCTGCCACGTCGTGTGCCCGCCCGGGTCTCGGCTATCGATCGAAGGTCCTCGCCCGTTAGCTCCCCGCCGACGACGCCCACCATGGCGTCACAACGCCCAGGGCTCTACAAGTGCGTTCCGACCTCGTTTCGATCGTCGCCCGTCCTCGGCCGCTGTTGCCCCGGATCGTTCCCCGCCGTTACACGACCGGTAGGCCGTCGTCGCGGTTCGGAGCGAGCGAGGCGTCCGGCCGCCGACCTAGAGCTGGGACTACGGTCGAGGGTGACCGACCGCGGCCGATTGTAGCCGACCGCGGATGCCCGGCACTCCGAACGGAGCGACGAAACCCGCCGCGATGGGGTCGCAATCGCGTACTACCCCTACCCGCTGGAGTAGACGGTGTTGCCGTCGATGGCGACGTCAAGCGGGCCATCGTTGTCGAAGGCAGTGATGGCACCGGTGTACCGATAGGTATCGGCCCCGCCGTTGACCTGGCCGGTGCCCGTCGAGCCGTCGATCTCGTCGTTCGGGTTGACCGACGCGGTGGCCTCGATTTTGCCCGTCACCGTGAACTGATAGGTCGCAGGCTCGTCGTACCCGCGATTCGAGATCGTGAGTTCGAACGAGTCCGAGCCGCCGAACCGGGCGGGATCGACCTCCTCGCCGTCGAGGTATATCGACACTGCGTCGGGGTCGTCGACGGTCAAGTCGGTGATCTCGCCGGCGAACCGATAGGAATCGGTACCCCCGAGGACGTAGCCGGTCGCCGTCGATCCGTCGATCTCGTCGCTGGAATTGATCGACCCGTCCCTGGCCGTGCTCTT
>PXQR01000102.1 GCA_003021235.1 Halobacteriales archaeon QH_6_64_20 | reverse complement strand
GGTTCGTAGTTCTCGCGCACTCCGATCGCCTCCTCTAGTTCCCGTATCGCTCGCTGCTTGAGGGCCCGGGCCAGTTCCTCGGCCTCGGCTCGCGGTATGTCCCGCCCCAGCCCCTCGCACTCGTGCGCCCGTACGTCGCCTACCCGCTCGACGGCACCGCCCATCGGCTGGCTCGTCCCCGCGAGCGCCACGCTGAAGGGGTAGGTCCGACAGATGAGCGGTCGGTCCTCGTGGACCGTACACGCCCCCTGGCCGTCCTCCTCGGCGTAAAAGATGCAGTCCCCACAGTCGTTCGTTTGAAGCGCCCACTCGAAGGTCTCGCCCTCCGGGCCGTTCCCTCCTGTGTCGATCCCGTAGGGCATCGGGCGAGCCACGTCGCGCCAGTCCCGTGAGGCATCCGAACGGGACCTCGAGACGCCTTCGGTGACTCGTCGATCGTAGTCGTTCGTTTCCTGCAGACGGCGTACCTCGTCTGGAAAGACCGTTGCCGTGTGCGCCTCGAATTCGGGACCGGCCTCCGCATGGGTCTCACGGGTCCTCCCATCGGTACCGTGTTCGCTCCCGGCGTCTCCGCGGTCGCCGTTTTCGGCAGCCTTGCAACACGCTCCACAGCGAGTACACTCGAAGCCGATCTCCTCGATCGCATCGGCCAGGACGGCGACGTCCAACTCGCGCGCCCGTTCGAGTTCGGCCTCGAGGCTCTCCATACTTCTCGAAGGAGCGCAGCGCCGAAAAGCGCATCGTCGCCGACCAGCATTCCGTTACGATTTCGATCCGACCGGAATAACTATCATACAGAAACGATTGCTGAAATGATATGAAACGGAAGGGAATCGCCGGGTTCGGAGTTCTGATCCTCCTCACTCAGTTCGCCATTATCGCGTTCGGTTCCGGCTTCGAGGACTTCCTCGGAGTTATCGGGCATGCGCTCACGATCGGCGGCGGAGCGCTACTCGTTCTCACCGGGTTCGATGCCGACCGGTTCGGTTCCCGGGTTCGCTGGAGTCACTTCGCCGGCACGGGACTGGCGCTCGCCGGACTCGGGTTCTCGGTCTCGGGGCTGGTGGGTGCTGGTGTAGGAACCGAGTCGATCGACCGCATCGCAGCGGGCGGTCGGATCCTGAGTGCTCTCGTGATCGTCCGGTTCGGCTGGCAGATCGCTTTCGACACCCGACACGTGAACTTCGAGTGGATGAACAGCGCGAACTGATCGCCTGGTCACTATACCGTTAGAACTCAGGCCGGTTCGGCACACTCGCCATCCCAGATTACCTTACCCTCGCGAGCCAACTGCTCCAGGTGGGCAGCGACAGTTCCCTCCGCGAGGTCGCGAACCGCGGTAACGTCCTTATCGTAGGCCGCGTCGGTGATCGCGTCGAGCTCGCGAGCGCCGCCTCGAACCCCTTCTCGAACGCGGCGCTCGCGCTCTAGGCGGTGATCGATCAGCCGCGTCAGGGTTTCCTCGGGGTCGTCGATGACTGGACCGTGTGCCGGGAACAGTTTCTCAGGAGCCATCCCGCGCAACCGCCGGAGCGACGCGAGGTACTTCCCTACGTGACCGTCGCCGGCCGTGACCGCAACGCTCCCGGTCGCCACCGCCAGATCCCCGACGAGGACTCCGTCCTCGGTCACGAGCGCGACGTGATCGGGAGCGTGACCCGGCATTTCGAGTACCGTGACGCCGCCGTCTCCCGCATCGACCCGCGTACCGTCCTCGAAGACGCGATCCGGTTCCGTACTGGTCGCACGGACGAAGCGATCGCAGTGGCTCGAATGTGCCCAAACGGTTGCGTCAGTACGAGCGGCGTACTCGGCGAGAGCGCCGACGTGATCGGGGTGTGTATGCGTAACGAGGACGTTCGTGACCGATCGATCGTCGACGAGCCGATCCAGTTCCGTCGATCGGGCTGCCGGATCGATCAAGACCGCTCGACGCTCGCCGACGACGTAGGCGTTCGTCTTCCCGCCGGGAGTACGTGTCTCGACCGGCAGGGAAACGCGTGTGATCGACTCCATACGGGTGTTCCGAACGAAGAGCGGAAAACGCTCGCGGGTCGTCACGTCTACTCCATCGCTTCGAGCGCACGTCGTCGCGTTCGGAACCGGATTATCGCTGGAGGAAGTAGACCTGCTTGCGGGCGTCGTGGAAGCTGTACCGCGAGTCGACGAGGCCGACCTCGCCCAGTCGGCTCAGCGCGTATCTGACCGTCCGATCGGGCAATAGGGATTCCTCGGCGAGGTCGCCCTGTGAGAGCGGCGAATCGGCCTCCAAGACCGTGGCGACGAGCTTCGCGCTCGGCGGGAGTTCGCGTAGCTGATCGCGAAAGTCCCCGTCGTCGAAGAACGGTCGTTCGTTGCTCGCCCCGTCGTCGGTCCCCGTACTCATACGTACCTCTGAAATCGTGGCCAAGGTAAAGATTGCCTATGAGTGTGTTCAAATAATATGTACACGTGAGCACATACTATCGTCATTATATGTCGGGGACGAACGCACGGACGCGTGAGCCTCCGGACTGTTCGGGTTCGTAATCGAGTATCCGAAAAAGCGGGTCGCGGCCGTAGGTGGGAGGGCCGATTAGCGGGCGACGAGTCGAGGGACGGGTGTTCGGAGAGGTCTCAGGCGATACCGCTGAGGACGACGCCGGCGGCGAAGATCGGTGCTAGGACCGACCCGGCACCGCTCGCGGACATCGACATCGAGAGCGACGCGGCGGTCCGCCGGTAAAGCGTCCCGTCGGGTCCGGTCGCAGTCGAGAGCGCGAGGCTCACGAGCGCACAGACGAGCACGATCATACAGCCCCACAGAAAGGTGAGCGCCGACGCGCCGAACAGCGCGGTCGCGGCGGTGCTCTCGATCAGCGCGCCCGTGCCGTAGGCGAGCGGGGCAATCACGAGAACCAATCGTCGGGGGATCGATCCCGGACCGGACGACGAGGACGGTTTCCGCGATAAGGGCGTCCTCCGTGACGAGCCGGCGGCTACGCGCCGGCGCTTGCGAGAGCGTGACATATCCAAACGTAGATAGAGCGTCCTATCGGTATAAACCTACGTCAGACACCCGTCCTACGGCCCGGCGAAGCGACGGCAGGCAAGCGGATCGTCGGCCGCCTCGACGGGATTTCCGCCTGCCTTCGACTCGCCGGAGGACCTCGATCTCGACCGATCCCGACGCCGGCTGGTCCCGACACTGACTGGCTCCGGTTCCGACTCGACCGGCCGATCAGTCCGCGGCGCTTTCGCCCGCGCTCGCCCGACCTTGCCACTCGCGGATGCGGTCGGCGCTCACGCCGTCGACGTCGGTCGCGAGCGAGTCGGCCTCGATAGTGGTCAGGTCCTCGATCGAATCGATACCCGCCGCCTGGAGCTTCTCGGCGGTCCTCTCGCCGACGCCATCCAGGTCGGTGAGCGTTCCGGCCCGCTGACGGGCCTCGTACTCGCGGAAATTGCAGATCGGACAGCCCAGTTCCCACGGCTCGTCACCGTTTTCGACGACGAGTTCCGGGAGGTCGTGTTCCTCACAGTACTGTTCGGTGACCGTGATCTCGCCCTGGCGCGGGAGCGGCAGGGAGTACTCACAGTCGGGATAGCGCGTACACCCGACCAAGCGTGAGCCTGACCGGAGGCGTTTGATCGCGAGTTCCCCGCTGTGCGCTTCGGCGGTTTCACCGCCTTCGCCTCGCGGCGTCTCCTGCTCGCGGGCTTCCGACCCGCTCGCGGTGTCCGAGGAACCCGATGCGTCCCTCGCTATCGACGTCGCGCTATCCCCACACTCCGGACACGCCCCGATAACGCGATCGGCCGCGTCGTCGGCCGCATCGGCCTCACACTGTGGACAACCGTGGGTGAACGTGCCTCGGCCGGCGAGCATCTTGACGTGGCGCAGGTCGTGGTCCCCACAACTCTCGTCGAGCAACTGGGGAGTACCCCGGTTCGGGAGCGGGAGGGTGTACTCACAGTCGGGGTAGGCGTCACACCCGACGAAATGCGATCCTTGGCGGCTCCGTCGGACGAGCAGGTTCGAGCCACATTCCGGACACGGTCCGAGGGTCTTGTCGGCTTTCAGTGAACTCCTGAGGTGCTCACCGATCGCTTCGCGGGAGTCGGCCAACTCGGCGAAGACCTCGCCCAACATCTCTCGGGACTCGTCGGTTACCTCCTCCAAGGTGGTCTCTCCGCGCGCGATAGCAGCCATATCCCCTTCGAGTTCGCTCGTCATCCGTTCGTCGACGATCTGCGCGGCGAAACTCTCGGCGGCGTCGACGACCGCTCGGGCGAGTCGCGTGGGTACCGGCGGATCGTTCTCGACGTAGCCTCGATCGTAGAGTTTCTCCAAGGTGTTGTGTCGTGTCGCCTTGGTTCCGATTCCCATCCCCTCCATGCGCTCGATCAGCCGGGACTGGCCGTACCGACGCGGTGGTTGGGTTTCCTTGGCCTCGATACGGGTCTCCTCGATCCTCAGGGTATCGCCCTCGGCGACGTCGGGGACGTAGTTCTCGCTCGCGTTCTTGTAGGGATAGACCGCGTGGTAGCCCGGCTCGACGAGGCGCTTGCCGTTGGCCTTGAGCCGGTGATCGTCCTCGTCTTCGTCTGCGACCTCGCCGTTTCCGTCGTCTTCGACCGCGGCGACGACCCGGAGGTGTTCCCAGGTCGCGGCCTCGGCCACGGTGGCGAAGAACCGCCTGACGACGAGTTCGTAGATCCGCTCTTCGGCGTCGCCCAGTTCGCCGGGATCGGGTAGCTCCCCTGTGGGGTGGATCGGCGGGTGGTCGGTTGTCTCCTCGTCGCCTTCCGTCGGAGCGAGATCGCCGTCGCCACTGGCGAGCGAACCGGCGTCGTCGGCGAACTCGCGATAGCTCGACAACTCGTCCAGCAGATCGGCGACGTCGAGATCGTCGGGATAGACGGTGTTGTCGGTCCGCGGGTAGGTAATGTACCCTTCGGTGTAGAGGTCCTCGGCAACGGACATGGCACGCCCGGCACTGAGTCCGAGCGAACTCGCAGCGCTGATGAATTTCGTAGTACTGAACGGTGCCGGAGGACTGTCGGTTCGCGTCCGACGTCGTACCGGTCGGGTGAGTGCCGTCTCGCTTCCGTCGAGGACCTCGTAGACCGCTTCGGCGCGCGATTCGTTCCAGACGCGATCGGCTTCCGAGCCGTCGTCGTTGTAGAAGTACTGCGCTTCGAAGTTCTCACCATCGGCGTCGAGATCGGCGAACAGCTCCCAGTAGCTCTCGGGGTCGAACGCCTCGATCTCGCGCTCGCGATCGACGATTAGCTTGAGCGTCGGGGACTGGACTCTCCCTACAGAGATGAAGTCGCCGCCGAAGCGTTTGGCCGACAGCGACAGGAATCGGGTGAGCGCCGCGCCCCAGACGAGGTCGATCACTTGCCTCGCTTCGCCGGCGGCGGCGAGATCGAAGTCGATCCCGTCGGGGTCGGCGAACGCCTCGGTGACTTCGCGCTCGGTGATCGACGAGAATCGTACCCGATCGACCGGCGCGTCGGTTACCTCACGGAGGAGTTCGAAGGCCTCCTTCCCGATGAGTTCGCCCTCACGATCGTAGTCGGTCGCGATCGTTACGCGATCGGCTTGCCGGGCGAGCAGTCTGAGGGTGCGGACGATGTTCTCCCGGGTCGGGTGTTTCTCGACCGATGCGTCGACGAGTTCGCGCGGTTCGACGTCGCGCCAGCCGCCGTATTCCGGTGGGAAGTCGACCTCGACGACGTGACCCGAGAGGCCGACACAGCGCCGGCCGCCCCACTCGTAGACGTTCACGCCGTTTTCCCGCTCGACCTCGGCCGAGTCGCCGCTGAGGATGGCGGCGATCCGCCGGGCGGCGATCTCCTTTTCAGTGACGATCAGCTCCACCGACGATCACCGTCCCGGAGGGCAGTCATTGATTCCGGCTATGGACAGACCGTTTCTAAACGTTTCGTTGATCCGATTCGCCTCACTGCGTGCGTATCCGGCCGTAATGTGCGAATCAAGCGTTGTTCCCGGACACTGAGCGACAGGAAGGTACTGCCCGGCGACGGGCGGCCGTCGGCGAACGGATCGCCGGAGGGCGAACGGTCAGTGTTCTCCCATTCGTTCGGGAGGTATGAGTCGCGTACTCGTCACCGGCGGCAACGGGTTCATCGGAAAGGAAGTCTGTCGCCTCGCCGCCGAGCGCGGACACGAGGTCGTGAGCGTCTCGCGGAGCGGCCGCCCCGATTTCGGGACCTCGAAGTCGAACTCGGACGGCGAACCGGCCTGGGCCACTCAGGTAAGGTGGGTTTCGGCGAGCGTCTTCGAGCCGCGCCGCTGGCGCGGGTATCTGGAGGGCTGTACGGGAGTCGTTCACTCGATCGGGGCCATCGACGACACTCCGAAAGAAGGGATAGTCCTCGAGCGGATCAACGGCGACGCGGCGATCCTCGCCGGCCTCGAAGCCGAGCGCGCCGGCGTCCGATCCTTTAGTTTCGTTTCGGCGTCGACGACCCCGCCCGACGCCCGCGAGGCGTATCTGACGGCGAAACGCCGGGCCGAACGCGAGTTGGTCGACCTCGATCTGAGCGTGGCGCGGCTTCGACCGGGTCCGGTCTACGGCGAGGACGAACCCAACCCGCACTTCTCGCGGGTCACCAACCGACTGCTACGCGAACTCGGCGAACGAGAGCGGATCGCGCGCCGGTTCGGCGATGTCAGGCCGCTTCCCCTCGAACGGGTCGCCGGCGTAGCTCTGGAAACCGCGCTCGATCCCGAGCAGGAAGGGTTGTACGACGTGTCGGTGATCGGCGGTGCCCGCCTCGTGCCGATCGAGACCGAAGCTTGATCTCGTCGCTTGCCGATCGACGAAGCGGACTTCGAGTCGAGCGGTCGGTCAGCCGTTGAGGCGCTCGCGCAACATCACGTTCACGCTTCCGGGGTCGGCGCTCCCGCCGGTCGCCTGCATGACCTGGCCCACTAGGAAGTTGATCGCACCCTCCTCGCCGTTCTCGTAGTCAGCGACCGCCTCGGGGTTTGCCTCGATGGTCGCCTCGACCGCGGCGCTTACCTCGTCGTCGTCGGCCTTGCCCATTCCGTTCGCCTCGATTATCGAGTCGGGATCATCGCCCTCGTCGAGCATTTCCCGTAGTACGGTCGTCGCGTTCTTCTCCGTGATTTCCCCGTCGGCCACGAGCGAGATCAGCCGCCGGAATTCGTCCAGCCTCCCCTCGACGTCCTCAGTGGTCAGATCGCGGTAGTTGAGTTCGCCTAACAGTTCGTCGGCGACCCACGTCGCCGCCAGGTCCGAATCGAACTCAGTGGTTAAATTCTCGTAGAAGTCCGCGACCGCCTTCGTGGAGGTGAGCTTCGACGCGGCCTCCCGGCCGAGCCCGTGCTCGCGCTCGAAACGCTCCCGGCGGGCTTCGGGCAGTTCGGGGATCTCGACTTCCTCGGCCCAGTCGCCGACTTCCAACGGCGGGAGATCGGCTTCGGCGAAATACCGGTAGTCGGCTTCGGCTTCCTTCGTCCGCATCGAGACGGTCACGCCCCGGGATTCGTCCCAGTGGCGCGTCTCCTGTTCGATCTCGCGACCGCGCTGGAGGGCGTTTCTCTGTCTCGTCACCTCGTAAGCGAGGGCTTTCTCTGCGCCTTTATGACTGGAGATGTTCTTCACCTCGGTACGATTCGCGGTTTCGAGCACGTCGCTCGGAATCGAGCCCTCGTCGCTTTCCTCGCTTTCGGGCACCATCGAGATGTTCGCGTCCACTCTCAAAGATCCGTCCCGGTCGGCGTCGAAGATTCCGAGGTACTCCAACACCGATTCGAGCTTCGAGAGGAAGCCTCTGACCTCGGTTGGCCGCCGGAAATCCGGTTCCGTGACGATCTCCATGAGGGGCACGCCGGCGCGGTTGTAATCGACGAGCGTGTACTCGGCGGCGTCGATCGACGTCCGGCGGCCGCCGCGGGCGTGTGCGAGGCTTCCGGGGTCTTCTTCCAAGTGTGCGCGGGTGATGGCGATCTCCCGCGAGTCGCCCTCGACGCTCACTTCGAGCGCGCCGTCGGCACAGATCGGCGCGTCGTACTGCGTAATTTGGAAGTTCTTCGGCAGGTCGGGGTAGTAGTAGTTCTTCCGGTGAAATCGGGTGCGGTCAGGCACATCGGCGTCGATCGCCTTGCCTAGTTTCAGGGCGGCTTCGACGGCGGCTTCGTTCAACGTCGGTAGCGCGCCGGGGAGTCCGAGACAGGTCGGGCAGACGTTCGTGTTCGGCTCGGTCGCGGAGTCGGTCGAACACCCACAGAAAACTTTGGTACTGGTCTCTAACTGGACGTGGACTTCGAGGCCGATCACGGCGGCGAACTCCCGGTCACGCTCGCGTTCGCTCTCGCTCTCGTGCGCCTCGACGGCGTGGGCAGTCATTACCTCCAATCGAGGGGCCGTCCGCTAAAGCGTAACGGGACTGCGAAACCGCGAACCGAACGGGAACGAGGGGACGAACACCGCCGCGGATGAGATCTCTCCCATGAATCGGCCGGTCGATCCGAGCGACCCTCGGGACTCATACCGGCGATCGGAGCGACCGGGCGGCGTCACGCATCGCCCGATCGGCCCGCTCGGCCTCATCGGTGAAGCTGAGAAAGCCGTGCGGGAGGTCGGGATAGTGGTGGTGATCGACTGCGATACCCGCTCGATCCAGACGCTCGGCATAAGCGTACCCTTCGTCCCGTAGCGGGTCGAAGCCGGCGGTGAGGACGGTCGCTGGCGCGACTCCATCGAGCAGAGCAGGCGGCGCGCGAAGCGGCGCGGCAAACGGATTATACCCGTCCACCGGACTCCGCAGGTACTGCGCCCAGAACCACTGCATGTCCGCGCGGGTGAGCAACGGCCCGTCGGCGTTCTCCTCGTACGAGTCGGTGTCGAAGGGGTAATCGGTGATCGGGTAGGCGAGCAACTGCCGCGTGAGGTCGGGCCCGTCGAACGCCCGAGCACGGAGCGCCGTGGCCGCCGCGAGGTTCGCGCCCGCGCTGGTCCCCCCGACGCTCACTCGCGCGGGGTCACCGCCGAAGGCCGCGGCGTTCTCACCGACCCATCGGAGAGCACACCAGGCGTCGTCGATCGCCGCCGGAAACGGGTTTTCAGGTGCCCTGCGGTACGCGATCGAGACGACGATCGTTCCCGCTCCCTCGGCGAGGTGACGACAGGTTTCGTCTACTGAATCGAGCGTGCCGAGCACCCACCCGCCCCCGTGGAAAAAGAGGAGGACCGATGCCGGGCGATCGACGTCGGGCCGGTAGATCCGGATCGGGACCCGACTCCCGGCGGTTTCGGGAGTCCCAGCGACGCCCGGCGAACGCCTCTCGGGACCGCCGATCGCGAGGTCACGAACGAGATCGATCGACGGGGGAGCACCCGGCGCGAAGGCTTCGTCCTCGACACGGCGGGCGCTCTCGATCGACATGGCGTGCCACTCGGGAACCGCCTGCTCGCGAAAGGCCGCGACGACGCGTTCGATTTCGGGATCGAGGTCGGTGCGCGTGGACATACGTCCTGAGAACGGGGCGGGCGGAAAGTACTCCCCGATCGGTCCCGGCTACCGTGACGTGAGCGACGATCGCCCGGAAACCGATCGCGATGGGGACAGTGGCGAAGGAAGCGACGGCGAGAACGGTACTGGTGGCCCGATCGGTTCCGAGCGGCTAGACCGCGAGGACCCCCTCGCGGGCTTTCGCGAGCGATTCGTACTCCCCGACGGCGAGTACTACATGGACGGTAACTCCCTGGGACTCCCTTCGACGGACGCCGCGGACGCTATCGAGCGCGTACTGGGCGAGTGGCGCGAGCTAGCGATCCGCGGATGGGACGAAGCCGACCCGCCGTGGTTCCGGTATGGTGAACGCCTCGGCGATCGGTTAGCCCCGCTGCTCGGCGCGCGCTCCGAGGCGGTCGTCGTCGCGAACTCCACGACGACCAACGTCCACACCCTGATCGGCACCTTTTACGAGGGTAACGGAGCGGTTCTGGTGAACGAACTCGACTTCCCGACCGATCACTACGCGATCCGTGCCCAACTTCGCCGCGCCGGGTGCGATCCCGACGAATACCTCCGGGTCGTCGAGAGCCGCGACGGCCGAACGATCGACGAAACAGACGTCGTGCGGGCGATGGACGAGGGGAGCGACGGGGGAGGGAGTGACCACGAAGTGGAGATACTCTTTTTCCCGTCGGTACTCTATCGTAGCGGCCAGTTACTCGACATCGAGTACCTGACCGAAGCGGCCCACGACCGCGGAGTTCTCGCGGGCTTCGACCTCGCCCACTCGGTCGGCGTCGTCCCCCACGACCTCTCGGCGTGGGGCGTGGACTTCGCGGTCTGGTGTTCGTACAAGTACCTGAACGCCGGCCCGGGCGCGCTCGCCGGCCTGTACGTCGACGAACGCCACTTCGGACGGACCCCGAGTCTCCCCGGCTGGTGGGGCCACGAGAAGGCGACGCAGTTCGATATGAACTCGCGGTTCACGCCCGCCGCCGGGGCCGGTGCCTACCAGATCGGCACGCCACCGCTGTTGGCCGCTGCGGGCCTCGACGGTGCGCTCGATCCGATCGAGGCGGCCGGCATCGACGCGATCCGCGAGAAGTCGGTCGGTCTGACGACGCACCTGATCGACCTCGCCGACGAGCGTCTCGCCGAACACGGTTGTGTGGTCGGGACGCCCCGTGAGGCGGCGCGGCGGGGCGGACACGTCGCGATCGAACACGACGAGGCCGATCGGATCAGCACGGCACTACGCGAACGGGGCGTGATCGTCGATTACCGCCCGCCGAACGTCGTCAGGGTCTGTCCCTCGCCGCTGTACACGCGGTACGCCGACGTCCGCGCTGCCGTCGAAGCGTTCGAAGCGATCCTCGAAAACCGGGAGTACGAACGCTTCGAGCGCACGACGACCGGCGTGATCTAAAGCGAGACGGTGTGGACAGGAGCTTCAAGCGGCGGTTCGCTTGACAGCTTACCGTTTCGATTCGAGTTTCGTTTCCCGATTGTCACTCGGTCTCGCTTGTTGCTTGCCAGACCTTCTCGGGGGTGATCGGCATTTCGAGGTCCGTGACGCCGAACGGCTCTAATGCATCGCAGACCGCGTTGACGGCCGCTGGCGGCGAAGCGATAGTGCCTGCCTCGCCGGCTCCCTTCACTCCCAGCGGGTTGTGCGGCGAGGGCGTCACCGTCGCCCCGGTCTCCATCTCCGGGATGTGCTGGGCGCTCGGCACCACGTAGTCCTGCATCGAGCCGGTCATCAGCTGGCCATTGGAGTCGTACTCCGCACTCTCGTACAGCGCCTGGCCGAGGCCCTGAGCGACCCCGCCGTGGATCTGGCCCTCGACGATCTTCGGGTTGATCCGCTCGCCCACGTCGTCGACCGCGACATACCGCTCGAAAGCGATTTCGCCCGACTCGGGGTCGACTTCGACCACGGCGACGTGCGTGCCGAACGGGAAGGTGTAGTTGTCCGGCTCGAAGAAGGTCGTCGCTTCGATACCCGGTTCAGCTCCCTCGGGCAGATCCTGACCTCCATAGGCCGACTGGGCGACCTCCTGGATGCCAACGGCCCGATCGGGCGCGCCGGCGATCGAGAACTCACCTTCGTCGAACTCGACGTCCTCGACGGCGGCTTCGAGCTGGTGGGCGGCGATCGTTCGTGCCTGTTCGATCGTTTTCTCGGCGCTTTTCGAGACCGCACTGCCGCCGACCGGTCCGCTCCGGGAGCCGTACGTCCCCATTCCCTCGGGGACCGTCGCGGTGTCTCCCTCGACGACCGTAATGTCCTCGTAGGGCACGCCGAGACGGGCCGCGGCGATCTGGGCGTAGCTCGTTTCGTGGCCCTGACCGTGTGAGTGGGTACCCGACTGGACGATCACCTCGCCCGACGGCGTGAAGCGAACGAGCCCGCTCTCGAACATGCCGGGCGCGACGCCACAGGCCTCGACGTAACACGACAGGCCGATGCCGAGATACCGGCCCTCCTCGCGGAGTTCTGCCTGACGCTCACGGAGCGCGTCGTAGTCGAGAGTCTCCAGTGCTTCGTCGAGCGATTTCTCGTAGTCGCCCGAATCGTAGACGTGGCCCGTCGGCACCTCGAACGGGAACTCTTCGGAAGGGATGAAGTTCCGACGCCGGAGGTCGGCCGGGTCGAGGTTCATCTCCCGAGCCGCTTCGTCCATGAGGCGCTCGATCACGAAACACGCCTCCGGGCGACCGGCCCCGCGGTAGGCGTCGACCGGCGCGGTGTTGGTAAAGGCGCCCGTGACCTGCGCGTCGATCTCGGGCACGTCGTACTGCCCGCAGAGCATCTTCGCGTAGTCGCTCGAGGCGACCCCCGCCTCGACGGTCGAGAGATAGCCCCCGAGCCCCACGCGGGTATCGACGCGCATTCCCTGAATCTCGCCGTCGTCGTCGAACGCGAGCGCCGCCTGCGAGCGGTGATCGCGCCCGTGTGAGGTCGCGAGGAATCCCTCGGTCCGGGTCGCAGTCCATTTCACCGGTCGTTCGAGTTCCATCGCGGTCCACGCGGCCAAGGTTTCGCCGGCGTAGTGGTGGATCTTCGAGCCGAACCCGCCGCCGACCGCGGGCGCACGAACCCGGATCTTCCCCGACGGATGATCCAGCGCGGCCGCCAGGCGATCGCGGTGGTTGTGTGGATTCTGGGAGGTGAGTTCGACGGTCAGTTCCTCGGTCGATCCCTGATACGAGGCGATCGCGGCGCGCGGTTCCATCGCCGCGGGGATCACGCGGTTGTTCACGAGATCGAGTTCCGTGACGTGTGCCGCCTCGTCGAACGCGTCGTCCACGCGTTCCTCGTCGCCGACCTGCCAGTCGAGTCCCACGTTGTCCGGGCTGTCGTCGTGGATCGTCGGGGCGTCGTCGGCCAGCGCCGCGTCGGGGTCGGCCGCCGCGTCGAGGCGGTCGTACTCGACCGAGATCGCCTCGCTCGCGTCGCGGGCAGCGTAGCGATCGGTCGCGACGACCGCGGCGATCGGCTCGCCCTGGTACCGGGCCGTCTCCCCGGCGAGAACGGGGTGATCGGGAGCGTTTGCGTGCGGCGGGTTCGCCGCCTGGAGCAGTCCCGGCGCGTCCGACGCGTCCACGTCGGCGGCGGTATAGACTCCGAGAACGTCCTCGCGGTCTTCGGCCGCCGAGGTGTCGATCCCCTCGATCCGGGCGTGGGCGTGACGACTCCGGTGGATCGCCAGATGCACCGTCCGGGAGCGCTGGATGTCGTCGGTGAACTCCGCGTCGCCGGTGATCAGCGCGCGGTCCTCGCGGCGCTCGATCGGTGCGCCGAGCAGGTCGGTTTCGCTTACCTCCTCGGCTTCGCTCGCCTCGACCTCGCTCGCGTCGCCCGATTCGACCGCCATCAGTGCGTTCCTCCAGCGACGGCCGTCGCTCGGACGGCACAAACGATCGGCGTCTCGGACCCGTTCGATGGCGGGCGTTGCCCGCTCGGGACTCTCCCGTGCATGTTCGTTCTTTCAGTCGTGCTCCGGCGACAAAGGCTTTGCTACGTGATGGTCGCCGGCAGGCACGAAGGTACTTTCCGACGGCCGGCGAACCGACGGTATGACCCGCGATCGCGAGGCCCGAACCCACGATACCGACGACCGCGATACCGGTAATGACGCCGACAGCTACGACTTCGATGACTACGACACCGATCTCACACGGTCCGACGCTGTAGCCAGGGTAGACGAACTCCGCGAGGCAGTGCTCGCCGATCGGGGAAGCGAGACGGCAGGGTTGGCCGCGATCGGCGGACGAGTGTTAGCCGAGGCGATCGTTGCCTCGGAGGACCGTCCGGCTCACGACCGTGCGACGATGGACGGCTTCGCGTTCGACGCGACGGGCGAGTACCCCTTCGAGGTCGTCTCGGCGGTGTTCCCGGAGGACGACCCTCCCGAAATCAGGGCCGACGAGGCGGTCGAGATCGCCACGGGCGCGCCGCTTCCCACCGGAGCGAACGCCGTTCTCAAGCGCGAGGAAGCGACGATCGGGGACGGGGAGCTCCGGGGCACCGAGATCGAGCCGGGGACCTACGTCTACCGGCAGGGAAGCAACGTCGCCGCGGGCGAGACGCTCTTCGAGCGGGGCGAGCGCCTCTCGCCGAAGGACGCGATCTTGCTCCGGGACCTCGGGGTCGAGGACGTCCCGGTCTACGAGCGTTCGAGCGCCGGGGTGCTTGCGACCGGCACCGAGATCCACGAAGGTACCCAGGCCGACTTCGACTCGCCGATGCTCTGCGGGCTCGTCGACTCGTGGGGCGGCGCGGCGACCTACGAGGGAAGCGTCCCGGACGAGAGAGGAGCCGTCGAAGACCGGATTTCCGACCTGGCGGGTACGTACGACGTCGTGATCACGACCGGGGGGACGAGCGTCGGGAAGAAGGACTACGTGCTCCGCGCGCTTGCCGACCTCGGCGAGATCGTCTTTCATCGAGTGTTGATCCGGCCCGGGAAGCCGATCGCCGCCGCCCGCCTCCCCGATCACGACGCGGTGGCGTTTGCGATCCCCGGCAAGCCCGTCGGCGCACACACGATCGCGACGCTCGTCATGCGACCGTTTTTCACCGGGGACGGCACTGAGACCCCGACGCCGACGATCGAGGCGACGCTCGCCCGAAAGGTCGAAATCGGGCCGGAGGGCTTCGAGTACGCCGTTCCGGTGACAGTGCGAAACGACAGCGACGCGAACAGTGACGGCGGCGATCGTAGCGGTGTCGGTAACGGAATCGAGGTCATGCCGCTCGGACACGTCGACTCGCCGCTCTCGGTCTACGACGAGCGGTTCGATCCGAGCGTGCTCTCCTCGAGTACGCGCGCGACGCGGGCGGACGGCTTCTTCCTGACCGAGTCCGGCGTCGAACGGGACGAGACAGTATCGGTGGTTCCGTATACGGCGCTCGAATGAGCGACCCGGAGGCCGATGCCGACGACTCCGAGCAAGCGAACCGGACACCGAGCGAGAACGCGGAATCGACAGAATCGACGGGATCAGCGAAGCGGACGGAAGCGACGAGCGAACTCCCGGTGATCGAGCCGGCCGATCTCGCGTCCAGGTCGCGCGATCGGGAGCGCCCACGGGAGGGATCGATCGTCGGCGTCGTGCTCGCGGCCGGGACGAGTTCCCGATACGGGGCGGCGAACAAGCTTCTCGCCACGGTTAACGGCGAGGCGATCGTCCGACGGGCAGCGATGACAGTTCTCGACGCTGCCGTCGATCGAGTCGTCGTCGTGCTCGGTCACGAGGCGGGGCGCGTACGAGGGGCGCTCGACGGCCTCGACGTCGATGTCGTGCGAAACGACGACTACGAGCGCGGACAAGCGACCTCGGTTCGAACAGGGGTGGGCGTGGCCGACGAGCGCGGGGCGAGCGCGGTCGTGATCGCGCTCGGGGACATGCCCGCCGTCGACGCATCGACGATCGACGCGCTGATCGAAGCGTATCGCGCGGACGCCGGGGACGCGCTCGCGGCGGCCTACGGGGGTCGGCGCGGGAATCCGGTATGCTTCGACGCGCGGTATTTCGAGGCGCTGCGTGACGTCTCGGGGGACACCGGCGGTCGCTCGATTCTCCTCGAAAGCGAGCGGGCGGCGCTCGTCGAGACCGGCGATCCCGGCGTCGTCCGCGACGTCGACACGCGAGCCGACCTCGAAGCCGTCGAGTGATCGAACGGCCTGGAGGGCGGTTCGATTCGGTCCGCCGGATCCGATTCAGTCGGTCGATCCGGTTCCCGCTCCCGGCTCCGCGTCCGTCTCCGCCTCCGCTTCTGTGCCGGTTCCGGCGAGGGGTTCCCGGTCGTGAATCGGACCCTCACGAGCGCTGAGGTGGTCCGGTTCGCGGTCGTTGTGAACCGCCAGCAGTTCGGCGACGATGCTGTGAGCGATCTCGTAGGGGCTCTCGCTCCCCAGGTCGAGACCGATCGGCGTGTAGATCCGTTCGCGTTCGGCGGGTGTGAACGTCCGGTCCTCGGCGGCGAACTCCTCTCGCATCTCCTCGAAGCGTTTCCGGGGTCCCAGCAGGCCGATGTACGGGACATCGGTTTCGAGGAGCTCTTCGAGCGCGAGGCGGTCGTCGATGAAGTTGTGGCTCATCACCACGGTGTAGGTGTTCTCGTCGAACTCGTAGGCATCGCCCAGGTCAGCCGGCGACGTCGAGCGAACCGCATCGGCGTTCGGGAACCGTTCTTCGGTCGCGGTCGCCCCGCGAAAGCCCAGTACGGTGACCCGAAAGTCGCTCTTCGTCGCGAGGTCGACGAGCGGGCCGATGTCGTGGCCGGTCCCGAACACCACGAGTTCCGGCGGGGTCGACACGCCATCGACGAACACGCGAACGCTCTCTCCGTCCATCTCGACGGTGAACGCGTGTGAATCGCCGCTTTCGGCCGCGCTCGCCGCCGGTTCGCGGAGTTCCTCGCGTAGTTCGGCGGGCCACGCGGCCGAGAAGGCGCCTTCAGTGCCGTCGTAGAAAATCCGGTCGCCGATCGCGAGATCCGCGTCGCCGTCGTCATCGCTATCGCTGTCACCGTTACCGTCGCTGTCGAGGACGGTACAGACGGCGAGTTCCCCGCCGGATTCGAACGCCTCGATCGCCGGGCGATAGCCCGCGTCGAGCGGTTCGAGCAACACGTCGATCACGCCGTTGCACCCGACGCCGAGCCCCCAGACGTCGCCGTCGGCAGTCAGGTCGTAGGTCTCGACGCGTGCTTGGCCGGTTTCGGCCACCTCGCGGGCGAGCGCGATCACCTCGTCTTCGAGACACCCCGCGGTGATCGAGCCGACCCCTTCGCCGTCGGCCGCGACGACCATCTTCGCGCCCGGCCGCCGGTAGGCGCTTCCCTCGACGCTGACGACCGTCGCCAGTACCGCGTGCCGTTCGCTCTCGACGACTTCGCGGGCCGTGCTCATCACGGTCGCTTCCGGGACGCTCCAGTCGCTCTCGCTCATACTCTAGGTATCACTCGACAGAAACTAATAGTCCTTTCGCGGCGAAACCTATTTCAGTTACGTCGCTATTCGGACGCACTTAGTCGGGGAGGTCCTAACGATCCGACGCGAGCGGGTCGGAGCCGAATTCGCCGGGAGACGAGCGATCGATCGCCGTCCAATTACTGATAAGCAGTAGCAAAGCGATCCGTAGTTTCGCGTCGGTACTCTTCGGAGCCGGTCGAGGTAGACCGTTCACCGGTGAACGGTCCGCTAAGAGCTATTTATCTGGATGACCGAAGCAACTCCGTGAACGAAGAGGTCTCCACCACCCGGTGGGACGACATCGATGCGGCAGCTGACACCGCCGCCTTTCAATCGTACCTGGATCGGGTGACGGGGCTCGCAGCCACGCAGGCGATCAAAGAGCGCAGTCGCCACCTGTTACGATCGACCGCGGGGGATCGGCTTCTCGATGTCGGCTGTGGAAACGGCGACGACACTCGTGCTCTCGGCGATTCGGTCGGCGCGACCGCCTCGGTCGTCGGCGTGGACAACAGCGTGGCGATGATCGAGGAAGCCCGGAACCGCACCGATGTTTCGGCAGCGACGTTTATACCCGCTGATGCTCACGCGCTGAGCTTCGATACCGACACGTTCGACGGTGTTCGAGCGGATCGTGTCCTCCAACACCTGGCTGATCCTCGGGCGGCGTTCGGGGAACTGGTTCGCGTGACGCGGTCCAGTGGCCGGGTCGTCGTCACGGAACCGGATTGGGGGAGCCTCGTCGTGACCGCCCCGGGGATCGACTCGGAAGTCACCAGATCGATCCTCGACCCGAAGTGGGCATGCGTTCGACACGGACGGGTCGGACGACGGCTTCGGGGCCGGATGGCTGACGCCGGCCTCACCGACGTGGAACTCGACACGGGCGTGCTGGCGTTCACCGACATGGAGACGGCCGAAAGCGTTCTCGGTCTCGCTGGACGGGTCGAGACCGTCCGAGAGCACGCTCCGGACGGGAACCCCGACGCCCGGAAATGGTACGAGGCGTTGAAACAGGCCGACGCGAATGACGCGTTTTTCGCGTCGCTAACGCTGTTCACGGTCGCGGGGACGAAACCGTGAGTGTGGATAGATTCCATCAGACCATATGCCCCGCAGGCTGAACACGTTCTTTCACTCCGGGTGGGTTTCTAAAACTGCTTGCTGAATCCTCCCTATTCGATACACCATCTTCGATCGATCAGAGAGCCGCCGCGTCAGAAAGTATGAAGACTTCTGTCATTTCCTACGAGATGGTCACTCTCGCGCGCGCCGGCGTGGATCGTGTTCGTAGCCGATCGAGTTCGTACCTCGTCGTTCGAGTTGCCGGGCGATCTCTTCGAGGTCGTCGGGACCGCCGAAGGCGAACAGGCCGTCGACGTAGGGCACCGAGACCGCCATTCCCCGGCACGTCGGTTCGTACTCCGGCGCGCCCGCGAGCGGGTTCGCCCAGAGGACGGCTCGCGCCCGCCGGGAGAGCCAGCTCATGCCCGCTTCGAGCGCGTCGACCTCGCCGGTTTCGAGCCCGTCGCTGATCACGAAGACGGTCGTCGTGCGGTCGATCGCGTCCGGATGTGCGCGGCGAATCCTCTCGATCGCGTTCGCGATCCGCGTACCGCCGCCCCACTCGGTTTCGGCGCGACGGAAGGCCTCGACCGTCGCGTGGGGCGACGGCGCGGCGAGTTCCCCCGAGACCTCCCGAACGCTCGTATCGAACAGGAAAGTCCGGGCCCCCTGCCATTCGGCCGTCGCCGCCCGGAGGAACCGGATCAGGAAGGCCCGATCGATCGTATCGAGCACTGACCGGCTTACGTCGACGAGCAGAACACAGCGAACGATCGTCTCCGTCCGCTCGCGGCGGGGGATCGAAACGACCGTTCCCCCGGTGCCGAAACTCCGGCGTAGCGCCCGCCGGGCGTCCGCGCGGTCGCCCCCGCCCGCCTGCCAGCGTCGCCCGCCGATCGACGCGAGTCCTCGTGTCAGTCGTTCCATCGTCCGGTCGAGCGGATCGCCGTCCGTGAGCGCCGCCGCCGGCATCGACAGGCGCTCAGAACGGCCCGTCGGACTGTAACGGGCCGTTCGGATCGGGTCGTCCTCGTCCTCGCTTTCCTCGTCGGCCCGGCCCGTCGCGGGCCGCCAGTTCGCGCTCGCCGCGCGCGAGTCGCCCTCGTCGGGGTCGCTTACCGTCTCGACAGCCGCTTCGGAATCGGAATCGGGGTCCGCGCCGATCGAGGCGAACCCGCCGACGTTCTCCCGGCGGTCCTCGCCGTCGCTATCGATGCCGCTGAGATGGTCGGTCAGTCGTCGCCATAAGACCTCGAACAGCCGATCGAACGTCCCGAGGTCCGCTCGCCGGGAAACGAGTGTCGCTTTGAGCGCGGTGCGGACGCGTGCTTTGCTCCCGAACCCGACTTCGACGAGCGCCCTCGCGGCCTCGACACTCGCGTTCGCGGGCACCTCGACGCCGGCGCGCTCCAATTCCCTGGTGAACTCGATGAGGGTCGTAACCACCCGATCGCGTGCGGCGGCGATATCGGGAGCACCCACTTCCTCGCCCTCGTCGATCCCGACGAAGGGGTCGGGATCGGTCTCGTGCTCGTCCTCACGGTCGCCGGGATATCGGCTCATCCCTCGGCGCGCGCCCGGGCTTCCCGGGCTGATTCGAGCAACGATTCGAGCAGTTCGGAATCGACGCGGGTGACGTCCTCGACTTCCTTGAGCAAACACCCTAGAGTGTTTTCGATTTCCGCCGGCGTGAGATCCCCGTCTTTTTGCCCGTTCTCGCCGGTTCGGAGAGCGGCGACGGCACGCGCCCAATCGAGGGTTTCTGCGACGCCCGGTTGCTTCAAGAGGGGTTCCTGGCGCAGGCGGTGGGTCGCCCCGCAGACTTCGGCGGCCACCGCGCCGTCGAGCTCGGGGACCTTCCGGTCGACGATCGTCCGTTCCTTCTCGTAGGAGGGCGGCTCGACGTGCAGATACAGACACCGGCGTTTCAACGCGTCCGAGAGCCCCCGCGTGCGATTCGAGGTGATCACGACGATCGGCGGTACCCCTGCTGAGACAGTGCCGAACTCCGGGATCGAGACCTGGAAGTCCGAGAGGACTTCGAGCAACAGCGCCTCTAACTCCTCGTCCGCGCGGTCGACCTCGTCGATCAGAAGAACGGGCGGCGTCTCCCCGTCGGTCGACAGCGCGCGCAACAGCGGTCGTTCCATGAGGTATTCCTCGCCGAACACCGACGTGCCACCGGTCTCGCTCTCCTCGGCCTCTCGCTCTCGGCGCTCTTCGGTTTCCGTTCCCGTGTCAGGGACGCTCGGCGAGGTGCGCTCGCCGGCTTGCACGCTCAAGAGCTGTTTCGTGTAGTTCCACTCGTAGAGCGTGTTCTCCGCGGCCAGCCCTTCGTAACACTGGAGTCGTATCAGCTCCGAGTCGAACCCTTCGGCGAGCACCTTCGCGAGTTCGGTCTTGCCCGCGCCCGGCGCGCCTTCGACGAGCAGGGGCTTGCCGAGGCGTAGCGCCAACAACACGGTCGTCACGATGTCGTCGCCCGCAACGTAGTCCGTGCGGTCGAACACCTCCTGTACGTCCGCGGTCGTGAGATCGGCAAAGGCCTTGGCTCGCTCGTCGCCGTTACCGCTCACGGTCGATCCCTCTCCCTCGAAGCCGGCTTCCGGGTCGATGCGAGCATCGTCATCGGACTACCGGCCGTAGAACGCCGGGAAAGGAAAGCGGCCCGGTCGATAGCCGCCGGCAGTACCGGTTCGAATTCCTCGATGGGACCCCCATCGAGCGATCGTCGTATGCGCTCCGTGCCCGCTACACGCGCAACCCGGTCGTCGGTAACGCCGGATACAGCCGTCGACGTCGCTCGCGATGATGACTATACGTTCATCGCCGCGATCGGTCACGACAGTACGAACCGAAAGAGATCGGCGAGCGATCAGTCCGCGGCAGCCGGTGGAGCGCTTTCGAGGCGATCGAGCGCGCCGAGCAGTGCGCGTTTCGTGTAGACGCGGGTCAACTGAGCACGGAACTCCGCCGACGCCTGGAGGTCTTCCATCATCATCACGTCGTCCAACTCGTCGGTCGCGACCTCGGCGGCCTCTTCCATCGTCTCTTCCTCCAGGGGTTCGCCAGCGAGGGCTTCCTCGGTTGGCGTCAGCCGAACGCCGTGGTCCATGATGTTGTTCGCGCCCACCCGCGCGGACTCGATCTCCTCGCCGTCGGTGTGGAGTACGGCGGCGACGCCGACGATCGGATAGCCCGACGAGGGACTGGGCTTCTTCGCGTACGCGCCGACGTCGTTCTCGCCGGTTTCGGGCAACTCGATTCGTGTCAACAGTTCCTCGGGTTCGAGCGCCGTCGCGTACATTCCCAAGTAAAAATCGTCAGCAGGGATCTCGCGCTCGCCGTCGGGGCCCTGTGCGACGACCGTCCCGTTCGAGGCGAGCAACGCGCCGCCGAGATCGGAGGCCGGGTCGGCGTGGGCGATGTTCCCGCCGACGGTCCCTCGATTGCGGACCTGGACGTCGCCGATGCGGTGGGTCGCGTCGGCGAAGGCGGTCGCGCCCTCCCAGACCTCTGGCGAGTCGTCGACGTCGGCGTAGTTCGCGAGCGCACCGATCGAGAAGCCATCGCCGTTGGTTTCGACGCCCTGTAGCGCCTCGATGTGCCCGATGTCGATCAGGACATCGGGACTCGCCAACCCGGACTTCATCGTCGGGAGCAGGCTATGGCCGCCCGCGAGGAGTTCGATCTCCTCGCCGGCGTGTTCGTCCATCAGTTCGAGGGCGTGATCGACGCTGTCGGCGCGTTCGTAGTCGAATTCGGGTGGGTACATCAGATCTCCTCCTGGCTATCGTCGTTCTCGGCCGCGTTCCAGATCTTCTCGGGGGTGATCGGCATGTCGATGTGGTCGACATCGAACGGTTCCAAGGCGTCGCAGACCGCGTTGACGACCGCCTGCGGCGCGGCGATGGTGCCTGCCTCGCCGACGCCCTTGACTCCCAGCGGGTTCTGGGGCGCGGGCGTCACGGTGCTGTCGGTGTCCATCTCGGGGATGTGCTCGGCCTTCGGTACCGCGTAGTCCTGCATCGAGCCGGTCATCAGCGACCCGTTCGAATCGTATTCGGCACCTTCGTACAGCGCCTGGCCGACGCCCTGGGCGATCCCGCCATGCACCTGGCCCTCGACGATCTTCGGGTTGATCTGGTTGCCCACGTCGTCGACGGCGGCGTACCGTTCGAAGGAGATCTCGCCCGATTCGGGGTCGACCTCGACGACGGCGGCGTGCGTGCCGAACGGGAACACGAAGTTCTCCGGGTCGAAAAACGAGGTCTCCTCCAGCCCGGGTTCGAGGTCGTCGGGAACGTCGTGTGCCAGATAGGCCTGCTGAGCGACCTCCTGGATGGTCATTGCTCGGTCGGGCGCACCCGAAACCGAGAACTCACCACCCTCGAATTCGAGGTCGTCTTCGGCGGCTTCGAGCTGGTGGGCGGCGATCTTGCGCGCCTTCTCGACGACCTTCTGTGAACTCGTCGCGATCGCACTGCCGCCGACGGCCGCAGACCGCGAGCCGTAGGTTCCCATTCCCTGGGGGATCTCGTCGGTGTCGCCCTCGACGATCTCGATGTCCTCGTAGGGAACGCCGAGTTCGCGGGAGACGATCTGGGCGAAGGTCGTCTCGTGACCCTGGCCGTGGCCCGAGGTGCCACAAAAGGCCGTGACCTTCCCCGAGGGGTGGACGCGGACGACACCCGACTCCCAGAGACCGGCCTGTGCGCCGAGTTGCCCGGCGAGTTCGGATGGCGCGAGCCCACAGGCCTCGATGTAGCTCGAAAAGCCGATTCCCAGGTATCGACCTTCCTCGCGGAGTTCCTCCTGGCGCTCTCGCAACTCGTCGTAGTCGAGCATATCGAGCGCCTTGTCGAGCGCGGGTTCGTAGTCGCCCGAATCGTAGACGACGGCGACGGGCGTCTCGTGCGGGAAGTCGTCGGACGGAATGAAGTTGTGTCGCCGGAACTCCGCCGGGTCCATTCCCACTTCCTTCGCACCCAAGTTCATCAGGCGCTCGACGACGTACAGCGCCTCCGGGCGACCGGCTCCGCGGTAGGCGTCGACCGGCGCGCCGTTGGTAAAGGCGCCCGTCACCTGACAGTGGATCGCCGGGATGTCGTATTGGCCCGAGAGCAACGTGCCGTACAGGTAGGTGGGAATCGACGGCGCGAACGTCGAGAGATAGGCTCCCATGCCCGCATACGTATCGACGCGCATGCCGGTCACGGTGCCTTCCTCGTCCATCGCGAGTTCGGCGTGGGTTCGGTGGTCGCGCCCGTGGGCGTCGGTGAGGTAGGTTTCCGTCCGCGTGGCCGTCCACTTGATCGGCCGCTCTAACTCCCGCGCACACCACGCGGTGAGCGCCTCGTCGGGGTAGTGATGGATCTTCGAACCGAACCCACCCCCTACTTCGGGGGCGACGACGTGGAGTTTGTGCTCGGGCACGTCGAGCACTGCCGCCATGAGCTGGCGATGGAGATGGGGGTTCTGTGAGGTCATGTGGACCTCCAGTTCTTCGGTGCCGGGCAGGTATTCGGCGACCGTGGCCCGGGGCTCCATCGCGTTCGGGATCAGTCGCTGGTTCGTGAGGTCAATGTCTACGGTGTGGGCGGCGTTCGCAAACGCGTCGTCAGTGGCGTCGGCGTCACCGATCTCCCAGTCGAAGGCCACGTTCGGCGGGACTTCCTCGGCCTCGCCGTCGTCCTCGGTCTCGGTGTCGGTCGGGTCCTCGGACCACTCGTGGATCGCCGGCGCGTCGTCCTCGACCGCTTCCTTCGGATCGACGACCGCATCGAGCCGGTCGTACTCGACGTCGATCGCGTCCAGCGCGTCCTGTGCGAGGTATCGTTCCTCGGCGACGACGACCGCGACGCCGTCGCCCTGATACCGCACGCGATCGCCCGCGAGGATCGGATGTGAGGGCGTCTTGAGGCTCGGGAGCAACCACCCGACAGGCAGGTCGCCCGGCGTCCCCGCTTCCTCGATGTCCGTTGCGGTGTAGACGGCGATCACGCCGTCCATCGCCTCGGCGGCCGACGTGTCGATGTCCTCTATCTTCGCGTGGCCGTACTGACTCCGGAGCACCGCCATATGCGCCATGTTCGGGCGCTGGATGTCGTCGGTGTACTCCGCCTCGCCGGTGATGAGCGCCGGGTCCTCGCGGCGTTCGATCGCCGAGCCGAAGACGTCTTCGAGCGCGACCTCGCTCGACTCGCTCGTTTCCACTTCGTTCGTCTCCGTTTCGCCGGTCTCGGTTGACATAGGATCAGTCCTCCTCTTTTACCGCCTCGTAGTCGGTCATCGGGACGCCGCCGTCGGCCGCCGCGGTTTCGGTGCTACCGGTATCGTCCGCGCGCATCTCCTCGGCGGCGTACTCGACCGCGTTAACGATGTTCTGATAGCCGGTACACCGACAGAGGTTACCCTCGATACCCTCGCGGATCTCCTCGTCGCTGGGATCGGGGTTTTCCTCCAGTAGGTCGGTCGCCGCGAGCATCATGCCGGGCGTACAGTACCCACACTGCAGGCCGTGTTCCTTCTGGAAGCCCTCCTGGATCGGGTGGAAGGTTCCGGACTCGCGCAGGCCTTCTACCGTCCGGAGTTCGGTGCCGTCGGCCTGCACGGCCAGGATCGTACAGGACTTCACCGCGTCACCGTCCATGTTCACCGTACAGGCTCCACAGAGCGTGCTCTCACAGCCGACGTTCGTCCCCGTATAGCCCAACTCGTCGCGTAACGCGTGGACTAAGAGGGTTCGTGGTTCGACCGAGAGGTCGTGTTCGGTGCCGTTTATCGTGAGCGTGATGTCGTGTGTATCCATCGCTGTCAGTTTCGTTGCCGCTGTCGTCGCTGTAATCGTCGTCGAAGTCGGGGCCGTCGTGACCGTAGTCGTACTCGCGATCGTGGCCGCCGTTGCGACCGCCGTCGCGCTTTCGCCGTGAACGTACGATCGTCGCATCCGGCTCCGTCCGATCGAATCACGGTTGTGGTTTTGCTTGCGCTCGCGCTCATATCCCCATTCGGTCCCGGATCTTCCCGGTCAGTCCCGCCTCGGGATCGGTGCTCGCGTCGGCCGCTGTCTCGGGTTCTTCGGCCCCGAAGTCGTCGAGCTGGGACTGGACGCGCTGGAAGAAGCGCTTGACGACGCGGTTGGCAACGGGGTTGATGACCCGCTGGCCCATCTGGGCGATGCGGCCGAAGACGTCCGCCTGGGTCGCCCACTCGACGCCGACACCGTCGTCGGTTTCCGCGAGATGCATGCTCGATTCCATCTCGAAGGAGCTGTTCGACGCGTCGCCCTCGCCGGTCGCGACCGTATCGGGGAAGTCGCGTTCGGCGATCGTCACGACAGTCTCGAAGCTCGGCTTGACGCTGCCGACGCCGAGCTCCATGAGCGCGGCGTAATGGCTACCCTCCTCGAACGAGCGTTCCGCGATCACGTCCGGGTCCATCGATATCTCCTCGTCGTCGGTCTCGGCGGCCCGCTCGCGGAGTTCGTCGAAGTCGGGGCTCTCGTCGTCGACTTCGAGCAGGAACTCACAGCCGGGCAACGCGTTTCGCACCAACACCGGATCGGAGAGCGCGAGCCATACCTCTTCGCGCGTCGTTCCGTCGAGTTCGAACGTTCCGTCGAATTGCATGTGTCAGAAGTCCTCCATTACGTGGTCGTAGCGCCTCTCGGCGGATCGGTGACGCCGCTTCGCTTCCGTCGGCCTGCTCGCCCGTTGTGAATCCGTCGTTCCCATCGATGCTACGATGGGTATGTTCTCACACACCGTCTTAAGTGTTCTCCGTCCCGTACTCTCACGGATATTAAACGTTCGTCGGCTGAGAAACCCACCATCGATTACGTCGATCGGCGAGCGCCGGTCATCGGCGGGTGGAGTTCCGATACCGACCCGTCGTCGGCGCGTTCGTACGCTCGGTGCCGGCAGAGCTCGGGTCGAACCGGTTCGGTTCCGATCGGTCGGTTCGGCTTCGGTCAGTCGCTTTCCGGTGCGGCTTCCTCGGGGACTCGGCCCTCGACGAACGAGTCGCCGTACTCCTCGCGCAGGACCTTCTTATCGAACTTGCCGGTCGCGGTTTTGGGTACCTCGTCGATGAACAGCACGTCGTCCGGCCGCCACCACTTGGGGTACTCCGCCTCGATTCCTTCGAGGAGTTCGTCGCCGAGCGAATCGCGATCGGCCCCCTCGCCTGGGACGACAAAGGCCACGGGCCGTTCCTGCCAGCGCTCGTGGGGGACGCCGATCACGGTCGCTTCGGCGACGTCGTCGTGGGCCATCAGTTCGTTTTCGAGTTCCACACTGGAGATCCACTCGCCGCCGGACTTGATGACGTCCTTCGCCCGGTCGACGATCTGTATGTACCCCTCGGGGTCGACCGTCACCACGTCACCGGTCTTGAGCCACCCTTCGTGGAAGTCCTCTTCGTTCGCTTCGGGACGCTCGTAGTACTCGGTGGTGACCCACGGCCCGCGGATCCACAACTCGCCGAAGTCCTCGCCGTTCCAGGGCACCTCCTCGCCGTCGTCATCGATGACCTGGAATTCGAGTCCGGGCACCATCAGGCCCTGCTTCGCCCGTTTGCCGTACCTGTCTCCTGCATCCCAACTCTCCATGCCGGGTTTGAGATGGGCGACCGAGCCGATCGGACTCATCTCGGTCATGCCCCAGGCGTGGGCGACCTCGATACCCAAGTCGTCGAACCGTTCGATCATCGATTTCGGAGCGGCGCTTCCCCCGATGACGATCCGCTCCAACGAACTCAGATCGGCCTCCTCTTCCTCCAAATATTCGAGCAGGCCGATCCAGACCGTCGGCACGCCTGCAGTGAGGGTGACCTCCTCGGCCTCGATGAGTCCCGCGAGGTCCGCGGGATCGGGCGACGGGCCGGGATAGACGTGTTTCGCGCCGACCGCAGTCGTGGTAAAGGGCATTCCCCAGGCGTTGACGTGGAACATCGGTACGACGGGCATCACGACGTCGCCGGCGTCGATGTCCAGACCCTGGGGGGTGATCGTCGCCATGGTATGGGCCCAGAGCATCTCCTGGGTGTACTCGACGCCTTTCGGTTGGCCGGTCGTCCCCGAGGTGTAACACATCCCCGCGGGCTGGTCGCCGGAAAGCAAGGGCCAGTCGTACTCGGTCGACTCGTCGCCGACGAACGACTCGTAATCGGTGAGCGGATCGAGCGAAACGTCGGGAACCGCCTCGGCATCGCCCATTACGACGAACTGGGCAACCGACGCGAACGAGTCGGGGTCGTCCGCCGCCGCGTCCGCTAACGTCTCGGCGAGCGAGGGGTCAACGAACACGATTCGGTCCTCGGCATTGGAGACGATGTACTGGACGTGTTCGTCGGGAAGCAGGGGATTGATCGTATGCAGTTGCGCGCCGGAACTCGGCACGCCGAAGTACGTCTCGAAGTGCCGATGGTGGTTCCAACAGAAGGTCCCGACCCGCTCGCCGCGTTCGATGCCTATACTATCGAGCGCGTTCGCGAGTCGCGCCGTTCTGTCCTCGTAGGTCGCGTAATCGTAGCGGGAAACGCCGGCGTGAGTACGCGAGACGATCTCGGTGTCGGCGAACATACGGGCCGCGCGCCAGAGGAACGGTCGGAGCGTCTGGTCGGTGTGACCGGGCATAGTAGTGAAATTACCCGACCAATAATGACTGTTAGGCCAGTCGGCGACTCGTGCGGGCCTGGCCGAGCGCCGAGTTCGGGAGCGAGCCAGCCCCGAGAGCCAAGCGTTATGCGTCGGTCGCTGGTACCCGCTCCTTGGGATGGCGTCGAGAGCCGACTCCGGGAGAGGGGCACAGGAAGTCACGAAGGACGACGTTCTCTACGACGACCGTCAGGAACACCACTACGTCGCTGTCAGGGTCAACGACGACGGCGTGACGATGCGTCGGCAGGACACCGAGTACTATGTTCCACATACGATCTTCACGGAATGGTACGACCCGACGCAGGTCACGCGAAACGAGGACATCCCGGTCGAAGCACCCGACTGGCTCGCAACGAGTACGTAGATCCTCGTCATCGTGGTTCTCGCGAGGAGGTCACGCCGGATCGAACCCGAATCGAGCGTATCCGAGACCGACTCCGGCGTCCGGCCCCATGATCCGTCACTCGGTTCGGTAGCTCACCGCGACCCCGCTACCGAGCGCCAGTAACACCGTCTCGAACTCGGGGTCAGCACGGACCCGCTCTATATACGCCGCGATCCCTCTGGTGCCTTCGCTCTTGTCCGCGGGATCGCCGCCCGCGAGGAGGTCCCGGAGATCGTCGAAGTCGACGACCGGTCCGGCGCGCATCGTGTTGTCCGCGAGCACCATCCCGCCGACCGGGACCTTCCCGCGGACGGCCTCGAACGCCTCGACGTACCGATGCTTCTCGTTGTCGATCAATACCACCTCGAACGGTCCCTCGTGTGTGTCGACGATCTCGATCGCGTCGCCCTCCTCGAAGACCGCGCGGTCGGCGAGATCGCCGTCCGCGAGAAAGTCGCGAGCGAGATCCAGTTCGTCGCTATCGATCTCGGTGAGGATCACCTCGCCGTCGGGCGGAAGTACCGAAGCGAACCAGTACGCCGAGTAGCCGAATCCCGAGCCGAACTCGAAGACCCGGCGGGCGTCGACCGTGCGCGCGAGAAAGGCTAACCAGCCGCCGACGGCGGGACCGACGATCGGAAAGTCGGTTTCGGCAGCGTGGTGTTGCATCTCTTTTAGTACCTCGTCCGAGTCAGGGCCGATCCTCTCGGTGAACTCCGTTACGTTCTCCGGAATGAGCGGTGTCACGATAGCAACTACGACGAACGGCAGTAAAACGCTGACCCCGCCGGGCGCGGGTGTTTAGATGCTCAGTTTGGTAACGAGTATCTCTCCCAGCCGAGTTGAGGCCGAGAGGTGAGACTGCTCATCGATGCGCGATGTGGTAGGGTAGAGATTCGGTGTCTATGGCGTGATGACCGCACGACCCTCGATCTCGCCGTGTTCGAGGCGTTCGGCGACCGTGTTCACGTCGTCGAGACCGTGGCGAGTGGTACGCAGGGAAACGTCGCCGCGCTCGACGAGCGCGACGAGCTCCTGGAGTTCGGTGTATTTACCCACTATATTTCCCCTAAAGGAGATTTCGCCGTTGACGAGCAACTGGGAAGGTTCGTGGACGTGTCCTCCGTAACCGATGATGTGGTGGTCGCCGCCCGCCGCGACGACGTCACCCGCGAGGGTCGTCGTTTCGTCCTGACCCACGAAATCGAGTACCTGCTCGGCACCCACACCATCCGAAATCGATTCGATCTCGCTTGCGACGTCCTCGCTACCCGAGTTCACCGTGTGTTCGGCACCTAACTCCTCGGCGAGCGAAAGCGCCCCGTCCTTGACGTCGAGAGCGGTGATCGTCGCGGCGCTCATCGCCCGCAGGCACTGGAGGCCGATGTGGCCCAGTCCCCCGATCCCGATCACGATCGCGTGGTCGCCCGGGTTCAGTTCGGAAACGGCCTTCTTGACCGCGTGATACGCCGTAATGCCGGCGTCGGCGTGGGGCGCGATCTCGACGGGATCGACGCCGTCGGACAGCGGGATCACGGCTCGATCGGAGGTCTGGAGGTATTCGGCGAACCCGCCGTCGGTCGTGAGGCCGTTGAACGCGCTGTTCTCACAGTACATGTCCTCGCCGAGACGACACGGCCGACAGGCCCCGCAGGTCTGGACCGGGTGACAGATCACGCTGTCACCCTCGTTGACGATCTCGACCTCCTCGCCGACGTCGATGACTTCGCCCGCGTTCTCGTGGCCGAGCGTCATCGGCAACTCCTGGGGGACGTACTCGGCCCACATCCCCTCGATGATGTGGTTGTCCGTCCGACACCATCCCGCGCCCGCGATGTCGAGAAGCACGTCGTGCGGGTCCGTGGCCTGTGGCTCGTTGATCTCCTCGATCTGTAGTCCCTCGCTCATATCCTCGGTGTACTCGTGAAGCCTGGCTGCCTGCATAGCGAGGCGAAACGACGCACGGCGCTCCCAAAAGCGTTCGCGAAACCACCACGATTCGATCAGTGACCGGTCGTTCTCGTCGTCTTCACATCGTGCGCGTACACGGGCGTCCGATCGCCGCTTCGTCGGAAGACGACGATCAACGAGCCGTCCGTACTGATTCACGAGTCCAACCGAGCACGCGATCGACGTCGCCGGTTCGCGGGTCCACGGGACCCATGCGGTCGGAGTCATCGGTTTGACGACTCGTCCGTTTAGCGCCGGTCGTATACCTCGACGGCTCGGTCTGCACGCGACGATCGTCCGTTCGGGTTTCGCCGCTCGCGATCGCGCCATCGAGCACGGAAGCCATCGACGGTGCCAAGGACAAGGCCCGCTGTTACGTCGCGAGCGGCCGCGAGCCACTGCGAGATGCTGAGCTCGCCGCGGACCGCACCACGGGTTCCCGAGAACCCGTCGCCGGCGGCGCGCTCGGCGAGGCGGCCGAGAACCGTTGGGCGGACGCCGTAATTCTTCACGAGCCGGTAGGACAGCGAGCGGGCGTCCCACCGCAGGTCGCGGCCGGTCCCGTCGGCTCCGTACTCGCCGCGGACGCACAGCCCCCTGTTCCACGTTACGGCGTACTCCCGGGCGGCGAGACGGTGAGCGAGGTCCCGGGCACCACCGACCTGGAGGTACTCGTCGAAGCCGTCGGTCACGTTGAGCGCGTCGCGGCGAACGGCGACGTTGTCGGGGTTGAAATATTCGACCGAGCGGCCGGCGACGACCCGGGACTCGGGGGATTGAGTCGTCGTCCCACCGATGAGTTCGCGGTGTACCGGGCCCGTGACGACAGCGGGCAGGCCGTCCGCTCGCTCGTCGGGATCGCTCCGAGCCAGTTCGTCCGTCGAGCGTTCGCTTTCCTCCCCGCTTCCGGTCCCGTCGCGCTCCTCGCTCGCCTCGTCCCCGTCCTGCTCGCTCTCTCCCTTTTGTCCCTGGGCTGTCGATTCGCCGTCTCCTGCATCGTCGGCATCGCTGTCGGGGCTCGTGCCCTCGTCGACCGAAGCACCGTTGACTAACGTGTCGTCATCGGTCGAGGTATCGCCAGCTATGGCGTCCTCGGCCACGTCATCCGCCTTGACCCGCACGGCGAGGCGTTTCGAATAGGTAAGAACCGTCCGCGTCGCGTCAGTAACGGTCGCGCCGGCACCGGCGAGCGGATCGACGAGCGCATCGGCGAGCCGCGAGGCGCGCCCATCGTCCGCCTCGTCGGTGCCGATAGCCTCGTCTACCGCCGATCGCCAGGAAGGTTCGATCGAGTACTCGTCGCTCACGAACGCGACCCACTCCCCGCGGGCGTGGTCGAGGCCGGCGTTTCGGGCGACATTGAGGTTCCGGTCGGCGATCTCGACGAGCACGTCGACTTCGGCGCGCTCGCGCACCATCCCGGTGGTCCCGTCGGTCGAGGGGCCGTTCACCACTATTATCTCGGCGTCGGGGGCGTGCTCGCTCAACGCGTCGAGACACCGGGTGAGTTGGGCCCGGCCGTTGAGCGTCGGGACGACCACCGAGAGATCCATACCACTACATACGCCTCCCGACCACTTATAATACACACGACCTCGGCGAGCGAAGCGACCGCACCGGTTGCCGGATCGTCGGGACGACGCTCGTTCGGCGCGGAGATCGTGTGCCGCTCCGACGTGTGTGCGCCGCTCCGATACGTCGGCGTTCGGGCTACCCAACCCGAGCGTTCCAGTACGAGACGGACGCGAGGAAGTCGCCGACTGGGGTCTCCCCGAGGGCGACGTCGAGTTCGCGCAGGTCGGCCGCTAGGTCGTTCGGGAGTTTGCGGTAGAGGCCGTATGGAAGCACGAAGTCGTGTTCGGCGCTCGCGAGCGAGAGGCCGGCACCGGCGAGCAGGCGCTCGACCTCGCTGTCGCCGTACAGCCGCGATCCCATCGGGAGCAACCAGTTGTACGCCGAACGCGTGCTCCGTCCGTTGAACGTATCGAAGAAGACCTGTTCGGCCGAAACCCGACACATCTCCGCGAGGAAGGATGCGGGCCTGTCGGCGAGATGGAAGAATCGCATCGCAAAGACCGTATCGAAGAAGTCGTCGGGGAAGGGCAGTCGGGCGGCGTCGCCGCGGACGAACTCGATATTGCTATCGACGCCGGCGCGAACGGCCTTGGCGCGGCCCTCCCGAAGCATCGGCGAGGAGATGTCGAGCCCCACGATGTCCGCGCCGCGTTCGGCGAGCAACGTGGTAAACCGGCCGGTGCCACAGGCGATTTCGAGGACTCGTTTCTCGCCGACCGGGCCGATGGCGTCGAGAACGGCGCGTTTCTCCCGGTCGTCGATCAACTGGCCGCCCTGCGAGAAGCGTTTGGTCTCGTAGGTCTCGACGACGTCGGTCGTCTGGTACCACTGCTTTCCCTTCACGTTCCGTTCACTGTGCGGGCGTATTCGAGGGGAGGATAAAACGATACTGGATGAATTCGTCACGTCGATCCACGCGGATCCAGTTTTCCGGAGCGATCGTGGAGGTCCCGCGGACGGCCACGCTCTCCGCTTTCGTGTTCGCTTTAGATCCCCGTGTCCGTGCTCGCCGCGAACGAACGAAGCGGTTTTAATCACTCCTCTCGGGTGTAGTGGTATATGGCTGGGCCGTGGGCCGACTGGGATCACATCGTGAAGGTCGATCCCGACAAGACGCTCGCCGAGGGAGAGACGTTCGCGGACGTCTGTCGGACCGGCACCGACGCGATCGAGATCGGCGGCACCACTGGCGTAACCGTCGAGAAGATATCGGCGGTCATCGAAGCGTGTGGCGAGTACGATCTGCCCGTATATATCGAACCGGGGATCGACGCCACCGTCGTCCACTCCGAACACCTCTCGGGCTATCTGATCCCCGTCGTGTTCAACGCCGGGGACATCTCCTGGATCACCGGCGCGCACAAAGAATGGGTCCGCCTCGACGGCGACATCGACTGGGACGCGACGTACACCGAGGCGTACATCGTCTGCAACCCCGATTCGTCGGTCGCACAGTACACCCAGGCGGACTGTGATCTCGACGGCGAGGAAGTCGCCGCGTACGCCACGATCGCCGAGCGCATGTTCGGCCAGGACATCGTGTACGTCGAGTACTCGGGTACCTTCGGCGACCCCGGAATCGTCGGCGCGGCCCGCGACGCGCTCGACGAGGCGACCCTCTTTTACGGCGGCGGGATCGACGGCTACGACGCGGCCTACGAGATGGGTAATCGGGCCGATACGGTCGTCGTCGGCGATCTGGTACACGACGCAGGCGTCGAGGCGGTCGAAGCGACCGTCCGGGGAGCGAAAGACGCGAAGAACGCCGAGGACGCCGGTTGATCGGCCGGCCACCACCGACTACGGGGCGCGAACGCGAGCGGACACGGACGGATATCGACGGACACGAACGGATGCGGACGGACAGGGGTGAACACGATCGAAAGCGTGTGGACGGAGCGGGCGCGCACGAAAGGTTCTATACCCGGCGAGCGTAGGTCGTAATCATGCCCGAAGAAGTACTCTTCGAGACCGAACGGGGGATGGATCGAGCGGAGATCGCGAGCTACCTACGAACGGTGGCCGACAAACTCGACGGCGACGGCTCGCTCTCGCTCAGTGCCGGCGATCAGAACGTCGCGCTCGACGTGCCGAACAGACCGACCTTCGAGGTCAAAGCCGAGCGCGAAACCAACGGTGGCCCCCCCGAACTCAGCGTCGAGTTCGAACTCGAGTGGGACGAAGGTCAGGACGCCGGCGACGGCGGGGACGGCTCGCTCTCGATCGAGTAGTCCGGATCGCGTGTTCCGTCACTGGCCGGACGAGAGCGCGCGGGTAACGACGGCTACGCCCGTTCATCCCCGCCGTCCGTTCACGCGTCCGTTGTAGCGTCCGTCCGCTCCGTCCCCTATTCGCCAGTCGTATCCGGTGTCCGCCCGTCGTAGCCGATGGATCACGACCGGGAAACGACCGGCGATCCAGTGGGGGTCAAAGCGCTGAAGGAACGACCGATGCCGGCGGACGCCCGCCTCCTCGTCGTTCTCGGAGCGATCGCGTTCGCCGGCGGCGTCGCCGTTACCTCGGTCGGCCCCGGTGGGATCTTCGTCGTCGCCGCCCTCTACGGACTCACAGCGCTGCCGACGGCGGTCGTCGCCGGTACGTCGAGCGTGACCTTCGTCGGCGGGTCGGTGCTCGGGGCAATCGGATACGTTCGCTCCGGCGACATGGACTGGGCGCTGGCGCTGATCATCGGCATCGGGGGTGCGCTCGGAACCCGCCTCGGCGTTCCCCTCGATTCGGTGGTTTCGCGCCAATCGTTCGGCCTTTTGCTCGGTGTCGTACTCGGGGCTGTGGGAGTGACGATCGTGCTTCGCGAACGCGGCGTCCTCGGTCGCCTGCCGACCCTCGATGTCGCGCCGACGAGCACCGCCGGCATCGCTGTATTTGGGGTGATCGGCCTCGCGATCGGTACGGCAGGAGGGCTGTTCGGGATCGGCGGGGCGGCGCTCGTCCTGCCCGCGCTCGTGTCAGCGGGAGTACCGATAATCACCGTGCTCGCGGTGACACAGATCGCCGTCGTGTTCATCGCTTCGGCCGCGGCGGTCTCCTATACGCTCGTCGGCGCGATCGCCGTTCCGCTCGTGTTCGTCGTCAGCGTCGCGTACGTCGTCGGCGCACTCGTCGGCTGGCGACTCGCGAAACACGTCGATCCGAGCCGGCTCGTCGGCCTGCTGGGATCGATGCTGATAGCGCTCACCCTGGTACTCGTCTACCGTTCGCTGTCGCTGTAATCGATCCGGTTCCCGACCCGTTCGGTGGCGGGACGATCGCTCCCGAGCGGCGCGCGGCGTGGCGGTGTCCGACGGCCGATGAATTCGTTTAAGCCCGCGGCCCTAAAAACCCGAACCATGCGAGATCGAACCTACGCCGCGGACGTCGAGCCCGGCGAGAGCGTGACCGTCGCCGGCTGGGCACACGAGATCCGCGACTTGGGGGGTATTGCCTTCCTGATCCTCCGTGACGGGAGTGGACGGATCCAGGTCAAGTTCGCCAAGGAGGACCTCGACGCTTCCCTCGTCGAGACCGGAACGAACGTCACCAGGGAGAGCGTCGTCTCGGTGGTCGGGGAGGCCGAAGCCGAGGATCGTGCGCCGACCGGTGTCGAGATCGTCCCCGAGGAGGTAGAGGTCCTCGCGTCCGCCGAACCGGAACTGCCGCTCGATCCCTCCGGGAAGGTCGACGCCGAACTGCCGACCCGCCTCGACAACCGCTCTCTCGATCTCCGGCGTGAGGAAGCCAAGGCGGTCTTCGAGATCCGCGCCGAGGCATTGCGTGCGATCCGCGAGTTCTTCCGGGAGGTCGGTGCCACGGAGATTACCACCCCGAAGATCGTCGCCACCGGCACCGAGGGCGGGACCGAACTCTTCCCGATCACCTACTTCGGGCAGGAGGCCTTTATGAACCAATCGCCCCAGCTGTTCAAACAGCTCATGGTCGCCAGCGGCTTAGAGCGGGTCTGTGAGATCGGCCCGATCTTCCGCGCGGAAGAACACAACACGCCCCGGCACCTCAACGAGGCGACCTCGATCGACTTCGAGTCGGCGTTTATTACCCATCACGAGGCGATGGACGTCTGTGAGGGCACCCTCCGCGCGGCCTACGACGCGGTCGCGACGAACTGCGGGGCCGAGCTCGAAACGCTTGGCTTCGAGGCCGAGGGCTTCGCGCTTCCCGACGAGGGGTTCCCGCGGCTCACCTACGAGGAGGCGATCGAGCGGGCGAACGCGACGGGCGAACTAACCGAACAACTGGTCTGGGGCGACGATCTGACGACCGACGCCGAACACGCTCTCGGGGACGCGATCGACGGCCACTACTTCGTCACCGACTGGCCGAGCGATATCAAGCCTTTCTACATCCAGGACTACGACGACGATCCCGAGGTCTCGAAGGGCTTCGACCTGATGCACCCGCGAATGGAACTCGTCTCGGGGGGCCAGCGCGAACACCGCTACGAACCGCTCGTCGAGGGCTTCGAAGCACAGGGCCTCGACCCGGAGGCGTTCGATTACTACACCCGAATGTTCCGGTACGGCATGCCGCCACACGCCGGGTGGGCCTACGGTGCCGAACGGCTCGTCACCACAATGGTCGGCCTGGCGAACATCCGCGAAGCCGTGCTCTTCCCGCGAGATAGACAGCGATTGAGCCCGTAGGCGAAATCGCGCTGTCGAGTGGGAGCAGGGAGTCGGAGGTGAGCGACTGAAAGGAGCGAACAGGAACGACCGTGTTCCCGCGGGATCGCCAACGTCTTTGCCACTACGGGCTCAGACGTTGGGAGCCAGCGAGACGAGCGGTGCGAGAGCGACCGGAGGGGAAGCCCTCGATGCGAACGGACACCACGCGTCCGTGAGCGAAGCGAGTCTCGCCGGACAGACAGCGGCTGAGTCCCTGAGGCGACACGACATCGTGGCTCAGTCAGCAGTCACCGTATCCGAACACGGTCTGGCTTCGGTTGCTACTGCCAGTCCTCTTCGGTGGTATCGCCGCGACGATAGCGGCTGAGGCGGCGATATCCCTCTAAATTGCCGCTCGAATCGAACGTGATCTCGTAGCGTCCGAGGATGTCCTGGGTATCCGGCACCGACCGGCGCTCGATCATGTTGACGATGGCGTACCAACCGTCGTCGGTACGCCGAATGCCCGAGATGCCGTCGAGGCGGCGACCGATGAGGTCCGCTGCGGTGTCTCGAATCTCGTTTCTGATGTCGATCAGCGACACGTTGCCGCTCGAAACGTCCGATTCGTCTTCGTGTCCCGTTTCGTCCGGTGTTTCGGTCCTATCGGTTTCATCGGTCCCTTCGGCTTCCGCCGGGAGTTCGTCGCTCGCTTCGGCGTCTCGGTCCGTTTCGCTCCGTGTTTCGGTTTCGCTCATGGTATCTTCAGTGGTATCGGTCAGGCGTTCGCCCCTGCCGTTGTCGGCTTCGTCCTCCTCAGCCTCATCGTCGACTTCATCGTCGCTCTCGTCGGAGTCATCTCCGTTCTCGGCTGTCTCGTTGTCCGATTCGGTTTCGCTGGTTCGTTCCTCGTCTTCGTGCTCGGAACTCGAATCCTCGCCGTCTCCGTCGGTCGCTTCCGTCGTGGCGTCGGCTTCGTTCTCGGTGCCCGTTTCGAAGGCGCTTAATCGCTCTCTGAGCTCACTGCTCGTTGACCTCCCGCTCGTATCGTTCGTCTCGTCGTCCCGGTTCTCGCCGCTCTCGGCGGTTTCGGTGGGCTCGATAGCGCCGATGCCTCCGCCGGCTCCGATACCCCTGTAGTCCCCGTCGTCCATGGAGTCCGCGTTCGCGTCGGCTTTGGCCGTCCCCATCGTATCGTCCTCGTCCTGTGCTCCGATCGAGTCGAGGCGCTGACCGGTCGTTCCGATCGCCGTTTCGACGCTCGTCCCGGGCGTTTCGTCGGTCGTGCGTTCCTCTCCAGCCGTATCTCCTTCACCCTCGTCGGTTTCGCCGTCGCTCTCGCTCGCTTCGTCCTCTTCGAGTCGGGCCAGTCGCCGCTCGATCGCTTCCTTTGCGCTCTTTCGGTCCTTGCCCTCGGCTTCGGCGTCGCGCATCTCCCGGAGTTCGGCCGGATCGTCGATCTCACGCACGTCCGTTCGCAGTTCACGGACCGTCCGCTCGTCCGGGTCGATCGACGCCATCGTTATCCGCTCTCCTCGGGTGATACCGTCGACCTGACCCGATCGCGTTCGGTCGAGCCTTCCTCGATGCTTCCCGTGGCGCTCGCTTCGGTTTCGACCCGATTCTCGGTATCAACACTCATGACAGGGTGGGAGAGTACGAGGAGAAACTTATAGGATCGGCTTGACTACTGTGCTTCGGCTTCCTGTTCTTCGGCTTCGCTTTCGGCCTCGCCGATCCGGTGATCGGGAACGTCCGGTGCCGGCTGGACCATCGGCGACGAGCCGAACTCGAGGTTCTGGAGGTCTTCGAGGTCGCCGGATTGGCTCGCGATCTCCAACGTCGATATGTTCTTCGCGTAGTGGAGGAACGTATCGACCGATGCGACGACGATGCGTGCCTCGACCGTGAGGATCTCGATGCCGACGACCGACACACGCGCCCAGACGTCAACCACGAGGCCCTTATCGAGGATACGGTCGACGATCTCCGCGAGACTCTCGCTCGACGGCCGTCCGCTCGCAGCTACTGACATGCCAGTGTCCGTTTTGGGCCCACCTTTTAATTACTTCGGGCAGCGTTTGCAAGCCGAGGGATCCAGTACGATGTCGTGCTCGCAGACGCCAGCAGTAGGTTCTTAACTGCCCGCCGAATAGGAAGACGACACGAACGCACACGACCGCGTGTCACCGGCATCGTTACCGGTCTTCGGGCCGATGACTGTAATCATGGCTGACGAACACCTCTATACGTACGGCGTCATCGACGGGGCTGACAGGGAGCTCGCCGTCGATGGCGTCGCCGGCGCGACGCGACTGTATACGGTCGAGTACCGGACGCTCTCGGCCGTCGTATCGGACATCGATACCTTGGAACCCGAACAAACCGACGAGAACCTCCGCGCACATGACGAAGCGCTCCAGACGATCATGAGCGACGAGGACATCGAAGCCGTCGTGCCGATGCGCTTCGGCATGGTGTTCAAAAGCGCCCGCCCGCTGAAGAACGTCCTGCGCGGGAGCAGAAGCGTACTCACGAGAACGTTGAACGACATCGAGGGTACCGTCGAGATGGGACTCAAACTCGTCGCCGAAGAGGGGGTGACGGTCGATCGCGAGTCGGTCCGCGAGGACGTCTCCGGACGTCTCCGAGGAGTGTCGGTCGAGGAGACCGAAAACGGCCTGTTCAGCGATCGGCTCGTGCTCAACCGATCGTATCTCGTCGAGCGCGACGATCGAGAGGCCTTCGACGCAGCGATCGCAGGGATCGAAGACGAGTACGGCGGCTCGCTGATTACCCAGTACACCGGTCCGTGGGCCCCGTACAATTTCGTCGATCTCGAAATCGGGGTGGATCGATGACGTTTCTCCTCGACGATGTCCTGATAAAGCCCTGGATCTCGCTCGTGAAGATCCTCCGTTCGACGGCGATCCAGGAAGCCTACGACGTGGAGGCCATCCAGGACGACATCAAGGAAAACCAACTGCTCTACGAGATCGGCGAGCGCCCGCGCGAGGAATACGAACAGCGACGCGAGGAACTCGAACTCGAACTCGAAGTGGCGGAGAACGCCCGCGAGAACCTGAGCGGCAGAGTCGAGGTGAAACAGTAATGACACAGGACGACATCGACGATACCGAGACCGACGACGAGACGGGAGCCGAAACCGGAAGCGAGACCGGAGACGACGCCGAGGACGCCGCCGCTGGGGACGCTCCGACGGAGGACGCTTCGAGCGGAGGGCTCGCCTCGGTACTACGTGACCTCATCGAGACGGTCGCCGAGAGCGATTTGAACGTCCGGAGCGACGCAGCCGTCGGCCGCGGACGCACCGACATCGGCCGGATGTCGATCGGTCACGACGTCTCGATCGACGTCGGGACGGTCGACGACGCCGTAGCCGACGCCGGCGGCCCCGCTCCCGCCAGCGAAGGGCCCGATCACCCGACGAGCGTCGAGTACGACGAAGAGGGCTCCGAAGCGCTCGTCGCCGTCGATGTGTCCGAGATCGAGCCCGAGGACCTCGCGGCGGGCGTATCGAGTCGGAACGGCGACCTGCTCGTCGGCGACGGCGAGCGGATCATAGAACGCGTCCCCCACCGTCTCGCGGACGCGTCGCTCGCCGCTGCGTCCTATCACAATGGAGTTCTCGAAGTCCACCTAAAAGAGGGAGGCAACCGATCGTGAGCGATTCGGCGAGTTCGGACGATGGGGGTTTAGCCGAAACGAGCGCTCGCCTCCGGGCCGCGATCGGGTCCCAGGAAGAAGGGGTGGACGACGGCGATGCCGGTGTGTCTCGTGAGGGCACCGACGACGTTGGTAACGCCGACAGTACCGAAAGCACTGACAGCGCCGACAGCGCCGGCGACAGCGGCGGGAGCGCCGACGACGAAGACGACGGCGACGCCGGGATCGACAGTGATCTCGCCGAGGCGGCGGAACTGGTCACGCGCGCCGAAGCGGACTTAGAGGACATCCTCGCCATCTCGCGCGGCGATCGGGAGGGAACGTTCGAGGATGTACAGGACGACTTCGACGACCTCCTCGACGTCATCGACGAGGCCGAAGACCTCCTCTCGACGATCGATCTCTCCGCGCTGCCCGGAGCCGTCGAGTGGCGTTCGCTCCCGGCGGCGATCGAAGCCGGTGACATCCCCGAGGCGATCGCGGAAGGCGAGGCCGGCGAGGCGGTCCACTTTCGCAAGCTGCTACAGGTCGTAAACCTCCGGAAAGTCCTCGGGAACGTCGACCTGCGGGACCTCTGGCGCGAAAAGGAGGACCTCGAGGAGGCAGCGGACGACCTCACCGACGACGACAGCGCCGACAGCACCAGCGACAGCGACAGCGACGAGGACAGTAGCGTTCTCGATCGGCTCAGGGACGACGGCGACGACGGGAACGAAAACGACGAGGAAAACTTTCTCGACCGCTTTAGGAGCGACGACGAAAACGACGGTGACACCGAAGGCGACGAGGCGGACAACGGCGACGAGGAGGAGGGAGGCGGAATCCCCTCCGAAATCATCCAGGCGAAAGTCCAATCGCGGTTGCGCGAAGCGATCGACGAGTTCAGGGAAAGCGCCATCGAAGCGCGCAGCCGACTCAAGGAGATGACCGAGCGCTCGAAGCAGGAGTTCAAGCGGAAAACCGGCGAAACCGGCCAACCGTCCTCGCGGAGTCCAACGGCCTACTCGACGCTTCCCTCTTCATCGGATGACCGGACTGATTTGGGCGGAGTCGCGCGGTTTTCGACGATGTCGCGAACGCCGCGCCATTCGAGCGCGCCGGGCCGCGATCACATCTACGGCGATCGCTTCGAGAACCGCAACGGAGGAGACGACGATGAGTAACGGACCCAGTCAACGGCAAAATCGAAGCGCCGGTCCAACCCGCACACAATCGGACCTGGCCGACGTCGTCGAGTTGCTGCTCGACAAGGGGATCGTGATCAACGCCGACATCGCAGTGTCGATCGGCGACGCCGAACTGCTCGGCATCCAGCTCAGAGCGGCGATCGCCTCCTTCGAGACGGCCGCGAGATACGGACTGGAGTTTCCGACCGGCACGGACACCGACCGCATCGAGGAGATCGCGGAAGCCACCGGCGTCAACGACGAAGACGACCGGGAGATCGACCGCTCACAAGTCGGCGAGCGGATGATGGGACTACACGACCCGCCGATCTCCGACTCGTCGCCGGCGATGAAGAGCGCGCCGATCACCGAACCCGACGAGGAAAGCGAAGGGACCAGCGAGGGGGGAAGCGAAAACGACGATGATGGGGAGGGCGGACTATCGGATGCGGTCGAGGGAGCCGGGGACGTCGTGTCCGGTAGCGACGACGGCGGGTCCGAACCCGGCGTACGCGAGCGGCCGACAGCCCCGGACACCGACGCGAGCGAGAGCGACGATTCGACCGACGCCGAGGACGACGAGAGCGAGGACGACGAACAATGACGACGATCGATATCGACGGCGACGAGGCCCGTCGTCGAGTTGCTCGTCGACGCGATGGAACGCGAGGCGATCCGGCGCATGGAATCGAGCCAACTCACCGATGAGGAGATCGAGCGCCTCGGCGAGCAACTCGCCACGCTCGAAGCCGAGATCGAACGGCTCAAACACGACGAGGGGATCGACGAACCCGTCGATGACCTCCGGGGCGAACTCGACGGCCTGGTCGAAGACATGCTGACCAGCACCGACGAAGCAGGTCCGGCCCCAGGCCACAGCGTATTCAGCGATGAGTGACCACGACCGCGACCGCAACTCCGACGCCAATCGCGCGGGCGACGAACCCGACCCCTCCGACAGCGATGAAGCCGGCTCGGCGTCGCCGTCGTCCAACACGGCGTTCGAGGAAGGCCGATACCTCTACTGTGCAGTGGCCCTCGACCGATCGGGAGCCGGAGTCGAAACGGCCGAAGCCGGCAGGACAGGCGAGGACGACGCGGACGAGGACGCGAGCACGCCGACCGACGTCGGGGCCGAGTTTCCGACCGGCGTCGACGACGAGCCGGTCCACCTCGTTTCGTTCGCCGATCGCGGCATCGGAGTGGTCGTCCATCCCTGCGAGTCGCTCTATGATACACAAGTGGTTGCTCGACCACCAGCGCGTTATCGACGCCGCCGGCGAGCGCTTCGGTACCCCGCTTCCGTTTCGCTTCGATACGATCGTGACCGGGGACGACGAGCGGGTTCGCGAGTGGGTCGCCGAGAGCGCTGAGACCCTCGGACGCTATCTAGAGGCCTTTGCGGGCTGTTGGGAGTACCGTATCGAGGTCACCGCCGACGAGACCGACCTCGAAGACGGCCTCGAAGCGACCGACGACCGTCTCGCCGACCTCGCGGCCCGGATCGACGAGGCGTCCTCGGGGACGGGTTTCCTGCTCCGAAAGCAGTACGACCAGCGTCTCGCCGAACTGAAACGAGCGCGTCGCGAGGAGCGATCGGCGGCGCTCGAAGAACGCCTCGCGAGCCTCGCGCGCGAAGTACACCGGGTCGACGAGAGCCGATCGTCGCTCGTCGACGGGGAGACGACCGCCGACTCGAACCCGGACACGAACCCGGGGACGGACTCGGAAGCGGAAACGCACACACAGGCCCGGCTCACGGTTCTCGCTCACGAGGAGCGCGAGGCGGCGATCGGCGAGATGCTCGACGAGGTCGCCGCCGAACCGGGTATCACGGTCCGATTCACCGGTCCCTGGCCGCCGTATACCTTCGCGCCGGAGATCCGTCATCATCACCGTCGCCGACGTCCCGCTCGTCGGGCTCAAGCTCCGGGCGGCGCTCGCCGGCATGACGACGATGATCGAGTACGGCATGTTCGACGAGTGGGACGCCGCTCAGCGACGATCGGCTCGTCTCGAAGAGAAGCGCGCGAGTTCCCGATCGTACTCGCCGGCGGTCGAAAAGCGCGAGTAGCCCCGGGTCGCCGCCCTCTTCGGAACGAGCGACGACTCCTGTCGATCGGCGACGGATGCCGACGAGCAGCGACCGTTCGAGCCGCCGATCAGGACTCGTCCGACTGTCGTCGGTCGAGTTCGCCCATGAGGTCGTTCGCGAGGTTCTGTAGTTCGTCGTCGGACATGTCCTCGAAACTCCCCGACCCGTCACCTTCGACTTCGAGCTCGTCTCGATCCTCGCCCGTATCTCCGTCCCCCTCGGCAGTGTCCTCGCCGGCGTTCTCGTTGTCACCGTTCTCGCTACCTCCTTCGTCGCTGTCCTGGCTCGCTTCGCCGTTGCCTCCTTCCTCGCCGGCGCTCTCCTCGCTTTCCCCGTCCCCGTCGCTGCGTCTGAGCGTGCTGATGATCGAGGAAAAGGACAGAGTACCGTCCTCATCGGCGAACTTCTGCCCGATCGCCTCGCCTACTCGCCGGCCCAACAGCGCCCCTCCCTGGCGCCCGAACGCCTCCCCGAGCGAGGCGAGTCGCTGTGCTTCGAGGTCGCCGCTTCTGAGGCTGTCGAACGCGTTCGAGATATCCTCGCCCTCGACGTTGATCTGTGCTCCCAGCTCCGAGGCCTTTTCCATCATTTCGCTTCGCTGATCTTCGCTTTGCTGATCCTCGCTTTGGCTCATATGCGTTCACCTACCGAGCAATCACCCTTCGCTTACTTAGATGCACCTGTTGCGTATGCCGGCTTCTATGCGACTTCGTTCTTCGAGCGACCGTCTGGCTCGCCGGGCGGTCCTCGGACGTGGTCCGATCATCGTCGGAGGGCGGCGGTTTCAGTGGGGGGTTCCCTTTCGTGCGGGCGGCGGAGACCTATCGAAGGCGGGAACCGATGAGCTACAGGTCACGAGCCTGGACGGTTTTGCGTCCGTTCGCCTCCGCGCGCCGGGCCGCGTCGCTCAGGAGCTCGCCGACCGCTTCGTCCAACGAGTCGTAAAAATCGTCCGCAACGGCCAGCCCCTCGATCCGCTCCCGTACTGCTACCTTGACCACGAAGTTACTCCCTCGCGTTCGGCCTTCAGGTTCGTCGGTGTCTCCTCCGGTCGCGTCCCCTTCGAAACCGTCCTCGGATTCGGTCGACTCCGAATCGCCGGATCGCCCTTCGTCCCGTTCGTCACCCTCGTTCACGAACTCCGAGAGTTGGTCGCGAGTCTCCCTGAGATGCTCCTTGTCCGCTTCGTTCCGTCGATCGTTCGACTCCGGTCGTTCGGTCATGCTCGTATATGACCCGTGTTGCCGTGATTCGATATAACGTCTCCGGCTGTTTTCGACCTCGCCGGTGTGGCTCGATCGACCCTACTGTTCGCTACTCGCGTCCCGCCTGTCGAGTTCGTCCATGAGCTGGTTCGCGAACGACTGGAGGTCCTCGTCGGACATGTCGCCGAAGGACTGTTGGGCCTCGGCGGCGGGTTCCTCGCTACTCGACTCGCCTTCGTCTTCGGTTTCTTCCTCCGAATCCGTACCGTCCCGTTCCTCCGAGGTGTCGTTCGTCTCCGATTCGTCGCTGCCGAAGAACAGGTCGAAAAGCGACGGTAACGACGGAAGCGATGGTAGTGATGGCAACGATGGGAGCGACGGGAGTCGTTGCTTGATCCGCCGTACTCGCTCCGCGGTCGATTCCGGGAGCGACAGCCCCCCGCGCAGAGCGCTGATCGGCGCCGTGAGCGTGTTCACGAGACGGCTCACGAAGCTCCGCAACCAGCCGATCGGCGTTGTGATTGCGCTTCGGATCCGACTCGCGACTCCCCTCACCGGCGACAGCAGGTAGCTCAAGAGATCCAGAACCGAGTTGAGCAACCGGTTGAGTAGCGTCGACAGCGGGCTCAACAGGTTCGCGACTCCGAACAACAAGCTCCCGAGCAGCTTTCCCTCGCCGGGGATCGCGCGTACGTCCAGTACGACCTCGTGGAGGTCCACCTCGAGACCCAACAAATCGAGAAGCAAGCCTTCGAGGTCGAGATACAGAACCGTCGCCCCACGGGGAGTTCCGTGTTCCGTGGTTTCGTCCTCGGCGATACGGGCTTCCGCCTGTTTCGGTCCCGCTCGCTCGTCCCCGTCTTCCTCGTCCTCCTCGCTTTCCTCTTCGCTTGCGATGTCGACGGTCAGTGTGACGTCTTTGTCCTCGCCGTCGATCGCTACCGTTCGTTCGGTCTCCTCGCCGTCGGCCTCTACCTCGATGCTGTATTCGCCCTCCTCTAACTCGAAGGAGGCTCGACCGTCGGCGTCGGTGTCGTCCTGTGCGGGACTGTCACGAAACCCCTCGACGAGACCCATATCGGTACGCTCCGCTGTGAGGGTCGCCCCCGGGACGGGTTCGCCATCCTCGGCTTGGATGGTTAGGGTCAGATCGTACGTCCCTTCATCGCCTTCATCGCCTTCCTCGTTCTCGGCCTCGGCCGGCTCCTGGTCGTCCTCCCCGTCTTCGCTCCTGTCATCGTCCTGTTCGCTCTCGTCACTGCTCTCCTGCTCTACCTGTCCTCCTTCGTCGTTCGGTTCTGTTCCTTTTGCTCTCTCGGCGCTGTTCTCGTGGTTTCCATCGTCCGCACTCTCGCCACCGTCCGGAATCAGTGCAACGCCCTGTATCGGACTCTCGCTTCCGTCGGTCCCGCTCTCATCCATGGCCGTCGAATGCTCTTCGAACTCATATATAGCTACGGCTTGCGCGAGCGTTAGGACCGAAGAACCGATGTTCGGCTCTCGCGGACACGGTGTCCCGCGTAGCTCCCGCTACTATAGTCTCTCGTCGTCAGCTCTCGCTCGTATCTCCCCCTCGATACCCTCAACCGAGATACGTCTCGAGTCGGGCCGCACACGCTTTCAGTTCGTCCCCGTCCCGCTCTCCGGTCTCGTTCGATGCCCGCTCGTTTCGGTCGTCCACCCGGTGTTCGTCCGTCCCGTGTTCGTTCGCGTTACATTTCGCCGAGTTCGTCGTCCGACTATCGGTCGCCTCGCTTGCCTCCTCGGCCACGTCGCGGTTCTCGCTTTCCTCTCCGGTTCGGTTGCTCGCTCCCGTTTCGCTTTCGTCGTCGCTAGCTACCCCGTTCGCCGTCCCGTCGTCCCGTCGGTCGCCTCCGTCGTCCTGTCGGGCACTTCCGTTTTCCTCGTCGCCGCTTTCGCGCTCGCCGCCCTCGCCGTCGGTTCGGCTCCCCTCGTGTCCCGACGTGCCCTCGGCCCCCGGTTCGGTCGCCTCGCGGAGCCGTCGTCCGAGTTCTTCGACCCGTGACTCGGCTCTTTCGAGGTCGCGCTGTAGTTCGTTCCGTTCACGCCGCAGGCTCTCGTTTTCCTGGCGGAGATCGTCGTTCCGGTTCGTCGTGCGCCGGAGCTTCCCTTCGAGTTCCTCGACGCGCTCGGTCGCTCGGTCGAGGTCCTGCTTGAGTTCGGCTCGGTCGTGGCGTACTTCGACGATATATCGGATGTACTCCGGGCGCGAGAGGTCGTGAGATCCGATCTCTTCGTCGAGTGCGTTCACTACCGATTCGTCGAGAGGGAGCGAAACCGTCTCAGTGCCCGGCATACCTGCTACGACAGGACGCGGTTGCTAAAAAATTGCGCCGTCACGGCGTGTAACTCACCTCGTCCTGGATTCGACGCCGTAAGTCCCGCTCGGAAATCGAGCCCGCGGGTGCTCGACGGCGGCCGACCCCTGCGGCGGTGCATTGGAGCGTCGATCGCGTTCTAGCGGCCGCGCTGTGTGAGACGAACGGTTCGGCGATCGTACTGAGCGCGCTCGACTCGAAGCTTCCGAAGGCCGGCCCGACTGCGATCGTTACTGCGGCGAAGACCACGCCGACGACGTTCCCGCCGTAGACGAGCACCAGAGCCGCCCGAGTTCCGCGAGAGAGGCCTGTCGATCGAGCCCGTAAGCGTCGTCCGTCGTCCGTCGTCCATCGAGAGAGCCCGGAACGGGCCAGGCGACAGGAGCGAACGACGCGGACCTGTAAGACGACGTAGGGGCGACATCGGTCGCCACGGTCGAACCGTCCGATGCCCTTCTCGGCGTGTCCGAACGCGGGTCACATGCCACAGGCGGTATATTCATACCCTTTCGACGTTAGGAACGGGACACGAATGAACGTACTACATTCGCTGGCTGGAGCGATCGCCACTGCTCCCCTGCAATTAGAACCGCCGGTACGAGAGGCACTGTCGAACCCACTGCTTTCGAGTTCGCTGTGGGTCATGATTGCGCTCATGGGCGTCGCGCTCGTGGCGTTCGTCTACATGGGTCGGGACGTCGAGGATTCGCGGGTACGACTGATGCTCGTCGCCACGATCGGTATTCCGGCGGTCTCGATTTCGAGTTACTTCGGGCTCGCGAGCGGGCTTACGATCGGTGTGTTCGACGTCGCCGGCCGGGGTGACGTCGTTACGCTGTGGGGTCGGTATCTCACCTGGACCTTCTCGACACCGCTGATCCTGCTTGCGTTGGGATTGCTTGCCGGATCGAGCCCGACGAAGATCGGGACGGCGATCGTCTTCGACGTCCTGATGTGCGTTACGGGGCTCGCGGCCGTGTTTACCACCCGAGCAGTCTGGATGCGGTGGTTCTGGTTCCTGCTTAGCTCGGCGTTTTTCGTCGTCGTGCTCTACGTTCTCCTCGTCGAATGGCCCCAGGACGCAGCCGAACAGAGCAGTGACGTTCAAGGGCTGTTCGACACGCTCCGAACGCTGACGATCGTACTCTGGGTCGGGTATCCGGTGGTATGGGCGCTCGGCTCCGAGGGATTAGTACTGTTCGGGAGCGGTGTAACGGGCCTCGCGATCACCTCGTGGCTCTACAGCCTGCTCGACGTGGGCGCGAAGTTCGTCTTCGCGTTCCTGTTGGTTCGATTCCTGGCCAACGAGCCCGAATCGACGCGTAGCGGCGCGACGACCGGTCGTACCACGATGGCCGACGACTGAGGTCGATCCCGGTCACCGATGCGAAGCGCGGATACGTCTCAGGGCTCCGCTTGGCCTTCGGGCTCCGAGTCGTCCCGGCCGATCGACGTGTTGGCACCGTCGCTCTCGCGGACGATGTGGCCGTATTTGAGCAGGGCGACGAACACCGTTCCGCCGATGGTGTTACCTACTGTTGCGATCAGGAGGTACTAGGCGTACGCTATCGGCGTCACCGTCGGGGTCGCCAACAGCGCGGCGAGCATCTCGATGTTGCCGGCGATGATGTGCGGCAGGTGTCCGAGGCCGATCACGAACGCGACGAGCCAGACGAAAAACACCCGGCTGATCGTATCGCGGGCGGCGAGCACGAGCCAGGACAGAAGCCCCATTAATCATCCCGCCAGGAGTGCCCCACCTAACAGCGCTCCCGAACTGTGCGTAACGTACGGGCCCGCGATCGCGGCGAGCGTCCTTACTTCGAAGATGCCGAAGGCCGGGCCGACCGTGACCATCACCACGGCGAAGATCACGCCGCCGACGAGGTTCCCGCCGAGGACGAGCCCCCAGAGCCGCCCGAGTTCGATCGGCGAAGCCCGTCGATCGAGCACCGGGAGCACGGCGAGGGTGGTGTGTTCGGTAGACAGTTCGGTTCGGCCGAGCACGACGAAAACGAAGCCTACGGTGTACGTGTTCGCCGCGAGGATCTCGGTGAGCGGCTCGCTGTACACGCCGCTGACGAGCGTGAGCATCGCGGCGATAACAACGGACCGAACCCGAGGTCGAGGCCGGCCGACAGCGCCGAGAGGAACAGCCCTTCAGTCGAACGCTCGAACTCGGTCATCGCCGACTCGATCTGCTAGCTGAGGATGTCCTCGTAAGGCTTGGGGGGGGGTTTGGTCGGATCGCTCGACTCGGTGCTCATGACGGGGTGCCCGCTAACGGGTTCGATTTCATGTTCTCCTTACGAGATAAAGGGGCAAAACGGCTTTCGTACCCGCAAACGACCGCCGGAAGACGTGAACCGATCCGTATTGGCTATACTGTTAGCGAGAAGTTCTTATGCACTATCTGTCCCCGGTTGCACAAAGACTTACGACAGACAGTATAGCATGCATTGGCTGACATACGCCGGCCGGCGTGCGCTAACTGATATGCGCTGACAGCCGTCCCGATGGTCGTCGATCGCCCGTCGAGATCAGAAGCGAGCGGTAACGTCGCGATCGTCCTGGCCGCGCACGACGTGGCCGTATTTGAGGAGGGCAACGAAGACCGCGCCGCCGACGGCACTGCCACAGAGCGTGGTCACGAGGAAGGTGCCATAGAAGGCAAGCGAGACGCCGGTCCCGGCGAACAGTCCCATGAGCGCTTTGAGGTTGCCGGCGATCGGATGGGGAAGATGGGCGATCCCGATGCCGAAGGTGATCAGGATCACGACGAAGGCCCGAGCGCCGTCGTTTTCCGCACCTTCGACGAGCCAGGCGAGCAGCCCCATGAGCCAGCCGACGAACACCGCGCCGGCGAACAATACCGCCGGAGAATGGGCGGTCACGAGCTTCGCGATCCCGGCGAACGCCGCGGGTTTCACGACGCCGAGTGCCGGCCCGAGCGCAACGGCGACAGCCGCAAAGACGGTCGTGGCGACGATGTTCCCCAGGTAGACGAGACCCCACAACCGCCCGAGTTCGCCGAACGAAGCCCGTCCGTCGAGCACCGGGAGCACGGCGAGAGTGGTGTGTTCGGTAAACAGTTCGGTGCGGCCGAGCACGACGAAGACGTAGCCGCTCGCGTACGCGAGGGCGACGACGAACTCCCGGGTCGGCTCGGCGTAGACGCCGGTAGTAAACGTCCAGACGATCGCCATGAAAAAGAGTCCGGTCCCAAGTTCGAACCCGGCCGTAAGCGCCGAAAGGAAGAGTCCGTCCGAGGGACGTTCGAGTTCGGCGAGTCCCTCCTCGATCGTCCGGGCGAGGATCGTCTCCGCGGAGGTAGACGTCGCGTCGGCGTCGGCCTCGATCGATCCCGCGGCCGCTTCGGATTCGACGTTGCCGCCCGTGCCCCCGTCCGTATTCGTGTCCATGTTCCTGCTCGTATCGGGGTTACCTTTGACGTTTGCCTTCCCCTCGTCGGTCGGTGCTGACTCGTCGCGTCGATCGGCCGGTGGCGTGTTCATAGGAACTCCGTGATCGTACTCCGATATCGGGGGCCGACCGTGAGGCGTTTCGGCGCGCACCTGCAGGTCCGACATACCAGTTTGGGTACTTGAACGTAGCTCGGGCGTTCACAACGGACGATCGATGAGCTACGTTCGGGCGAGAAGCCCGACCACGGTACTGATACCCGCGCCCGTCCGAGGGAGGCCACGAACAATATGAGCGAGATCGACATCCCGCCGGATCACCCGCGCTACGAGTCGTTGGTGACGCGCCACCGGATCGAAGACGGCGTCGAGAAGGGGATCACGAGCCTTCAGGGGCTGATCGCGGAGGGCCGCGGCGAGGCCTTTGATTACTTGCTCGGCGAGGGAACGATCGACAGTGCCGCGCGTGCCGAACGCGTCGCGGCGGCCCACCTCCTCCGGGCCGATCGCCCGGTACTGTCGGTAAACGGCAACGCCGCCGCGCTGGTCCCCGACGAACTGATCGAACTCGCGTCGGTCACGGAGGCGAAACTCGAAGTGAACCTGTTCGACCGGACTGCAGAACGCGTCGAGGCCATCGCATCCCACCTGCGCGAGCACGGTGCCGAGGAGGTCTTGGGGCTCGACCCGACCGAGCGGATCCCGGGACTGTCGAGCGAACGGGGGAAGGTCGACGCCGAGGGGATATACGCCGCCGACGTCGTACTCGTCCCGATCGAGGACGGCGATCGCGCCGAGGCGCTGGCCGCGATGGGCAAAACCGAGATCGTGATCGACCTCAACCCCTTCTCCCGGTCAGCGCGGCATGCCCAGGTCCCGGTGATCGACAACGCCCTCCGGGCGATCCCGAACGTCACTACTCACGCCCGGGAACTAACGGACATCTCCCGTGCCGAGTCCGAGGAGATTATCGAGAACTTCGACCGCGAGGCGTGTCTAAACGCCGCCGAGCGACGGATCAGGACGGGTGGATCGAACGACGAAACCGGCTGAGAAAGGGCTATACTGTCGGCGAGAAGTTCTCATACACTATCTGGCCCCGGTTGCACAAAGACTTACGATAGACAGTACAACAGCAAAGAAGACAGCGAATCCTACGAACGGGTGTTCGAGTTCCGAGTCCGGGTTGTGGTACCTGGTTTTTACCGGCGGACGATCTCGATCTCGTGGCCGTCGGGGTCCTTCGTGAAGGCGTACTGGTTGTCACAGCTCTCGGGATCGCGATAGTCCTCTGCCCCGCGGGTCATGAGCGTGTCCCAGGCCTCGTGCAGGTCGTCGGCCCGAACCGCGACGTGGCCCCAGGCGTCGCCCATCTCGTAGGTGTTGTCCCCGTAGTTGTAGGTCAGTTCCATGCTCATCGCTTCTCGTGGACTATCGCGGGGCGCGACGAAGTAGTTCGCAAAGGTTTCGGCCTCCCACTTGCCCTCGGGTTGGGTCTCGTACTCGAACTTCCGCGTCCAGAAGCCGATCGTCTCGTCGGCGTCCTCAACGCGGGTCATCGTGTGATCGAGGCTCCAGCGCTCGCCGTAGTTTCGCTTGACGATCTCGATCTCGTGCCCGTCGGGATCCTTGACGAACGCGTAGTTGTAATCGCAACTTTCGGGATCGCGATAATCGTCGACGCCGCCCTCGATCAATTCGTCGTACGCCGACTGGAGTTCGTCTTCGCCCACTCGCACGGCGATGTGGCCCCACGCGTCGCCCATCTCGTAGGTCCGGCCGTCGTGGTTGTAGGTGAGTTCGAGCAGGGCGCCCTGATCGTGGACGCTCTCGGGCCCCAAGAAGACGTTCGTGAAGGTATCGGCCTCCGCTCGGCCCTTCTCCTCGTAGTCGAGATGGGAGGTGTACCAGTCGATCGAAGTCTCCAGGTCCTCGACGCGCATCATCGTGTGATCGAGTACGGCATCCATGACTCGGCTGACGCGGGTCCGAGTCAAAAACGTACCGGGATCGGGGTCGAAATCGCGCGGTGCGGTCGGGACGACGGTCGGTGTTCGAATCGAATCGGCGTCGATCGAACCCGAATCGAGCGGACGCGAGAAGCGTCTCGGATGCGAGCGCGCCACCGGTAGAGGTCGGGAAGCCCAGGGGTCGGTCGCGCGACGGGTTCACCGCGCGGCGACGGTTTCGGCTTCGGACTCGGACCCGAACTCGAAACCGGGATCGGACGCCGAATCAAACGACGCCAGCGCGTCGACGACGCGACGCCGGAGTCGTCCCGCGGCTCGGAACCCGCGCCGGCCCGAAAGCGCGAGCAACACGTATACCCCCGTAGCCGGAGAGGGCGTAGCCCGGAACGCGCTCAGCGCGCGTGCGATCTGCTTCACGATTTCGTGTACGATCGTCTCGATAAAAACCTACTTTCGACGGACGTACGTACGAAAGGCGGCGTTCGCCCGCACGTATCCTCCGCTATCGGCGATCGACGAGCGTTTGTCACTCGGAGGCGAGAACCGTTCCTCGGAGGTCGGGCCAGTAGAACCACCAGGCGACGACCCACAATACGCCCGTTCCGAGCGGGATCGCGAGGCGACCGAGGGCCCGCGAGAGCCCGAGCGCGACCGAGACCTGCGTGAAACCGGCGAACACCAGCAGTCCGGCGGTCACCCGGCGGTCCTCGAAGCCGAATACACCTCCGAGAGCGCTCGCAAGCGCGCCACAGTAGAGAAGCAAGCTCGTCGGCCAGGCGAGCAAATAATCGGGCAGGGTAGCCGGCCCGGCGGTGAAACGAAACAGGTACTCGTAGATCGTCACGAGCTGAGGTGGGTTCGTGTTGAACAGTCCGAACCCAAAGACGAGCGTGTACTCCCCGCCGAGGGCAAGCACCGTCCAGGGTATCGCCCCGACGAGGACCACCGCGAGTAGTCGCCGAACCGGTGTTCCGTAAACCATTGGTGTGAATCGTCGGTGGTCGGCGGTAGTCGTGCGCAGTTGCGAGCGATCCGGAACGATCACGGACCGTGTGGACGATCGTGAGCGATCGTCGGCAGTCGCGAGTCGCCATGAACCGCGGTGGGGACGATCGGGAGCTACCGACGGAGGGTGATCCGGAGGACGTCCTCGTCGGCGAGTTCGTGGTCCCTCCCTACCTGTTGGCCGTCGTGTTTCGCGGAGGCTCCAGTTACTCGGGCGAACTGGAAGCGCTCGCGAAAGCGACCCCCTAATTTCTCGCAGGCGTCCCCGATCGTCTCGCCCGCCCGGAGAACGAGCGGCTCCTCGTAATCGACGCCCCGGCCGGGCTTTTCCATGTAGACCCGGATGAGGTCGAGGTCCGCCCAGATCCGTTCCCTTAGCGCGTCGAGGCCCTTCTCGGCTTCGGCGCTGATCACAACCACTTCGTCGGGATCGATCCCGACATCGCGCAGGTTCTCGTGAACGGTTCCTAAGTACTCGCGGTCGATCAGGTCCCCTTTGTTCACCGCGACGAGCGAGGGGAGATAGACCCGGTTGTCCATGGTGCCGTCGATCAGCCGGTCGACATCGAGCGGCTCACGGATCGTGACGTCGGCGTTGACGTAGCCGTGTTCCCGGAGGACTTCCCGGACGGTCCCTTCGTCGACGTCGAGGTCGGCGCTCGACGTCACCGAGATGCCGCCGCGGCCGGTCTCGGCGATCGTCATGTTCGGCTTCGAGCCGTCGGGACGGACGTCGTTGTCGTACAGATCGGCTCGTAACTGCTCGTACGCACCGATCTCGAACGCTGAGAGCACGAACAGAACGAGATCGGCGGTTCTGACCACCGAGAGGACCTCCCGTCCGCGACCCCGACCCGCGGCCGCGCCGGCGATGAGTCCGGGGATGTCGAGCAGTTGGATGTTCGCACCCTTGTATTGGAGCATGCCCGGGTTCACGTCGAGCGTCGTAAACTCGTAGTCGGCGACCTCGCTGTCGGCGTTGGTCAGTGCGTTGAGCAGGGTGGATTTCCCGACGCTCGGTTCCCCAACCATCGCAACGGTCGCATCGCCGGTCTTCTCGACCGCATACCCCCCACCGCCGCCGGCGCTCGTTCGGGTTTCCAGCTGTTCTTTCTTGTCGGCGAGTTTGGCCTTGAGCCGGCCGATATGTGCCTCGGTCGATTTGTTGTACGGCGTCTCGGCGATCTCCTCTTCGATCGCCTCGATCTCTCCTTCGAGGCCCATCGGTCGAGTATCGGGCTCCACGCGCGAAAAAAGCCCTCGGATCGCGCTCGGCCGGTCGCCCGATCGTGGAGCGGAACAGCAGGAAAATTTCGGTACGTACATACGGCGGGGAAAGTACTACTAACTGTGCCATCCGATCCGGCGGCCTTTCGCGACAGCACACAGATCGTCCTCCCGCCAGCGGTGGCCGAAGACGTCCGTGAGGACCTCGAAGCGCGTTTTACCCTCACGCTCGACGAGAGCGACGAGGGCGTCCGGATCATCGCGAGCCCGGTCGTCATCAAGGAAGTAAGCGCCTTTCTCGCCCGCCACGGCGTGAATCTGCCCTAGCACCTTTTTCTCGTCGGGTACGCTCACTACGTTCGCGCACCACTCCTTCAAAAATCTGTTCTCGTGAGCGAGCGGTAGCGAGCGAACGAGAGCAGGGAGTGGGAGGTGAGCGACTGCAAGGAGCGAACGGGAACGACCCTTGCACTAAAAAGGCCGCTCCTTCGTGCCTAACGGCACTCAGTCACGGGGAACCGCTCGCGGATGCGAGGAGTCACCGACCGCGACGAACAGCGAGCCGAAAATTACGCCTCTGGAGCTTCGAGCGCGACGCCCGTTTCGACGGCGGTTCGAACGACGTCGTACTCATTACCTAAACGTCGCTCGAACTCAGCGGGTGAGCGGAACGGTGTCGATCGATGGGGGTCGTCGTACGGCCACCCGACATTGAACCGTTCGGGACGGGCGTAGTAGTTGACGGCCTCCCAGTCGGGATTTACGAGAACGACATCGAGGTCGCTGTTCTCACGGTAGCCTCACGAGTTCGCGAGCCATAGACGACGATCTCTTCGATCTCGATGTCGTTCCCGGTAGCGATGTCCTCGATTTCCCGTCTCGCACGCTCGATAGCGCCTTCGTCCATCGCTTCGGTCCCCAGGACTCGGATCACGACGCCTCGGCGCTACGCTCTGGGTTTGCCCTTTCGCTGGATCACGTCGACGGCCTCGGCGTCGATCGATTCGACCTCCAAGTGCATCGGGATGAAGTTACGGCGCTCGAAGTCCTTGCGTTCGTCCTCGGGCCCGATGACACACCACAGTTGAATACGGTCCGGACCGTGCCACTCGCCGTTGCGGTTTATCTGAAAGAGGACCTGCTCGTCGCCGTCGTAGTCGATGATCCCGCCTTTCCTGACCCCGGGATCGCCCTTGATGATGAGCCGTTTCATGCATCGAATCCGCCCGAACGGCGCTTAAACGCTTCGAGACCGTGTTGAGAACCGAGAGGTGCTGGCCGGTCGATAGCTCGCCGGGGCTCGAAGGCGTCCGTTCCGCTCCGTCGCCGCGACGGGAGACGAAACGGGTTTCAACGGGGACCCGTTTCTTTCGCCAAGGTCGATATCCATGGAGATGCCACGACGATTCAGGACCCACTGTCCACACTGCAATAGCCATCAGGAGATAGAGGTCGAGAAGGTCCGCACCCGCCAGGCGTCGGGGATGACGAAGGTCCAGGGCCGCCAGCGCGAGCGCCAGACCTCGACGATCGGCAATTCGGGGAAGTTCTCGAAGGTTCCTGGGGGGGACAAACCCACCAAGAAGACCGACCTCACCTACCGGTGTTCGAACTGCGGCAAAGCTCACCTGCGCGAGGGATGGCGCGCCGGCCGACTCGACCTCCAGGAGTAGTATGGCGGGCAATTTCTACCGGGTACGCTGTCCGGACTGTGAGAACGAACAGATCGTCTTCGGGAAAGCCTCGACGCAGGTCGCGTGTGCGGTCTGTGGGACGGCGCTTTCGCGTCCGACCGGCGGCAAAGCCGCCTTCGAGGGCGAGGTCGTCGAAACCGTCGAGGACCGCGGGCGAACGGATCAACTGACCGGCTGACGAACCGGCGAACCGATCGACCAACGAACCAACGAACCGACAAACAACGAACTAATAGTTCGGAACGATGAACGGAGATACATGAAATACAGCGGCTGGCCCGATTCGGGCGACCTGGTAGTCGGCACAGTAGACGAAATCGCGGACTTCGGCGTGTTCGTCGACTTGGACGAGTACGAGGACAAACGCGGCCTCGTCCACATCTCGGAGGTCGCCTCCGGGTGGATCAAGAACGTCCGCGATCACGTTCGGCCCGGACAGACGGCGGTCTGTAAGGTCTTGGACGTCAACGAGAACTCCCGGCAGGTTGACCTGTCGATAAAAGACGTCAACGACCACCAGCGAAAGGAGAAAATCCAGGAGTGGAAGAACGAACAGAAGGCCGATAAGTGGATGACGCTTGCGCTCGGCGAGGACGTCACCGACGAGCAGTTCGGCGCGATCGCGAACGAGTTGCTCGCGGAGTTCGGCTCGCTGTACGAGGGGTTCGAGGCCGCGGCGATCCGCGGTGAGGACGCCCTCGAAGGTGCCGATCTCGAGGGCGAAGAGGTCGCGGGGATCGTCGAGACCGCCCGCGAGAACGTCTCGGTACCCTACGTGACGATCACGGGCTACGTCGACCTCCGGAGTTTCGACACCGACGGCGTCGATACCGTTCGCGGGGCGCTCGAAGCCGCCGAGGGCAACGGCGACGTCCCCGAGGGGGTCGAACTCGACGTCGCGTACGTCGGCGCACCGGAGTACCGGATCCGGGTCGACGCGCCTGACTACAAGACCGCCGAAGCCGAACTCGAATCGAGCGCCGACCGTGCGGCGGCCTTTATCGAGGAGCGCGGCGGTACCGGCGAGTTCCACCGTGAGCGACGGTCCGACGACGAGTAAAGCGCCGAACTCAGGAGAACACGGGACCCGAGAGGGGCGCTCTAAGAAAGCGCCGCCCCGGGAGAGCGCCGTTCTGGAAACCGACGACCGGCGAGGAAACGAGAAGTGAGGGCGGACGATCGGGGGTTCGAGGGACGACGGGAGCGATCGAGAATGAAATCGGCGATCAAGGTCTGTAGCGCGTGGAAGCACGAACACGACCGGCCGGTCTATACGCTCGGGTCTACCTGCCCCGTCTGTGGCGGCGACGCTAGCAACAGCGCGCCCGCACCGTTCGACCCTGCCGATTCGTACGGCGAGTACCGACGTGCTCTTAGGTCGCGCGATCGGGACTAGCCCATGGACGAGTTCGATATCGAGACGGTCGCGGAGTACGACCTCGACGAACCAGTGTTGATCGAGGGGCTTCCAGGCGTGGGTCACATCGGCAAGCTCGCCGCCGAACACCTGCTCGAGGAATGTGAAAGCGAACTCGTGCGACGGGTGTATTCGGAGTACTTCCCGCCCCAGGTCAGCGTCGCCGACGAGGGAGTGGAGTTGGCCTGTCTCGAGTTTCACGCCGTGACGCCCGACGAGGGCAACGAGTTGCTCGTGCTCACGGGCGACCACCAGGCCCAGGACACGGTCGGCCACTACCGGCTCACCGAGACCGTGCTCGACGTCGCCGAATCGGCGGGCGTTTCCCGGCTCTTCGCGCTCGGCGGCGTGCCGACCGGCGAACTCGTCGACGACCACGACGTGATCGGGGCGGTTACCTCCGGGGACCTCGTCGAGGACCTCGAAGAAGTGGGAGTGGAGTTCCGCGAGGACGAACCGGCCGGCGGGATCGTCGGCGTCTCGGGACTCGTGTTAGGACTCGGCGATCGGCGCGGACTCGACGCCGCGTGTCTCATGGGCGAGACGTCGGGGTATCTCGTCGACCCCAAGAGCGCACAAGCCGTCCTTTCGGTCCTACAGGAGGCGCTCGGCTTCTCGGTGGGCTTCGAGTCGCTCGAGGACCGGGCCGAGGAGATGGAAGAGGTCGTTCGACAGATCCAGGAACTCGAAGGTAGCGGCGGCGGTGGGGGAATGAGCGCCCCGAGCGACGACAACCTGCGCTACATCGGCTGAGGAGCGCCGACTCGGCGGTGCCGGCCCGAACACGTCGGCCCGAGACATCGGTCCGAAGCCCATCGCGGTAAACCTACTGTAGTAGCCTGATGCCGACCCGTTAGCGGCCTCGTACTCGCGCTCGCGTGATTTTATGCCCGGTAGCGAGCCGATAGTAAGACATGCTTAACAGGCGGGAGTTCGTCGGTGTGTTCGCCGCCGGATTGACGGGAATCGGCACTCGACGGGCGCGCGCTCAGGAGGAGACCGAGCGCCGGGTCGTTGGGGCACGGACCCGCGCGGCGGCCGAGCGCGCGGCCGAGCGCGCGGTCGAGGTTTACAACGCGATCGACTTGGAGGAACGTGGGTGGCTCGTCGTCGGCGAGTACCCCGCGGTGAGCGCGAACGCGCTCGCGACGCGTAGCGACGTGAGTTACGTCGAACGCGACCGAAAGGCGGTCGCGCTCGCCCAGCAGACCCCCTGGGGGATAGACCGGATCGACGCCGACAGGGTAGACCGAGAGGGCTACACTGGGGCGCGGGCGGACGTCGCGGTGCTCGATACGGGCATCGACTCCGATCACCCCGACCTGCGCGCGAACCTGGGGCGCGGCAGGGCTTTCGTCGAGGCCGATGGTTCGTACGACGAGCCGTGGGACGACGACAACGGTCACGGCACCCACTGTGCGGGCATCGTCGCTGCCGTCGACGACTCCGGTGGCGTCGTCGGGACGGGTCTTAGCGAGACGTTGCACGCGGTCAAAGTGTTAGATGAAAACGGGAGCGGGTATCTGAGCGACGTCGCCGATGGCCTCCGGTGGACTGCTGACCAGGGATATGACGTTGCGAGCATGAGCGTCGGCGGACCGAGCACGCAGTACTTGAAAGACGCCTGTGGGTACGCCCACGATCGCGGGGTGTTATCGGCCGCAGCTGCCGGCAACAGCGGTCCCTGTACGAACTGTGTGGGCTACCCCGCAGCCTACGAGGAGGTGATCGCCGTGAGCGCCACCACGAGGGATGACTCGCTCGCGGATTTTTCCTCGACCGGTTCGGAAGTCGAATTCGCCGCGCCGGGTAGGGGAATCTACTCGACGATCCCCGGCGGCTACGGGACGAAATCCGGCACATCGATGGCCTGTCCGCACGTCGCGGGGGCAGCCGCCCATCTCATGGCGCTCGGCGTGCCGAACGCCGAGAACCAGGGTGACTTTACTGATCCCGGCGGCGCGCGAGGTCGACTACGCGACACCGCCGAGGACGTCGGACTGAGCGCGAACGAGGGCGGGAACGGACTCGTCGACGTCGAAGGCGCGCTCGCCGGCGCGCCGACCCCGTTCGGCGAGGTCGGCACCCTCTCGTTCGACCAACCCAGCGAAGGAACCTGGCGCGAAGTCACGCTTACGGGGAGCTACGTCGATCCGGTGGTCGTCGTGGGGCCAGTAAGTCAGAACGGCGGTCATCCGGTCCACGCTCGCCTCCGAAACGTCGGTGCGACGAGCTTCGAACTCCAACTCGAAGAGTGGGACTACCTCGACGGCGGACACACGAGAGAGGCAGTGAGCTACCTCGTGTGCGAAGCCGGCACTCACGAACTGGCCGACGGTACGCAGGTCGAGGCCGGCACCACGGAACTCGACGACGACGGTCGAAGCCCCTCGTTCAGTGAGTCGTTCGCCGACCGACCGGCCGTCTTCAGTACGGTCCAGACGCACAATGGCGGGCAGGCGGTCGTGACCCGTCAGAAAGCAGTCTCGACGAACGGCTTCGACTGTCGTCTCCAGGAACAGGAAGCGAACGGAGCTCATACTACTGAGACCGTCGGCTATCTCGCCATCGAGCGGGAAAGCGGAACGGCCGGCGGCGTTGCCTTCGAAGCCGGGCGAACGCCCGATACCGTCGACGACGGTCCCTACGATATCGGATTCGCGCGCCAACAGGGGAGCGATCCGGTCTTCCTCGCGGCCGCGCAGACGGCCGACGGTCCCGACTCGGCGGCGCTCCGGCGGACGGCGCTCGACGGGACCGGCGCGACAGTTCGCGTCGAGGAGGGGACGAGTGCCGACAGCGAGACGAACCACACTACCGAAGCGATCGGCTACCTCGCGGTCGGAGCTGGCGGCCCGCTGTACGGCTATCCCGACCGGACGAACGTCATCGGCGAGACCGGAACCCTCTCACTCGATCAGGCGAGCGAGGACGCGTGGCGGACGGTATCGCTACGGGAGTCGTACGCCGATCCGGTGGTGCTGATGGGGCCGGTGAGCGACAACGGCGGCCAACCGGTCCATGCGCGCGTCAAGAACGCCTCGTCGAATAGCTTCGAGTTCCAACTCGAAGAGTGGGAGTACCTCGACGGGAGCCATACCACCGAAACCGTTCCGTACGTGGTGTGTGAGGCCGGCACGCACGAACTAACCGACGGTACACAGGTCGAAGCCGGCACCACGGAACTCGACGACGACGACGGCCGAAGCGTCCCGTTCGATCAGTCCTTTGCCGATCGGCCGGTCGTCTTCAACGCGGCCCAGACGCACAACGGCGGACAGGCGGTCGTGACCCGTCAGAAGGCGGTCTCGACGAGCGAGTTCGACTGTCGGGTGCAAGAAGAGGAGGCCAACGGTGCTCACGTCACCGAAACGGTCGGCTATCTCGCAGTCGAACGGGGAACCGGCACGGTAGACGGAGCCGCGTTCGAGGCCGGGCGCACATCCAATACCGTCGATGATTCGCCCTATACGATCGACTTCGCGGGGACCTACGACGCGCCGCCGGCCGTACTCTGTGACGCACAGACCGCGGACGGCAACGATACGGCCGCGGTACGCTCGCTCGCGCGCGATCGCACGGGAATCGAGGTCGTCGTCGAGGAAGAACGGAGTGCCGATTCCGAGACGAACCACACCACCGAAGCGATCGGGTATTTCGCGCTCGAGGGCGACTGGCTCGTCGCGAACTGATCGACACCCGCCGAACGAGGCGGCTCGCGGCGGAAGCCGAACGGACCTGGCTACTCGTTCGGGCTGTAGTTCGGTGCCTCGTCGGTGATGACCACGTCGTGGGGATGACCTTCCTGCTGGCCGGCCGACGAGACCCGGACGAGTTCGGAACGGGTCTTGAACTCGGGGAGCTCCCCAGCACCGACGTAGCCCATGCCGGCCTTCATGCCGCCGACGAGCTGGTGGAGTTCGCTCTCTAGACTTCCCTTGTACGGCGTGGCGGCCTCGACGCCCTCGGGGACGAACGCCTCGCCCTCGTTCTCCCCGTTTTCCTCGTCGCGCAGGTAGCGCTCGCCGCCGCCCGACCGCATCGCCCCGACCGAACCCATGCCCCGGTACTGTTTGTAGCGCTTGCCGTTCATCGTGATGACTCTCCCAGGTGCTTCGTCGGTGCCCGCGAAATAGGAGCCGAGCATGACGGCGTCCGCGCCGGCGGCGATCGCCTTGATCGCGTCGCCCGAATACCGGATTCCGCCGTCGGCGATCACGGGCACGTCGTGTCGGGCGGCGACGTCGGCGACCTCCGCTATCGCCGTAATCTGGGGCATACCGGTGCCGGTTACGACCCTCGTGGTGCAGATCGAACCCGGCCCGATCCCGACCTTGAGGCCGTCGGCGAAGTCGACGACGTCCTCGGCCGCCTCGCGGGTGCCGACGTTGCCGACGACCACGTCGGCATCGACCGTCGCGCGGATCTCCCTCGCGGAATCGATCACGTTCAGGTTGTGGGCGTGCGCGCAGTCGATGAATAGGACATCGGCACCGGCCTCGTCGGCCGCACGCGCCCGATCGGTCTCGAAGGGCCCGACCGCGACGCCCGCCCGTAAGGAACCGTCGGCGTCGCGGGCGGCGTCGTCGTACGCGCGGCGCTGGAGAATGCCCTGCATGGTCACCAGGCCCGTCAGCCGGTCGTCCTCGTCGACGATCGGGGCGCGCTCGATCTTGTGATCGTACATGAGTTCGAGGGCTTCGCGGGCGCTCACGTCTCCACGAGCGGTGATCACCTCGTCGGTCATCGCCTCCCGTACTGGGTCGCCCTCGCCGATGCCGAGATACGGCCGGATGTCGGTTCCGGAGATGATACCCAGGACACGATCGTCCTCGTCGACGACCGGTGCGCCCGAAACCCCGGCGCGCTCCATCGTCTCGTCGACGGTCCCGACGGTCTGCTCGGGTCCGACGGTGACGACGTCCTCGCGGCGGATGAACAGCTCGTCGGCGCGCTTGACCCGTTCGATCTCGCGCACCATGGCCTCGGCGTCCATGCTCCGATGCAGTACCCCTAGTCCTCCTTGACGGGCCATCGCGATCGCCATCTCGCTTTCGGTGACGGTGTCCATGGCCGCCGAGAGCACCGGTACCGTGAGCGAAACGTTCGCCGAAACGCGTGTACTCGTGTCGGCTTCGTCCGGTTCGACTCTGCTTTCGGCCGGCCGGAGCAACACGTCGTCGAACGTAAGCGCTTCGGGCACCCTGAGTTTCGACGAAAACGGCTCCTGTGGATCGCTCCCCATAGAACGGGTGTGCGAGGATCGTCCAAAAGCGTTGCGAGAGACGGACCGACGCCCGCTGACGGCGATGGCGGATCGGTACCGACCGCCGACAGCGATACCCGCGCCGTGTCCGCGCATCTCACACAATTATTATACCTACGAGCATAATAGGTCGAGTATGGACGTCGCCCGTCCGATCGAAGCGCGCACCGCCGGCCGAGTAGCCGCTTCCGGCACCCGCTTTACTCCGTTTAATGAGCGCACTTCGATTACACCGGCGACGCTCGCGCGAGACTGGCACGAAGTAGGGGTCGTTCCCTCGATCCGGTTCGGTCCGTTCGGTTCGTTCGGCTCCGCCGTTGCCGGTGGGGTCTCGAACGGACCTCGTGTCGGGTATCGTGATCCACATCGCCCGTCGGCCACGGGTGACGGCCGGGCGAGTTAGCACGGCATGAGCAACTCACAGCACCCGGTCGCCCTCCGCGTCGAGCGGGCCGCGGGCGACGGCACGCGACTGTTAGCGACGGTAATGTGTCTGCCGTTGGTGGACGGCATCTTCCCGGCGCTCGTCCTCGCCGGCGCACTGTCGGGACCGTTAGGGGTTCTCGAAGTCGGCCTACTGGTCTTCGGCGGTAGTGCAACGGTTGCGGTGATCCTCGCGGAATTAGAGGGAACGCCCCGCGAGAACGTCCGGAGCGTGCTCGGAATCGGTCTCGTCCTGGTTCCGCTGGCGGCGATCGAAGCGGCGCTCGCGCCGACGATCGCCGGCCTCGTCGACCTGGCTATCTTCGAACGCTTCGCTGCGCTGGTGATTCTCGCGGTCGCCGCCAAAACCGCGAGCGCACGCGTCGGGGAACTGTTACCCCGACCGGGTGCGATCATCGGATTAGGACTACTTGCGAGCGTCGATCCGGCCGGCGCGCGACTCGTAATGACTCTCGACGGCGCGCTCGTTGCCCGCGCGACGGCCGCCGCGGGGGCAGGGATCGCCTTCGCGCTCGCCGTCGCGTGGTTCGGGCCTCGGCTACGGGAGTTCGTAGTGCTCGATCGCTTCCGCTTCGGCAGTGCGGTCGCCTTGGGGGTCTTCGCGCTGTCGCTACTGGGGCTCGTCCCGAGCGAGGCACCGATCGCCCTCGCGGTACTCGCCATCACGGGCTTGTTCGCCCTCGATCCGGGCGAGGACTCCGAGATCGGAATCGGCGTGGACGGGGCGTCCCGATCGGGCGCTACCGAACCGAGCGGCGGTGCAACGGGGTACGACGGGAACTCGGCGAACAACGGTGTCGACGTGGCCGTCGACGAGAGCGACGGGAACGAAAGCGACGATCCGGGACGCTTCGAGGATCGAGCGCCCTGGCTGTGATCGGGGGCGGGCGTATACGCTACTCGGACTGGAAACCGAAGTGTCGAGAGACGGGTCGGAGTCGTCGATCCGAGGTCCCGACAGAGGCTTAGGAGGCGAACTCGGACTCGCCGACATGGCCGAAAACCGCGTCGTGCAGGGACGGATGGTGACGCCGACCAAACTCGGCGAAATCATCGAAGGCGAGGACGTTATGGACGCCGACGCCATCGAGACCGCCGATCGCGAGTGCCCGCGGTGTGGCGAGGACGTCCTCGAAGTCGGGTACATGCCCGACATCACCGAGTACGTCACCGGCTGGAAGTGCCAGGAATGTGACTGGAGAGAAACCGATCGGGCCGAGTAACGACGCCGACCAAGAGGTGATCAGGTCGAGTCGGTCCAGTAGTCGGCGGCGTCAAGGGCCAAACGTTCATGGTTCTTGTGCCATTCGGTGACGTCCTCGACCCGGCGATACCGGAGCGCCTCGCTCTCGTGGGACGCTTCCAGGTCGCCACCGGTGACGACACACGAATGCAGATGGATGACGGTAGAGTGCGGGCCGTACTGGCCCGGTTTGCGCGTGTAGATACCAACGAGGTCCGTCGGTTCGACCGTGAGGCCGGTTTCCTCTTTGGTCTCGCGGACAGCCGTCTCGCGCGGCGATTCGTTCGGTTCGGTGAAACCGCCGGGAAGCCCCCAAAAGCCATCGTTCGCGCGTAACTGGAGCAGGGGTCGGCCTGCCTCGTCGAAGACCGCGGCGTTGGCGCTCACCTTCGCCGTGACGTACCCGACTTCCCTGGCGAACCGCTCGCGGACCTCCTTGGCGGGAAGCGAGACGGATCGACCGTACCACTCGCTCACGAGGGCGAGGATTCGTTCGTAGCGTTCTACGTTGTAGGGATCGTCGGCGTATCGAAGCCCGACCTGTGCCATGACCCGGAGTTCGTCGAGCAAGGAGAACAGGTCCTCGTCCGTGTCGTCGCTCATAGCGTCGGCTTCGAGCGGGCCGAGTAAATACCGTTACACTGCCGGGTTGGCTACCGGGAACCCCGACAGTCCGTATCGACCCGGAGAACCGAAATCCTCTTGAGTGGATTCGCTTTAGGTGTAGACGTGGGGTCGTGGCCAAGTCAGGGATGGCGACTGACTCCAGAGGCACGCGCCCGGGACGAGACTCCAGGCTGATATTCCGAGCGAGGGGCTGATCACCGCTTCGCGTTGACGACCCTCTGGAGTTCCGAGGCGCACACCGGAGATATCAGTCGATCGGGGGTTCAAATCCCTCCGACCCCACTTGCGTTCGCGTTTCTCGCTGTTGCGAACGTATGTGAGCAACAGCGAAGGCGGTGGATTTGAACCAGAGACCGGGTCCTCATCGAGCGCACTGAGACCGGCCGACGGGAACACCGGGAAATGCACCAGCAGTCGCACTGCTCCCTCCTCGTGGATCACTGCCTCCAGTTCTTCGAGCATCTCATTTAGCTCTGCTTCGGTGAACTCCCCGCGGATCTCGGAGCCGAGAACGCGCCCACTGCTTCGATCGAGTTCCTCGTAGATGGGTTCGGCTGAGGGGTTCTCACAGGGCGCTAAAACGCTTGGATCCGTCTTCGATCTCGCTTCGAGTTCAGTGTACTTATCGTCGCGAGCGGAGAGCGTGTGCCGGGAGACAGCCGTATCGCGAGAAGCAACCAGCGCCGAGTACGGCGTGTCGATAGCTTCTATTAGGTCGGGAATCTGTGCCCGGCATGGTCTCGGTCCGATCGGCCTTGCGGGCCGTATTCGCCGTCTGCGTGCTCCTGTCTGCGGGACCGATCGTCCCCCCAGCCTTCTACGAGCGGCCTGACGGTCGTCACGACCGACTCGAATCGACCGAGGCTCGGACTCACGAACGGCTCCAGGGCCGAAGCGGAGATCGTCGCCTACGACCGGAACGGATCGGTTCGCTACTACAATGACACGTACGATCGCTACTGGGACGTCGATCCGGTGGTCGAAACCCAAATGAACGGAACGGACGGGAACGAAACTCCCGAAACCGGGTCGATGACCGTCGAGTACGTCGCCTCCGAACGGCTCAACGCTTCTGCGTGCGGGCTCGCCGACGAGCGCGGAAACGGCGAGGACGGAAACGGCGAGGACGGAAACGACAAGGGCGGAAACGGTGGGGGCAAAGCGGACGAAGCGAGCGGAGCCAACGGAGGGGGAGAGGCGGGCGTCTGTGCGCGCAACGTCATCGAGCGGGTGAACCTCTCGACGGGGGCGGTCACGCCGATCTACGCGGAGGTCGCACCGCGCGCCGAGCTCGCACCCTGGAACGACGTTGACCGGATCAACGATACCTACTACGTCGTCGCCGACCGGACCGAAAACCGGGTGTTCGTCGTCGACACCCGAACCGGCGAGTACGCCTGGGAGTGGTACGCCTCGGCGGCCTTTCCGTTCGACAGCGGCGGGTACTACATCGAGGACTGGACCCACATGAACGATGTCGAGTACCTGCCGGACGGCCGGATCATGGCGAGCGTTCGCAATCACGATCAGGTCGTCTTCCTCGATCCGGAACGGCCGCCCGAACGAGCGGTCGTCGGGGGATGGACGCTCGGTAACGACAGCAACCGATCGGTACTCTACGAGCCGTACAACCCCGACTACATCCCCCGCGAGAACGGCGGGCCCGCAGTGGTCGTCGCCGACGCCGAGAACAACCGCGTCGTCGAGTACGCCTATCACGAGGGGTCCTGGGAGCGGACGTGGCAGTGGGGACCTCCCGCGTTGCAGTGGCCCCGGGACGCCGATCGACTGCCGAACGGCCATACCCTCGTGGTCGATTCGAACGGCGACCGCGTCGTCGAAGTCGGTGAGTCGGGCGAGGTCGTCTGGAACGTCTCGGTGGGACTGCCCTACGACGCCGAACGCCTCGGGACCGGCCCCGAGAGCGCCGGCGGGCCGA
>PXQR01000101.1 GCA_003021235.1 Halobacteriales archaeon QH_6_64_20 | reverse complement strand
ATGAAATCCGGTCATGGGCATCGAGCGCGGCGCTCACGTCGTCGTGAGTCGAAAGCGGGTTACAGCCGGTGATCGCCACGTCCGCGCCGGCTTCGGCGAGGGTTTCTGCGAGCACGGCGGTTTTGGCCTCGACGTGCATCGCCATGCCGACCCGCTGGTCGGAGAGATCGAGGTCGTCGCGCAACGCGACGAGGATCGGCATGTGTTCGCGCGCCCACTCGATCTTCGTCCGCCCGCTCTCCCAGGCCTCGTCGGGGTCGTCGAGTCGTTCGGTGATCGTCGCAACGGCCATAGCTTCCCCGAAGGCTATCACGGTCTAAACGCTGGCGAAACCGGTCCGTCGGTCGGCACTCCGGCGGATAGCGGGGGGTTACGTTGAAGACGCAACCACCGGAACGGTCGAGCATGACCGAGCCATCGGTCCCGCAGGTCGGCGACACGTACACCCACGAACGGACGTTCACGCCCGAGGACGTCCGCACGTTTGGCGAGATATCCGGGGATCGCCAATCGATCCACACGGATCCCGACGAGGAGGGACGGCTGATCGTCCAGGGACTGCTCACGGCGACGGTCCCGACGAAGATCGGCGGCGATCTCGCTTTCCTCGCCCGGGAGATGACCTTCGACTTCCGGCGGCCGGTCTACACCGGCGAGACGATTTCTTGCACCTGGGAGACCGAAGCGGTAATCGAGCGCGATGATCGCTTCGAGGCGAGCGGCACCGCGGTTCTCGAAAACGAAGCCGGCGAGACGGTCCTCGTCGGGCAGTTCGACGGAGTCATCTGGAAGTAAGTCTCCGATCATCGCTATTCGACTACGCCGTAGAGCGCTCGGTGTTCACCCGTTTTCGGCTCGCTCGACGAGCGCCGTCGCCCGCTCTTCGGCTTCGGTGCGTATCGCTTCCTCGTTGAGCGTCGTCAACTCGCGATTTCGCATGAGCACTTTCCCATCGCAGATCGTGTGTCTCACGTCCGATCCCCGAGCGGCGTAGACGAGGTGGCTCACCGAGTCGTGAACTGGCGTGAGATGCGGTGCCGAGAAGTCGACGACCGCGAGGTCTGCGTTTCCACCCGGCTCGATCAGGCCCGAATCGAAGCCCAGTAGCTCCGCGCCGCCCCGGGTCGCGGCTTCGAGGACTCGAGGGGCGGCCATCGCGCTCGCGTCCTCGGCGACGAGTTTACCGAGCATAGCGGCGTCGCGTAGCTCGTCGAAGAGGTCGAGATCGTTGTTCGACGCCGCGCCGTCGGTGCCGATTCCGACGGTAACCCCCGCGTCGAGGAGGTCCTGGATCGGGGCCATCCCGCTCGCGAGCTTCGTGTTCGACGCCGGACAGTGGACGACACCCGTTCCGCGTTCGGCCAGTAAGTCGATTTCCCCATCGTCGAGATGCACGCCGTGAGCGAGGAAGTCCCGGTCGCCGAGTAGTCCCCTCTCGTCGGCGTATTCGAGCGGTCTCGTCCCGTGTTCGTCGACGATCGGTTCGACCTCCGCATGCGTCTCGTTCGCGTGGTAGTGAATCGGGACGTCGAGGTCGCGCGCGGCCGCGACGCACTCGTCGATGGCGTCGTCGCCGACAGTCGTGAGGCTGTGGGGCATACAGGCCGTCCGGACGCGATCGCCGCGACTGCTCTCGTGCTCACTCCGACTTTCACTTTCGCTTTCGTTCTCGGCGTCTCGGGGTCCGGTTTCGCCGTTCTCGCTTCCGTCCCGGTACTCGCGAGCGAAGCGAATCCCCCGCTCGACGTCCGCGGCGGCTTCCTCGTCGCTCTTGCCGACGGTGACGATCCCCTGGCCGAGTAGGGCACGCAGACCCGCTCGTTCGACCACGGCGGCGACCTCGGGTTCGTGAAAATACATATCACAGAAGGCGGTCGTCCCCGACCGGATCATCTCACACGCCGCGAGTTCGGTGCCCGTGCGGACGTCCTCGGACGTGAGTTCGGCTTCGACCGGCCAGACGTGTTCGCGCAACCAGGTCTCTAAGGGTTCGTCGTCGGCATACCCCCGAAGTAGGGTCATCGCCGCGTGGGTGTGAGCGTTGACGAGTCCCGGGATCACCACACAGCCGGTGGCGTCAAGCGTTTCGTCGGCGTCGTCTATGTCCCCGACCGCGAGGATCTCTCCCGACTCCTGGTCAACGAGTACGTCGCCCGTTTCGGCGGTCATCTCGGGGGTGAGGTACTGGCCGTCGGCGATCCGAAGCGTCGTCATGGATCGACCTTTCCGTCCAGAAGCGTCAATGTAGCGCTCCGAGCGCAGAGAGGGGGAGTCGATGAGACGTGCGAGGAAGTCGCGAGGATCGCTAACCGTATTCGACCGGTTGCTCGTTGCTGGCCTTTTGTTGTTCTACGCGGGCTTGGTAGTGGTTCCTGCGACACGGCCAATAGCGACGGTCGGACTCCTCGGGACCGATGACCAATCGGGGGTTCTTGCGCGGGCCATCGTCGGTCTACTTGTCGTGAATGTCGGACCGATGATATTGTCGTAGGGCCAGAACCTACTACCATCCACCCTACCCACCGCGGCGCTGGCACTCCATACCGTACCGAGCTACTCGGATGGCTCCTTGCGGGAGGTCGGAGCGCAGGCAGGATAAGAATCACTCTCGCCGGACGGTCTCCACGCATCGGTCGCCCGTCTGGATCGCCTCGCTTCGGCCCGGTTGTATACCTCTTGACGACATACTCGATTGTACGAGTCCGCACCCCCAGCGTATACTCATCTGTGTGGCGTTCGCCCTCCTTGGGCTGGGAATCGGTGGATTGAATCTGTTCGGAGTCCGACCACCGAACCCGTGGGGCCTGTTTGTCAGTTTAGTGCTTGTGCTACTCGGAACTGGCTATATACTGTCGGATGGGCATATTTCTGAAGCGATTGGAACGTAGCTCCCCGGACAGCTAGTGCTGCGCTCGATCTCGGAGAGTAGCGGCGGTTTCGTTACACCTTCACCGGATTTCCGCTGAAGTGTTGCGCTACTTTAGTTTGCCTACGAGTGGTTGCCGATCACTCGTCCGAAAGGTTCAATTGTTAAGACTACATACATTCGTACGGATAATCCATCCAGTGTGTAAAATGCAGATAAACCTCACTCACCGACCGTCGTACACGCATCTCGTCGTTGAACTCAGTGCTGGAGAGACGATTATGGCAGAACCCGGAGCGATGGTCAGTCACTCGCCGTCGGTGTCGATCGAAACCGGATCGACTGGGGACGGCCTTCTGAGCACCGCCACGTCGATGCTCGGTGGCGAATCGGCGTTCGCCAACGAGTTCACCGCCGAAGGCGAGCCAGGGACCGTGACGCTCTCGCCACCGACGCCCGGCGATATTCAACACCACGAACTCGACGGTAACACCCTCTATGCCGTCGATGGTGCATACCTCGCGTCCGATCTCAACATCGATATCGGTTCGGACTTCGGCGGGCTGGAGTCGATGCTGTCAGGTGCGAGCCTCACCCCGCTCGCGTTGAACGGGACTGGCAACGTTTTCATCGAGGCGTTCGGCGGGATCGAGACGGTTAACCTCGGTCGTGGAGAGTCTTACGTAGTGGACAACGATCACGTCGTCGCGTGGGAAGGCAGTGTTGACTTCGACGCGCGCCGGGTGGGCGGGCTGAAATCCACGATGCTCAGTGGCGAGGGGCTCGTTATGGATTTCACGGGTCCCGGCACCGTGTGGTATCAGACGCGCGGTCTCGACACGTTCACCGAATCCATCGTGGAGACGATGCCCAATACGGGCGATGACGGTGGCGGTGGTTTCAACATCGAGTTCTGAGAGGACTGGAATGTCTCATCGAACAGAACCTCGGGCGGATTCGCCGGCTGGACGACGGACGATCATTGGCGTGGTCGTCCACCTACTTGGACTAGTGTTTCCTACTCATCGGCGTCGGCGCAGTGTACGTCATAGCAAACGACGAGTTTGCGAGGTCAAACGCCCGAAACGCACCGAACTGGTGGCTTTTCGTTTTCATCGCTGGGATCGCAATCGCAGTGATCGGCTTCGGAGTCGGGGCTATCGTTGACGTGTTCGTGATTCTGGCTGCCCTGCTTGCTCTCGTCATAGGTTTCCTCGGTCTCGGATTTTCAGCCTAGCGGCGGTCAAGGCCGTTGGCGGTGAAACGTGGAAGTACCCGCTTGCACCCGACCTGTTCTGAGCATGCGTTCACCCGACCTCACGGCCCCGTAGAGAGGCTGGAAGGCTGGATAAGTATGAACCGCGAGCACGACGTGGGCCGCTCGATGGAAAGGCAGTTCCCACCGGATCGCAAACGACTGCCAGAATGCGCATCGCGGTTCCGAACAAAGGCCGGCTCCACGACCCGACGATCGATCTGCTGGAACGGGCGGGCTTACACGTCACCGAGGGCACTGACCGCCGACTCTACGCCGAGACGGTCGATCCCGACGTCACATTACTATTCGTCCGGGCGGCGGACGTCCCGGCGTACGTCGCCGATGGCGCCGCCGACATGGGGGTCACCGGCTACGACCAGGTCCGCGAGTCGGGTGCGGACCTCGTCGATCTCCTTGATCTGGGCTTCGGGCGCTGTCGATTGGTGCTCGCCGCGCCCGAGACGAGTTCCACCGCCGCGGTGTCGGATCTAAAGGGCGGGACCGTCGCCACCGAGTTCCCCGGCGTCACCCGAAATTTCCTCGACGATCGGGGGATCGATCCCGAGGTCGTCGAGGTCTCGGGCGCGACCGAACTCACGCCCTTAGTGGACATCGCGGACGCCATCGTCGACATCACCTCGACGGGCACCACCCTTCGGGTCAACGGCTTGGCGGTGATCGAGGAGGTCATGGAGAGTTCCGCCAGGCTGGTCTGTCGTCCGGACGTAGTCGAAGAACCGAAGGCCGAGCAAGTCCGTACGGCACTCGAATCCGTGCTCTCGGCGGAAGGACGGCGCTACCTGATGATGAACGTTCCGGAAGAGTCGCTCGAGGACGTACGCGAGGTGATCCCCGGACTGGGCGGCCCAACGGTGATGGACATCGCGGGCACCGATCTCGTGGCCGTCCACGCCGTGGTCGACGAACGCGACGTCTTCGAGGTCATCAACGACGTGAAACGGGAGGGCGCGAGCGACGTCTTAGTGACCGAGATCGAGCGCCTGGTTGAATAGGCGAGCAGGCGAACGCTTGATCGAATAGAGCGGCCTGCTCACGCCTGCTTACCGGTTATAGCGCGCGCCGCAGGCCTAACGTATGTCATCGGGCGAGTGGAGCGGCGAGGACGAGTTCGAGTGTGCGACCTGTGGGGAGATCTTCGACAGCGAGGAAGCGCTCGAAGAACACAGCCGAGAGGAACACGCCGACCGGGAGGCCCACTGAGGAGTGCCCCGGCCGACCACGGCTTACCGGTGAGCGGACTCAGGCTCCCACCGCACTCGCCGTTGAGTGGCCGTCGCGCGTCGGTTCGCCGTTATCCCGGTGCCGTTCCGAGCAGGGTAACGAGATTGAAGATCGTGATCCCCAGCAGTGCACTCACCGTGTAATGAACCACCGAGACGATCGCCGTCGTCCGGTAGCGAAGCCGGTAGACGACCCTGATCGCGAGGAAATCGGCGGCGAGCGAGACGACGATCACGATCGCGGGACCGTACTGCTGGAGCAACAGGGCGATCGCCGCGGGCACCGGGCCGACGAGCGCCGCCCGGGAGATCGGCACGGTCCCGAGCACGTAGCGCGCCGCAATGTGTGCCGTGAGCGCATAAAAGAGCGCCGCGAGGACGAACGTGCCCGCGAACGCGAGAACACCCCCCGACGCCGGGTTCAACTGCGCAACGAGCACCATACGAACGAGTCGGTCCCCGGCGGTTTGTGTCTACCTACTCCGCGCCGGAGCCGGTCGATTCGTCGGCGTCGCCGCCCACGCCATCGCCAGCGTCGTCGGTGTCGTCTGCGTCGTCAGTGTTATCGCTAGCGGCGACGGTCGCGTCGGCTTCGATTTCGACTACTAGTTCCGGGTCGATCAACCGGCTCACTTCGACCATCGTCGTCGCCGGCCGAACGTCGCCGAACGCTTCGGCGTGAGCCCTCCCCACTTCCTCCCAATCGTCGACGTCGGCCACGTAGATCCGCGTCCGTACGACGTCAGCAAGGCTCGCGCCTGCCTCCTCTAACGCGCGCTCGACGTTCGAAATCGCTCTCGTGGCCTGTTCGTAGGCGTCCCCGTCGACCACGTTTCCCTCGGCGTCCGTCGCGGTGGTTCCCGAGACCGAAACGTGAGAACCGACGCGCACCGCGCGTGAGTATCCGACGGCCGACTCCCACTCCGTTTCGCTCTCGACCGTTCGTCGTTCCATGTCGGAACTACACTGACTCCTAGCAAAAGCGTAGCGAGGGGACGACTACCGTGACCCGACTTAACACGGGAGATGTCGAACGTCGAAAGATCACGGAGCGAAGAGAGCCGAAGGACGGAAAGAGCCGAACGGAACGGAGAAAACCGAAAGAACAGGGAAAGACAAGAGCAAAGCAGAGAGCCGAAGCGAGAGAGGGGAGCTATTCGAGCAGGCCGAGTTCTTCCAGGCGGGAGACGATCTTGTCGACGGCGTGCTCGGCGTCGACGGGTTCCTTTCCGCCGGTGATCACGAGCTTGCCCGAACCGAACAGGAGCGCGACGACCTTCGGTTCGTCGAGGCGATAGACTAGGCCGGGGAACTGCTCGGGTTCGTACTCGATGTTCTCCAACCCTAAGCCGATCGCGATCGCGTTGAGATTGAGGTTACGACCCAGATCGGCGCTCGTGACGATGTTCTGGACGATGATCTCGGGTTCCTCTTCGACGCGGATCTCCAAGTCGCGCAGTTTGTCGAAGACGATATTGAGGCTCTCGTGGACGTCCGCAGTGGACTTTGCACCCGTGCAGACGATCTTGCCCGACCGGAAGATCAGTGCCGCGGATTTCGGGTCCTGGGTGCGGTAGACGAGCCCGGGGAACTGCTCGGGGTCGTAGTCCGCCCCCTCGAGATCCATCGCCACGCTCTGGAGGTCGAGTTCCTGACCGATCCCGGTCGAGGCGACCACGTTCTCGATGTTGATGGTCTCCTTCGGGTCCGTGATTTCGGTTGTGCATCTGCTCGAACTGGCGGGGGAAGACGATCCCTTCGCCAGGCGGGAGGCCGCGGCGGTCGCGAGCCGCGTCACCCCGCTCGCGCCCGGCCTCGCGGTCGCTCGCGGCCTCGACGGCGAGCGCGTCCGCGGGCTCGCGTACACCCGACGGGCGAGCGATCTTCTGGGGTACGCCGACGCCACCGTCGAGAGCGCACGCTGCCTCCTCGAAGCCGCGTCGATCGGTAGACGAGGAACCGTCGCCGTGCGCGCCCGGGACGTCCGCGGGCGAACGGGAATCGATACTCAACAGGTTGAACGCGAACTCGGAGCCGTGTTAGTCGAGCGCGGGTTCGCGGTCGATCTCGACGCGCCGGACCACGAACTGCGGGCCGTCTTCGCCGCACCGTCGGACCGCTCGACGAACGACGGATTCAACGGGAGAGAACGGAACACAGGGAGTCTGTGCGCTCGCCTGGCTCGTCGCCGAGAGTTCCCGGACCTTCGGCGAGCGCATGCCCACGGAAAAGCCCTTCTTCCAGCCGGGGTCGATGGACCCACTGCTCGCCCGCGCTATCGTGAACGTCGCCGGGGCAGGCCCGGGACGAACGATCGTCGATCCGATGTGCGGCACCGGGGGAATCCTCGTCGAAGCCGGCCTCGTCGGGTCGAACACGGTGGGACTCGATGCCCAGACGAAGATGGTACGGGGCGCACGGACGAATCTCACACGCTACCTCGGCGCGAGTGGCCCGGACGGGAACGGAAGGGGGGACGAAAACGGCGATGAAAGCGACGACGACGGTAAGGGACGGGAAAGCGAGTTCGCCGTGATACGGGGCGATGCAACCCGCGTTCCGCTTCGTGACGGCATCGCCGACGGGATCTGTTTCGACGTGCCCTACGGCCGCCAGTCGAAGATCGCCGGCGACCTCGGTTCGCTGGTCCGCAGTGCGCTCGCCGAAGCCTACCGGCTCGCCCCTCGAACCGTCGTCGTCGGTGATCGTCCGTGGACCGGGGCGGCGCGCGAAGCGGGCTGGGAGGTAGAAAGCACGTTCGAGCGATGGGTCCACCGGTCGCTCACGCGTCACATCGCCGTGCTCGAACGGGCCAGTCCGGCCTGACCGGCGGCGGATGATTCGTGTTGCTATCGCTACCGTTCGTCGCTATCGGGACGCCGCGAACCCCAGACGATCTTCTCGGGGATTTCGAGGTGCATGTCTCCCTCCACTTCGATCTGACAGGACAACCGGGGATAGCCGAAGCGGGCGGCCAACGAATCGTGCCAGTGTTCCGGACTCGGTGCTTCGCTCTCGTCGTCTTCGCCGTCGTCGGAACTACCGCTCTCCTCCGACCGGTCGTTGTCGCTCCCGAACCGAACGCCACAGGTCGCACACAGCCCGCGGCCGCCGCAGTTGAGGCGTTCGGTAGCCCGTGTATACGGCGAAACCCCGTTCGCGAGCAACACGTCCCGGAGGGTGCTCCCGATCGGCGCGACGAGCAGTGACTTTCCCTCACCGTGTTCGACTCGCAGGTAAGCGATCGACTGGCTGGCACCGCTCATAACACTACCACGTTCGGCGCAAGTAAGCCTCTGACGTGTCGATCGTGACGGCCCAGGCCGGCCGAGGAGAACGCGGTTCCCAGTACGAACAGCGATGAGCAGGAATCGACACGTCGCATCGTCGGCCCACGGATTCCGGCATCGTTGATGCCAGTGATCCGCCGCAGTCGAGCCGCCACCCCGTCGTCGAGGGTCGGCCCGTGAGACGGCAGCCAAATCGTCTCGCTGTCGAACTGCCGTTTGGCTGCTGGTTGTTCTTAGCGCCGTCGTCGCGGCAGCGTCACCGGGGCTCGATACGGAGGCTGATCACACAGAGGCCGGACGACATCACTTCGGTCGGGGAGGATCGATCGCCTCGCCGCTCAGTGCCGTGTAGATGACGTACAGGAGCACCATCCATAGGAGGAGGGCCGGCAGTTCGTCGAGATACTTCGCAGCCAGCGGGAGAACTAAGATGATCAGTGTGATGGTTATAATGCCGTTTACGGTCCAGTTCGATTCACCCTGCATCTCTCGATGGTCGACACTGCCCGCGCACGAACACAAACGTTCGCATCGTCTGTCGACCTTTGACTGTTCGCATCGTCGACCGGCGTTCGACCGATCGACCGGATCGTCTCTCCAGTCGAGTTCGTCCTTTCGAGTCCGTAAAGACCCGAACCCGCGAGGGCGACCGGTAGCCCGGCGGGCGTCCTCGCGGCTGCGTCCGATACGGTGGTCCGCGCCGAGGCGTTGTCAGTGAGTTCTATGATACGCCCAGGGATGAGAAGGGAAGTGTCAGGCGGGGACGCCGATCTCCTGAGCTTCTAAGAGTTCCTGATAGCGATTGCGGATCGTGACCGTCGAGACGTCGGCGGCCTCGCTTACCTCGTCCTGGGTAATCTGCCGATTGGTCAACAAGGCTCCCGCATAGAGCGCGGCTGCGGCCAAGCCGACCGGGCTCTTGCCGCTGTGGATGCCCTGCTCGGCGGCCGTTCGGAGCAACTCGCGGGCGCGGGCCTCGGTCTCGTTGCTGACGCCCAGGTCGGAGGCGAAGCGGGGTAGGTACTCGTCGGGATTGGGGGGTGCGATTTCGAGGCCGAGTTCGCGGACGACGTACCGGTAGGCGCGCTTGAACTCCATCTCGTCCACTCGGGAGACCGCGGCGACCTCGTCGACGCTTCGGGGCACGCCGGACTGACGGGCTGCCGCGTACAGCGCCGCGGTCGCGATACCTTCGATCGAGCGTCCCGGCAACATGTCTTCGGACAGTGCCCGGCGATAGATCACGCTCGCGGTCTCCTTGACGTCCTGGCTGAGGCCGAGCGCCGAAGCCATCCGCTCGATCTCGCCGAGAGCCTGTTTGAGATTGCGCTCCTTCGAGTTCCGGGTGCGAAAGCGCTCGTCCCAGGTACGAAGCCGTTGCATCTGCTGGCGTTTGCGTGCACTCAGCGCGTTGCCGTAGGCGTCCTTGTTCTGCCAGCCGATCTGACTCGACAGTCCCTTGTCGTGCATCATCCGCGTCGTCGGCGCGCCGGTTCGTTTCTTCCGGTCTCGTTCTGCTGAATCGAACGCGCGCCACTCGGGGCCGTGATCGATCTCGTTCTCGTCGACGACGAGTCCGCACTCCCGACAGACGGTCTCGCCGTGGCCGGCATCGTGTTCCAAACGGCCGCCACACTCCGGGCAGACGAGTTCGTCTTCGCCCTTTTCACGCTCGCGCTCGGCTTCCGGGCGCTCGCGCTCGGTGCTCGGACCCGTTCGGGCGTCGGTTGCGGTCTCGGTTTCGCGGGTCGGTTCGGTCGTGTAGGTTCGTATCGTTTGGGATTCCAATGTAATGATGGTGAGCGTATGCTCGGTTGTCGGTGCGTTCTACACCTCGTAGTAGCGCCCCTACCCGTTTATAGTTTCTTTCGGTATGTGCTAAACACGGAGGTTCGCACGCCGGTACCGCTGGGAACGCTCCGATCGGTATCGGTGGCGCTAACGGGAAACGAGAGCACATCGATCGGTTTTTCGCGTCGAACGAACGATCCGACCGGCGACGATAGCGGTCGACAGCGCTATTTGGCATCGGACGAAAGATACGGTATGCGCGAGTTCGCCTTCACGGTCGAATACGAGCCGGGGGCCGACCGTCTCATGGATCGATTCATCGCCCATCCCGAGCTCACGGCCAAGACCGTCACCTGCTCGGTCACCGAAGCGAGCATCTGGCGCGTCGACCGCCTCGCCGGGCCGAGCGAGGCGATCGATGCCGTCGAGCAACCCTATCTCGATCCCGAGAGCTGTGACGAGTGTCTCCACGACGGCCCGTGTCACGTCTCCCAGGAGTACGAGGTGCTTTCGGGCGATACGACGAGCAGGAGTATTTACCTGTACCAGACCGACATCGACGCCTGTCACTCGATCCCCTATCTGGCGGCGAGACATCTCGGCGACGGTCTGCTCTACGAGGCGCTTCGACGCGGGAGCACACACGAGTGGCGGATCCTGATGCGCGAGGCCAGCGCGGTCGGCGAGCTCTACGACGTGATCCAATCCGGTCTCCGCGATGGGTTGACGCTCTCGTTGCGTCATCTCGGCGAGCCGACCCACTGGTGTGACGAGGCAGTGTGTACGGCGGATCTCTCCTACGAACAGCGCCACGCGCTCGAAGCCGCGGTCGAACACGGCTACTACGAAACCCCCCGCTCGATAAGTGCCGAGGAACTCGCTGAAGCCCTCGAAATCCCGCGCTCGACGCTTCAATATCGCCTCCGGCGCGCGGAAGCCTGGCTCGCGACCGGGTTCATCGACGAACGCCTCTGAGAGGCCACTATGTACGACCGCCGCTCTCCACGACGATCGTAAGTCGCCACAACTATTATTTCTTGAACCGGATTATGTAATCTATTCGTGAGTTCGCCTTCACGGTCGAATACGAACCGGGAGCCGATCGGCTCATGGGCATCTTCATCGAACGCCCCTCCCTGCGTGCCGGGACGATTACGTGTTCGGCGACGAGCGACGGGATGTGGCGCGTCGACCGTTTCACGGGCCCGCCCGACGCCATCGAGGCGGTCGATGGGGTCTTTTCCGACACGGGTCACTGCAACGAGTGTCTCGGCCCCGGCGGCTGTGGAGTTACCCGGGAGTACGAGACCCTCGGGGGTGATTCGACGAGTCGGCGGATCTATACGCGCCGGTCGGCGCTCGGTAACTGTCACTCGGTTCCGTATCTGGCGGTCGAACGCTTCGGCGAGGGACTCGCGTTCGACGCCGAACGACGAGACCAGCAGTACGAGTGGCGCGTACTCACGGACCCGGACGCCGACGTCGAGGCGTTCACGAATACGGTCGAGGAGGGGCTCCGTGACGGACTCGAAGTCGGTCGACGCTACGCCGGCGAACCGATACACTGGTGACGCGGCGCTCGCGCTCGTCGGTGACGCGACCGGCGAACACGCGAGGAGCCGTTCGGACTCGCGTGCGACCGGTAGTGCTCGAGCCGCGACCGGTTAGCTCCGGCGGGTTCGTCGGCGGGCTTTTGTCCCGGCGGCGCGTGGCGATCGCATGACACGCACTGTTGTCGTCGCGGGCGTCGGGCCTGGCCTCGGCGAGTCGATCGTCCGGAAGTTCGCCGCCGAGGGGTGTTCGGTCGGGATGTTCGCCCGCTCTGCGGAGTTCCTCGACGAACTGGAAGCCGATCTCGACGACGAGGGCTACGACGTCCTCGCCGTGCCGACCGACATCACTGACCCGGGAGCGGTCGAAGCCGGGTTCGAGGCGGTACGCGAGGCGTCCGGCCCTATCGATACGCTCGTCAATCACGCCAGCGCCGGCGCGTGGCGAGGGTTGACCGATATCTCACCCGAAGCGTTCGAGGAGGCCTGGCGCGTCTCGGCACAGGGTGCCTTACTGTGCTCGCAGGAAGCCGCCGAGGACATGCTCGCCGAGGACGGGGGCACGATCCTGTTCACCGGCGCGACCTCCGCGATCCGGGGACGTGAGGGCGCGGTCGGCTTCTCCTCGGCGAAGTTCGCGGTCCGCGGGTTGGCCGAATCGATGGCTCGGGAGCTCGGCCCCCAGGGGATTCACGTCTGTCATATCGTAATCGACGGCGGCATCCGCCCGCCGAATCGCGACGTCGACGATCCGGAGGCGTTCCTCGATCCCGACGCCATCGCCGAGTCGTACTGGCATCTCACCCAGCAGGACCGCAGTGCCTGGACGTTAGAACTCGATCTGCGCCCGCACGTCGAGGACTTCTAAAACGGACTTTTTTGCCGAGGTCCTCGCTCGTTCCCTCGGTCACTCGCTGTGGGCTCGGCAAAACCTCCACTAAAAACCGCTCACTCACCTTCGGTTCGTTCGCGGGGAAATCACTCGCTCGCCTGCGGCTCGCTCGCCGGACCGCACGCTACGAGAGTAGCTGTCGTACCCTTGGATCCACGGCATTCGAAAAGCAGAGCGCGAGCGTCCTGTCGGAGAACAGTCCTCGGGAAAGTTCAGTCGCCGTCGGGATCGGGCGTCACCGACTCCTCCCCACTGTCGTCCTCATCGCCGTCGTCATCGGCCTCGCTCTCGCCGTCGATGTCGCGCAACACGGCGACGAACCCGGCGTGTTCGCTCGTGACCTGCTCGCTCGCACGCATCTGCTCTTGTTGTTCGCGGAACTGCGCGGAGAGGTCCTGGTACTCGTCGTTCGCTTCGAGTTCGGCGCTCGACTTCTCGGCCTCTAAGAGGGCCTTCTTCGAGGCCGTCGCCGCGAAGTCCTGGAGGTCGGTCGTGTACGCCGAACGCGTGAGCAGGCGATCGATCGTTTCGAGCAGGTCGGCCTCGGCGACGGGTTTGGTGAGATAGGCGTCGAAACCCATCTCGATCACGTCGAAGTCCGGTTCGACCGCGGTGACCATCGCGACCCGACAGTCCACGCCGCGCTCGCGGATGCGCTCTAAGGCCGTATCGCCCGACAGCCCGGGCATCATCCGATCGAGGAGGACGACATCGACCTCCGCATCGAGTTTCTCCAATGCCTCCTGGCCGTCGTAGGCGACGCGTGCGTCGTGTTCCGCCCCGACCCAGCGTGCGTACAGATCGGCTAAGTCCGGGTCGTCCTCCACGATGAGAACCCCGGTGTCCCGATCGGGCGACGAACTAACGCTCATTTCTTTTCGTTCTTTGTGCTACGGTTTAATAACTGTATGCATCCGAGCGGCCACGACCAGTGCGGTCACGGCGGGCCGCGTTGTCGGCGATCCCCGCCCGGTCGCTCCGTCGATCGGCGATCGCCGGCCGTGCGAAGGTATATTTACAATAGTGACTAACGAAATAGCAACCGAAGCGAACTCGTAGACATGGCCGACGCGACCGACGGATCGGAGCCGCTCCCTAACGACCGAGGTCGAGAGTGGCGGCACTACGAGACAGTGTTCGAGACGCTCGGCGACGCCGCCTACGCTCTCGATACCGAAGGTCGCTTCGGCGCGCTTAACGAGGCCTTCGAGAGCGCTACTGGGTACGCCCGCGAGGAACTGCTCGGCGAGCACGCCTCGGCCGTCGTGGATTCGGCCGGCGTCGAAGCGGGCGAAACGGCTATCAGGGAGCTATTGGGCAACGACGAACGTGACGGGGTGCGGTTCGAGTTGGAGTTACTCACCGCGGACGGTGAGCGCGTGCCGTATGAGAACCACGTCACGGTATTGCGAACGGCGAGCGGGGCGTTCCGGGGCACGGTGGGTGTTCTGCGTGATATCACCGAGCGGAGGGAACGCGAACGAACGCTTCGTGAGGAACGAGCGTTCGTCGATGACGTCCTCGACGCGGTCCCGGACGTGCTCTACGTCATCGACGAGAACGGCCGATACCTCCGGTGGAACGATCAGTTAGCGGAGATCACCGGCTACACCGACGAGGAGATCGCACGGATGCACCCAACCGACCTCGTTCCCGACGAGGAGGTCGAGACGATCATGGAGGCGATCGGAACCGCCGTCGAGACCGGTGAGTCCCGGACGGTCGACTCACAGCTCTTACGAAAGACCGGCGAGGTCGTTCCGTACCGGTTCACCGGATCGGTCGCGACGGACTCGGCGGGAAGCGTACAGGGTATCGTCGGGACGGCACAGGACATCAGCGAGCGTGAGGAACGCCAGCGCACCCTCGAAGCCCTCCACGACGCGACCCGAGCCATGATGACGGCGACTGCCCGCGAGGAGGTCTGTGAGATCGCCGCCGACGCCTCGAAGCGCGTGCTCGGGTACCCGATTACGGTCGTCCGGTTGCTCGCCGACGACGGCGAGACGCTCGTCCCGGCGGCTATGACCACCCAGACGCCCGACCGAGTCGACGAGCGACCCGAATACTCGGTTCGCGGTACGCCGGCCGGCCGAGTGTACGAGGCGGGCGAGGCTCGGGTCTACGAGGACGTTCACGACACCGACGACGACTACGACCGGGGTGCCATTCGCGCGGCGATGTACACACCGCTCGGTGACCACGGCGTGATCTCCCTCGGCGACACGCAGGCAGGCACTTTCGACCGTACGGACATCAGCCTCGCGAGCGTACTCGCGGCGAACACCGAGGCGGCGCTCGATCGAGTCCGCCGCGAGGCACAGCTCCGGACCCGCGAGGCGGAACTGCGCCGGCACAACGCCCGCATCGAGGAGTTTGCGAGCGTCGTCTCCCACGACATCCGGAACCCGCTCAACGTTATCATAGGCAACGTCGCGCTGGCTCGCGAAACCGGCGACGTCTCGTACCTACAGCCGGTCGAGCGGGCGGCCGATCGGGTGAACCGGCTCGCCGACGACCTCCTGACGCTCGTCAGACAGGGCGGGACGGTAAACGACCCTCAGCGAACGCCGATCGCACCGGTCATCGAGGACGCCTGGGCGGCCGTCGGCTGTAAGTCCGCCCGTCTCACTGTCGACGACCGGCTCTCGGCGGGATCGAGCTCCGAGTACGCGGTCGAGGCCGACCCGATACGCCTCGGGCACCTGTTCGAGAACCTGCTCGCGAACGCGGTCGAACACGGCGGGCCGGAGGTACGAATCGAGGTCGGCCCGCTCCCCGACGACGCCGGCTTCTACGTCGCGGACGACGGGCCGGGGATCCGTCCGGAGATACGCGAGCGGGTGTTCGACCACGACTACACGACGATCGAACACGGGCTCGGGCTCGGGCTGACGATCGTCGAGACCGTCGCCGACGCTCATGGCTGGACGATCGAGACCTGTGAGAGCGAACACGGTGGTGCCCGTTTCGAGTTCCGAACCGGCTAGTCCGGCGGCGAAACGTCGAAAGCGGGTCCGTCGAGCGGGGTCCATCGAGCGGCGATCGTCGGCGGAACGAGCTCGCCGGGGGTGATCGGTGACATCTGGCCGAGACGAGTCCGTCGGGAGACGCACTCGTCGCTGGATCGCCCGGTCGAAGCGTTCTCAATCGAGGCGTTCGGCGGCGTTGCGATCGACGAGCGGCTTCGCGTTCGCCGTCGGCAGCGTCACCACGTCCTCGCTCGCGAGTTCGTAGACGCGCTCGTCGATCCCGACGATCTCGCCGACGTCGCGCGTCACCCGGATCGTTTCCCGATCCGTCGTTCCGCTCTCGTTTCCGGTTCCGGTTCCAGTCCGATCGCGGCCCTCGGCCCCGGAGTCGTGGTCAGGGTCGGTACGACGGTCGGAGTCGGAACCGCCGCGGGTGCTCGGACCGCCCGCATCGACCGTGTCGGTCGATCGAGCGGCGTTCGTGGGTCCGGCAGGCGCGCCGGCGTCGGCCGACGCGGTGTTCGCGTCCTCCCGACCGGTCCCGGGACCCGGCTCCCGTGGTGCCGTTCCGGCGGGTGCGCCCATCGCGTCGGCAGCTCCGACTGCGTCCGCATCCACATCCGTATTCGTATCCGCATCCGTAGTTCCCTTCCCGTCGGCGACCGGGTTCGCGTCGCGATCGGCGACCCCACCGGTCGCTCCATCGACGTTCGCTCCGTGAGCGGTTCGCGACGCCGCTGTCGTCGCGTCGGTTTCGGCGGCATCGAACTCGGATCCGGACTCGATGCCGGGCTCCGGTTCGAGTCCGGGGTCGGAGTCGGATTCGGATCCGGAACCCGATTCCGGCCGGGGATCGGGTTCGGCGTCGGCGATCGGTTCGTCTCCCGTGGGATCGCTCGTTCCGTCGTCGGTCGTTGCGAGTCCCTCGATCACCTCGTTCCTGTTGTGCTCGATCGCTTCGGTGAGCGTTCCGAACAGGTCGCGTTCCTCGGGGGTGAGCCCGTCGTCGTCGGGCGTCATCCCGGCGGCGTCGAGGCTCGCGAGCTTGACGACCTTGCCGACCCGGCGCTCGTAGATCGCCTCGACGGTGTTTTCGGCGGTCTTGATGCTATTGGTTAGTCGACGAACGTCGGGCGAGTCGAACGGGTCGTCGGCCGCGGCGGCGACTTCCGTACGCTTCGCGCGTAGCTCGCGAACGAACGCCCCGGCGTCCTCGTAAAACGAGTCGGCGAGGGGCTGGAGGCTATCGGTCCGGCGTTCCCGGCTCCGCGCGGACTGTATGTCCTCTAGATCCATCGTTACCGTTCCCGTTCCTTCTCGGCGCGTCCGCGTGCCATGAGGAACACGCCGAGGTATTCTAGAACTACTTGCTTGCCGGCTTCGATTATAAAGCTATCGCCGCCCAGTTCAACTAGTCCCGGATCGGTGACGTCGATCGCGATTTCCTGGCCCCGAAAGGTCTCGGGGATCGCGTCGACGAGCGGGTCGAACCCGTCGAGCTCGTCGCGCGCGATTCGCCGAACGGCGAGCCCGCTCCCGCCGTGCAAGCTTTCCGGCAGGCGGATGAGCCGGTTGGTGTCGGTCGTCACGGGTTCGTCGATCGGCGCGCCGTCGATCTCGACTACCTCGCCCGCGAGCCGTCGGGCGAGCCCGAAGACTGCCGGGTGAATGTCGACGTTCCCGGCTTCGAGTTCCGCGTAGTTCTCCCGCGCGCCGCGCAAAATCGCCTCCGACCGGCCCTCCCCGATCCCCTCGAAGGACCGGAGTCGTTCCAGTGCTTCGCCTTCCTCCATCACGAGCAGGTCGTCGACGAAATCGAGCAGGTGACGATGGGCGCGCGCGCTCCACCCTCCAGTAGTGTCGAACGTCCGCTTTCGCGCAGGGCTCTTCCGGCCGGCGGTGCCCGCGACCGCCTCGCCGGAGACGAGCGCTTCGAACTGTAATCCGGTACCGCGAACGTAATCGACGATCTCCCGGCGACCGGCGCGGTCGAGTCCTCTGACTCCCGGGTCCCGAACGTGGACGTGATAGCCCCGTCCCCCCGAGAAGACGGTCTCCAGGTCGCAAAACCCGAAGTCGTCTTCGAGGAAGGAGAGCAACCTCCCGAGAGCGTCCTTGCACTTTCGGAGCATCGTCGCATACGAGTCCTCGCCGAGCGCGACCGACGGCAGGTGATCGGCGTCCAGATCGAAGACCAGATCCGATCCGCGCCAGCCCTTCTCGGCCATGCTGTCGGCCCCGGGATCGTCGTACCGGCCGACCGAGAAGTAGACGTGCTGAGGGCGCTCGCGGGTGAGAAAGTCGGCGAAATCGCCGAGATCCAATAGGGCGTTGTGCCGGGCCATCGTCGTGCCCGGTCCTGCGGTCCAGGGGATATAGCCCCACTCGCGCGCCTCGGCGTCGGGCGGCAGTGAGACGTCGCTCCGGCGGTAGTAGTCGCGAAAGCGCCCGCGGAGATAGGCGCGCGTGCGCTCGTCCATGTCGCCACCCGGTTAGGTGAGTGTACTCAAAGCGCTTGTGTTCGGTTCGGATCGTCGGAGTCCTTCACGAACCAATTCTACGAGCTTGTCACCAACCGAATTAGGCGATGTGTGCCGGTCTTACTGTGATGGTCTGCACGTACTATACTCCGCTACCAGGCGCATTTGGATCACCGCATAAGCAATTACCGACGGACTAAATCGAGTACGACTTTTTCTCCGTGTCATCTGCGTCTGCGGTAAGAGTTTTACTTTCGACCGGCGCAACCGTCTCGACAGAGGAGACCCGACTATTTAGGTAGCCGGTGTCACCGTTTGCATCTTTTATTTCAGTAATTTCAAATCGAACACGTACTCGGCGTTCTTGATTGCCGGGATTGTGTATCGGCGCTCGAAGTGTTACCGATTCACCTTTCTGAAAGGTACTGTCGGGGACCTCCCGAGTGATCTACTGGCATAGGTCTTAATTTTTTAAATTATTATAATTTAGGGCAGGATCAGAGTTCGTTATGAAATCAGAGGCCGTATCGAGCATGTCTTTAGCTGTTTTTTTGGTTTTG
>PXQR01000100.1:11923-14504 GCA_003021235.1 Halobacteriales archaeon QH_6_64_20 | reverse complement strand
TCCGCCAGCGATGTCGAAGCCGCGTGCAGAGCGCACGCCAGCCGGATCGGGCCGGTTGGCGTGCGCGGTTCATTCAAAAACGCTACGTTGGAGCCTTCTGTGTCGCCATGTAGGAGTTCTTTGAGCATGCTCACTTCCTCGAAGAACTCCGCTCACTTCAGCGCTCGATTTAACAGTGCCGCCAGGAGGGAGATGTCGTCCACCTGAACTTTCCAGGCCGGTCGGTATATATGGTGACCGAACCGAGCCTCATCGAGCAGGTGCTGGTGGCGAACCAGGATGCGTTCACCATCGGCCAGCAGCAACGGGAGACGTTCAGTGGTATCGAGGACGACGCAGTAACCGCGAATACCGGAGACCACTGGAAGCGGCTCCGGAAGGGTCTTCACCCGGCGTTCACCTGGGACGGCATCCAAGGATACGGCACCCGGATGGCCGAACGCACCGCCGATCACCTCGATCGCTGGGAAGCAGGCGACCGGCTCGATCTGTTGACGGAGATGCGCCCCCTGACGCTTCGTATCCTCGGTGACACGCTTCTCGGAGGTAGTATCCAGGGCGACGAGGAGGGAGTGATAGATGCCGCCGACGCACTCGTCGAGAGGGCTGACCCTCGACGGTTCGGTCAACTCCTGCCCGACTGGGTGCCTACGCCAACCCAGCGGCGCTTCGTCCGGGCCGTTGGGAAACTGGACGACTACGTCGCGGACGTGCTCGCCGAATGCTCCCCGGGCGGAGGGGACGTGGGATCGGTTCTGCTCGCGGCCCACGAGCGCGGCGACCTCTCGATGGCAGAGGTACAGGACAACCTGACGGCACTACTACTAGCGGGGCACGACTCGACGGCAGTGATGCTTACCTACGTCTGGTACGAACTGAGCCGCCACTCCACTCTCCGCGAGTCGTTGGCCGACGAGGCCGAGACGGTGGTCGGACGGGTTCCTCGGGGCTGCTCATTTCGACGCACTCCGGCGGACACGGAACGTCGTCAGGGAAACACTCCGGTTGTACCCATCCACGTGGGCAGTAAATCGAGAGGCGACCGAAACGATCGCGCTCGGCGGGTACGAGATTCCTGCGGGCACGCAGGTGATGATTCCGCAGTGGGTGCTTCACCGGGACGATCGGTTCTGGGAGGAGCCTGAGACGTTCGAGCCGTCACGGTGGGAAGGCGATACGGATCGACCGGAGTACGCCTACTTCCCGTTCGGCGGTGGTCCGCGCCACTGTATTGGAATACGCTTCGCCCGCCTCGAATTAGTGTTGGCGCTGGCGACGATGGTTAGCCGCGTTGACCTGGATGTCTCCGTTGCGGAGCCGCTGACATTTGGGCCCCCTCGCTCTCGTTGCGCCCCGAAACCGACATCTAGGTAGCAGTCCACCAGCCCTGACCTCCGTCTCCGCCCCGTCTCCAGTGACTCGCTCTGCCCACGAAGTATTGTTAGATACGCGGCAAATCGAATCAGCGATTCGTTCGTTCCGCTGAACTGTCGTATGATGCGCTAAAAACCATTGTTATCCACGAACGTTCTCCCGTATGGTTCGCACGCCTTTTCGCTTTTGAAGAAGCTAGTCCATACGACAGAACTGAAAACTCGCTACTGATCGAACGGTACGTATGGCCACCGAGGCACATCGACGCCATGAGACGCCGCCCGGCCCCGACGGACTGCCACTGCTCGGCAACACCCTCTCGCTCTCGCGGGACGTGCTGGGCTTCTACGAGCAAGCACACCGGAACTACGGGGACATCGTTCGCTTCGAGGTAGCGGGCGACGAGGGGTATTTGCTTACCCACCCGGAGTACATAGAGCAGGTGCTCGTCAACGACGACGCCAAGTTCGTCAAGGGCGAGGTCCTGAACCGATCGATCGGATCAGCGCTCGGCGAGGGGATGTTGCTGGCGGAAGGCGAGGCGTGGCGCGCCCAACGGACGCTTGCTCAGCCGGCCTTCTACCGCGAGCGCGTCGAAACCTACGGCGAAGCGATGGTCACCTACGCCGCCGAGGCCGCCGGTAACTGGGACGGAGCGCTCGTCGACGTCCACGACGCGATGACCGAACTCACGCTTCGAATCCTCGCACGGACGCTCTTCGGCATCGACATCGGTGACCGGCAGTCGGTCGTCCGTGAGATGGCCGAAGCCACCCGGACGCGCACCGACGTCTCCTCGCTCGTCGGCTTCCTCCCCGATTGGGTCCCCCACCCCGCTATCCGCGAGTACAACCGCGCGTTGACCGACGTTCGAGGGTTCGTCGAAGGTCACATCGCCGAACGAAAGGCCGAACCCCCGGAAGAGCGCGGCGATGACCTGCTATCCTTGCTCGTGACCGCCGCGGAGGCCGGCGACATGAGTGACGAGACCTTGCGTGACAATATGCTCACCTTCCTGTTCGCGGGCCACGAGACGACTGCGCTTGCCCTCACGTACACCTGGTTCCTGCTCGGTCACCACCCCGACGTGCAGGCACGGCTCCACGACGAACTCGATTCGGTGCTCGAGGGGAGCGCGCCGACGACCGCCGACCTCCCGGACCTCGAATACACCGGGCAGGTCGTCGACGAGGCGATGCGCCGGTAC
>PXQR01000100.1:0-11643 GCA_003021235.1 Halobacteriales archaeon QH_6_64_20 | reverse complement strand
CCCGTCGGAGTACGCTTCGAACGGCGGTGACGGCCGCGGTTCGAAGTTCGTCGTCCGAACCGCGAGCGGGAGCCGACCGGGAACGGAGAACCCGAAACCGAGCGAGGAATCGCCGAGTCGATGCCAACGGAACAGCTTTGTTGCCCGCCCGCCGGAGTCGAGCGTATGGTCTTCGGTGCCGACGAGGCCGGTCGCGGGCCGGTGTGCGGGCCGATGGTCGCCGCCGCAGTGCTCGCCGATCCCGAAACCCTCCCGGCGGGAGTCGCGGACTCGAAGACGCTCACGTCCGCGAAACGCGGGGCGCTCGCCGCCGAGATAGGAGACAACGACCGGATCGAAGCCGGTATCGCGGTCGTTTCACCGAGGCGGATCGACGACCCGGAAACGGACATGAACGCCCTCACCGTCGCGGCCCAAGCCGAAGCCATCGGACGGGCTCTCGATGCCGGCACCGACGCCGATGGTGACGCTGACACGACCGGGGAGGACGGAACGTCGGGCGAGTGGACCGGCGCCGTGCACCCGAGCGGTGTCGTCGACGCCTGTGACGTCGATTCCGAGCGGTTCGCTCGCCGAGTGAGCGAAGCGATTCCGGTCCCGGTCGACGTACACGCCGAACACCGGGCCGACGAAACGCACGCGATCGTCGCGGCCGCGAGCGTGCTCGCGAAAGTCGAGCGCGATTCGCTGGTGGCCGACCTCGGGGACCGATACCGCGAGTACGGCCCAGTGGGAAGCGGCTATCCGAGCGATCCTCGAACCCGGACTTTCCTGCGCGAGTTCGTCCGCGCCAACGACGCTCTGCCGGCGTGTGCGCGCACGTCCTGGAAGACCAGCCGCGACGTACTGGAGGCGGCCGAACAGTCGGCGCTCGGGGAGTTTTGACCGCTCGTCGACCCGACGACACGAGTTCTCCCGTCTCCGTCCCGCGAGGGTTTACCGGAATCGACGCGACGGCCCCACATGGCCGCCGCCCTACGCGTCAGGCACTATCACCCTACTGATAGTGACCGTGTTCGAGAACTCGACGCGGCGGCGATGGGAGCGACCGACGCTTTCAGCGTGAGCGTTCCGAGCGCCGATCTCGATTCCATCGAAGCGAGCTACATCGACGTCGGTGGCGAGTTTCTCGTCGGCGAGACCGGCGGACGGATCGTCGCGATGGGAGCGTTCCGCCCGGCGACGGGGTACGTTACGGCGTACGTCCGCGACCTTCCGGACTCCACGGCGGAGCTAAAGCGAATGCGCGTCGATCCCGCCTTCCAGCGGCGAGGGTACGGCGAACAGGTCTGTGCCGCCCTCGAACGGCGGGCACGAGAGCACGGATATACCGACCTGGTGCTCGATACGAGCCCGGACCAACGTGGCGCACGACGCCTCTACGAGAAGCGGGGGTTCGAAGAAGGGTCTCACGAGCGCGTCGAGACCGATAGCGAGTCCTTCGAGGCGGTCTTCTACCACAAATCGATCGCGGACGAAACGTAGGCCGGCGTGAGCCGATCGTTCCGTACTGTGAGTTGCTCGCAAGAGGCGATCACCGCATAGCTCTGACGTCCCGGTCGGCGGTCAGGGGAGACGCCTAATGGGCATGAAACGGCCGAACTACACCGCTTCCGTCATCCCTCGGCTCTCCGGACGGATCGATCTCGACTGCGACGACGACGCGTGTCAGCGCGTCATCAGGCTTCGGAGCACGTCGCCGTAGGCCGGCCGCGTAACGAGAACGCCGATGAGCACGCCGACGATGGTGACGATCGCGAATCCCTGGAGGTCGCCCAACGAGAGCACCGAAAGAGGAGCCATCGCGACGATCAGCGTGGCCGCGGCGGCGGCGATCGGCCAGAAGGCCTTCCGGAAGCGCCGGCGGAACATCCGCCGGGTGCTGGTCTCCCCTTGCTGGAGGACCTCGTCGGCGATGATGATCAGGTCGTCCACCCCGGTTCCGATCACGGCGATGAAGCCGGCGATAACCGATAGATCGAGCGGATAGCCGATGGCGGCGGCAAAACCTAAGAGTAAGAAGACCTCCGCGAAGGCGGTGACGATCATCGGCGCGGCGATCCGGGCCTCGCGATACCGGATATAGACCACCACGCTCACCGCGAGCACGGCGATAGCACCCGTGACGAGCGAGTAAAGCTTGAATCGATCGCCGAGGCTCGGGAGGATGAACTGGGTCGTCCCCTCGCCCTGGATGTCGAGTTCCGTAGGCAAAGCACCGGCCTGGAGGTCGATCTGTAGCTGATTGGCGTCCGAGATGTTCCCTGCGGTGATAATAAAGGCCGGATCGCGCTCGAAGTCGCCGCTCTCGAAGTCCCGCGCGAGGTCCGGACTCATCGAGGCTCCGAAGACGACCTGGCCGTCGACGAGGGTATACAGGCAGTACCCGGTATCGGTCGCGTCGCCGCCCGGTTCGTACCGACACGCGCTGACTCCTTCCCCCGTAAATCCGAACTGGCGCATCGCTTGGGCGAAGGGGCCGGCGGCTTCTTCGGTGAGCGTTATCGGCACGTTCGGCGGGTTCCCACCTCGGGCGGGTTGGGCGGTGCCGATCGAGGCGATCCCTTCGCGCGTGAGCACCGTCTCGTTGCGATAGACCGTGGTCCCGTTCTGTTGGGTAGGGAAGTGCGCAACGAGGCGGACCTGGCCGCGATCGCCGATCAGGTCCAACACTTCCGAACGGTTGGCATTAGGAACCTCGATCTGGATATAGGTCTCCTGACCGGACTGGACGGTTTGAACCGTCGCGCCCGATAGCCCGGCCTGGCTGACCTTGCTTTCGAGCACGTCGACGGTCGTCCCCACGGTCTCGTCGGTCACGCCGTTTCGAATATCGTCCGGGGAGGCCTCGACCCCAGCGGCCCGTAGCGCCCGGGCGAACTCCTGGCGAGTGACGTTTTCGGCGAAGACCTCGACGTCCGCGCTCTCCGGTCCGCGCGGTCTGATCTGGACGTCCGTCGGGGTCACCTCCGAACCCAGTTGTTCAGTGAGGGTCGCGGCAACCTGCGTGGTGTTGTTAGCGTCGACGGACACTTCCTCCGCGGTGAGGCCGACCAACGGCGCTCGGATGCGGGTCCCGCCGGAGAGTTCGAGGCCGTATCGGAGGTTAGTGAGACCGCCGTCGCTTCGGGCACTGCCATCAGCGGTGTCGGTAGCATTAGTGGCGTTCGCCCCGCTCCCGCTACCGCCGACGCCCGGGGCGAACAGCGCGACCGCGCTCGCGACGATCAAAACGGAGAGGAGGACGATCCGCCAGTTCTCGCGCAGGCGACTCATCGCGCGATTCCCTCGTACTTGTACCAGCGAAGCAGGCTCATGTTGAGCATGTAGGTATTCATCAGATCGACCGCGAGCCCGAAGACGAGCACCGTTCCGATCTCGGGGAGCAGCGGAATCCCAAACAGCGTGGCGGTGATCGCCATGACCGCCATCGCCGTGATCGAGGTGAGCGTCATAGTGACCCCGGTTCGCATCGCGCGGTAGGCCGATTCGTAAAAGCCGCCCGACCGTCGGAGCACGTGGTTGTTGAGCAGGATATCAGAGTCCACGCTGTAGCCGATGAGCATCAACAGGGCCGCGACGGTTCCCAACGAAAGCTGAATGCCGAAGAGGTTCATCAGCGCGAGGGGCACCACGATGTCCGAAAACGCCGAGATCACGATCGCGATCGAGGGGACGAACGTTCTAAATAGTAGGAAGGCGAGCACGCTCATGCCCCCGAAGGCCACGAGGATACCGACGAGCGCGAGCCGTTGGGTATCCCCGCCGAAACTCGCCGAGACCGATTGGACGGATTGAACTTCGTAGCCCGCTCCTCGGGCCTGTTGGGCGATCGCGTCGGTATCGGTGGATTGGAAGGTAACGAGGTAGGTATCGGGCGCGGAGGCGACCGGACTCACCGACTCGGCACCGAGCGTCGATTCGATCTCGGCCGCAGAGGCCCCGGCTCGAATCTGGAGTTCGGTGCCGCCAGTGAAGTCGATCCCCGGGGTCACCGGCGCGCCGGTAGCGAGATACCACCCGCCGAGTACGCCGAGCGCGAGCACGAGCACGACCAACGGGATGGCCGCCAGTTGACGATCGGAGTAACGAGCATAATCGATCCTCGATACCTCGATCGAAGCCATTGGCGAGCATCAGCAGTCGTCTCGAATAAGTTTTGGCACTTCCCACTGCGGACGATAGCCGACCTCACGGCATTCAGGGACGAACCGAACTCGGGGCGACCGACGACCGGCAACCCGGTGATTCAATGACTCAGCGACGCAGCGATTCGGCGATTCAGTGACGACCGAACGGTTAGGGAAGATAGCGGACGCTGACGGTTCCCTCGTCCTGATCGGTACGGACTTCGACGCGGTTCACGTCGAGGCGGGCCGCACGGGCGAGGGTCCCCTCGTCGTCGAGCACGTCCGCGACCGCCTCGTCGATCTCCCCTTCCGGCACCGAGAGGACGTGCAGTTCCCCCGTGCCGGCTCGCTCCGCGCGGGAGACCTCGCCGACCTCGGTATCGGCGGCGAGCTCGCGTTCCTGGCTCGTCGGCGGTTCCTCGCTGTGGTCGAGGGAGATCGATCGGCGCGATTCGACGTCCGTGAGGTTCCATGTCACTTCCAGCGGGGGTTCGCTCCCGACGGTGCCTTCGATCACGTCGCCTTCGCTCACACCGGGGTTCGACGCGAGCGCGTGGACCTGCCCGCTATCGACGTTTTTGAGCACCGCCGAGTCGTCCTCGGCGTGAGTAACGAGGAAGGTGCCCGATTGTTCGGTGTCCATGCCACCGCTCGACGCCGAGCAGTGTTCGGCGTTTCGTCTCGCTCCCGACGAGGAGTCGACGGGCCGACGTAGTTACTCCCGATCGGCGAACCGTCCGGGGGCATCTGCGGCCTCGGCGACGCGCACCGCGGCGACGTTTTCGGCGACGTCGTGGACGCGTACGATATCGGCCCCCCGCTGGGCGGCGATGGCCGAACCCGCGATCGTCGCCGCGGGTCCATCGTTGCCCGCGCCCACGAGGTCGAACATCGACTTGCGTGAGTGACCTGCGAGCACCGCACAGCCGAGCGCGTGGAACTCGTCGATCCGGTCGAGGAGCGTAAAGCTCTCCGCCGCGCTCTTGCCGAAGCCCAATCCCGGGTCGACGACGACGTCCTCGCGCGGGATGCCCGCCTGCTCGGCCAACAGGAGTCGATCTCCGAGTTCCGCGATCGCGTCGGTAACGACGTCGTCGTACTCGACGTCCTTCCCGGGAACGACCGGGGCGTCGATCGAGTGCATGACGACGATCGGGACACTATACTCGGCGGCGACGAAGCGCATTTCGGGGTCTTCGAGACCGGTAACGTCGTTCAGGACGTCGGCCCCGGCCTCTATCGCCGCGCGGGCGACGGCGGCCTTCCTGGTGTCGACCGAGACCAACGCATCGAGTTCACTTACTCGTTCGATCACCGGTTGGACGCGCTCGACTTCCTCCTCTACAGAAACGGGGTCGGCACCGGGCCGGGTGCTCTCGCCGCCGACATCGACGATATCCGCGCCCGCGGCGACCATCTCCTCGGCGCGGCTCACGGCGTCGTCTACGGCCTCGTACCGGCCGCCGTCGTGGAAGCTGTCGGGCGTCGTGTTGAGGATCCCCATGACCGCCGTGCGGTCGTGCCACGGGTAGCTAGAGCCGGAGTCGGAGACAGACGAGCCGTCGGCCGAGCGTCCCGCCCCGCTCGATTCCGGCGAAACCGACGACGCCGGCGATTCCGACGGTCCTGACCCCGCCGATCCGTCGGTCGTCTCGGCGGCGGGGTCGAAGTCGAGGCGGGCGCGGAGTTCACGGGCGAGGTCGCTTCGAACTGCCGGGAGCCCGCCGCTCTCGATTTCCCCGACGAGACGGACGAACTCCGCGCGGGTCCCGGCGAGAACTACCGCGCGGCGCTCGCGATCGGCGGCTTCCAGGGCCGAGACCGCACACGTCCCGCCGAGACGACCCATCGCGTCGCGGAGCGCACGGGCCTCGTGAGCGTTCGCGTGCGTCTCGACGGTGTGATGGACGAGTTCGTCTTCGACCATCGAACGCGACGGGTCGCCGACGCCGGCCCGGGAGAGGACTCCCTCGGCGTCGGTTCGGTCGGCGACCCGCGTTCGGGTCACACGGCGGGTCCACCAAGGGCGTGCCTCGGCAACCGTCGAGAGCGACCCGGCCACGAGCACGCAGTCGTCCGGTTCGGCTCCCTTCAATGCGTCGTCGAGCGCGTCGGCGACCCGCTCTCGCGAGTCGATTTCGTCCACACCCGCGCGCTCGAAGACGCGTGCGAGCGCCGCGGCGTCCTCCGCGCGGTCGATCGTCGGTCGCGCGGTGAGAGCCCGGTCGGGCGTTGGGAGTACACGACTCATCTCGCGGTAGTCCTTATCGCACATCGCGCCGAAGACCAAATGGAGGTCGTCGTACTCGAACTCGCCCAGGGTCTCGGCGAGGGTTTCGCACGCCCCGGGGTTGTGTGCGCCGTCGAGTACGACCAACGGCTCGCGATCCATGACTTCGAACCGGCCGGGCCAAAAGGCCCGCCGAAGGCCGCGAGCGAGCGTCGCCTCCGTGATCTCGACGCCGAGCCCGGTCCCGATCTGCCGGGCGAGCGCCGCCGCTACGCCGGCGTTTCGCGCCTGATGCGCGCCGAGCAATCCTAACCGGGTCTCGACGTCCCAATCCGGACCCGTGAGCGAGACGCGTCCTTCGATCCCGTCGCGGCCCTCGTAGCGCACGGACACGTCCGCGTCCGGGTCGTCCTCGGTACCGACGACCAGAGTCTCACCCACCTCCTCGGCGATCGCGGCGCGCGCGTCGCCCGCCGTAGCGGTCACGAGCGGCGCGTCGGCGGGCGCGACCTGGGCCTTGTCAACGGCGATCTCCTCGACCGTATCACCCAAAAAGTCGGTGTGTTCGAGCGTCACGGACGTCACGGCACTCGCACGCGGAGATACGACGCTCGTCGCGTCGTACCGGCCGCCGATGCCGACTTCGAGCACCGCGACGTCGGCGTCCTGCCTGTCGAACTCGAAGAGTGCGAGTGCGGTAAGCGTCTCGAAGAAGGTGGGGGGATCGCCGTCGGCGGCGCGCTCGGTGACGTACTCTCTTATTTCTTCGACGAACGCGACGATCGATTCCTTGCGGACCTGCCGGCCGTTCACCTGCACTCGCTCGCGGACGCTCTCGACGTGTGGCGAGGTATACAGACCGACGTCGAGGCCGGCCTCCCGGAGGACGCGTTCTACCATGCAGGCGGTACTGCCCTTCCCGTTCGAGCCCGCGACCTGGACGGCGGTTAGGTCTACCTGTGGGTCGCCGAGGAAGGCTAGCAAGTCACGCGTGGTTTCGAGGCCCGGCTTCGGGGGATAGCGCCGGAGGTCGAAGAGGAAACTCGCTGCCTCGGGGAATTCCATACCTAGTGTGGCCACGGCGCGCGTTTTAGTTTTCGTGTTGCCGGTTTCGGGTCGGTAAGTCACCGCCACCTAACGAGACTTAATTACATGTTCGGTCTGTATAAGTAAATACTATATCAGTGGAGAAATATTGGAGTAGTACCGTGAGTCAGAAACCCGGCATCGACGACGGCTGGCTGACCGGATCGACGGACCCGACGGCCTTGGAACGGACACTGGCTCCGGGTGTAGCCCTGCTGATCGGCATAAGCCTGCTACTCGTCTGTGCGTACCTGTTTTCTATATTCTTTCTCCTGTGAGCGCGCCGGACCGACGGGGCCAGTTCTCTTAGCTTCGTCCCGTCGACGCGTGGGGTCGGTCACAGTGACACGGTTCTCGACAGTCGCAACTACCCTAATCGTGTCTGAAACACCGCTGTCCGGTGAATACCATCGCCATGCCCGCCTCGTCCGCCGCCTCGATGACGTCCTCGTCGTTGACCGAGCCGCCGGGTTGGACGACCGCCTCGACACCGGCCTCGGCGGCGATTTCGATCCCGTCGGGAAACGGGAAGAAGGCATCCGAGGCCAGTACCGAACCGTCGGCCGACGTGCCCTCCGCGTGTTCGGTCGCCTTCATTACCGCCAGTCGCACGGCGTCGACCCGCGAGACCTGTCCGGCCCCGACACCCGCCGTCTCGGTGCCGTCGGCGAGTACGATCGCGTTCGATTTGGTGTTTTTGACCACCTGCCACGCGAAACACATCGAGGCGACCTCCGCGTCGGTCGGCTCCCGGTCGGTAACGGCCTCCAGGTCAGCACGGTCGAGTCGCTGGCGGTCGCGTTCCTGGACTAACGAGCCGCCGACGAGCGGCCGCTCGGTGACAGGTGCCGGGTCGCTCGCGAGATCGCCGACGTCGAGCACGCGGAGGTCGTCCTCTCCTGCGAGTTCCGACAGGGCGTCGTCGGTGTATCCCGGCGCGACGACGACCTCTTTGAACGATTCGACGATCCGCGCCGCGGTCGCCGCGTTACACTCGCGATTGAGCGAGACGACGCCCCCGAAGGCGCTCATCGGGTCGGTCGCGAGCGCGCGCTCGTAGGCACTCTCCAACGAGTCGTCGACCGCACAGCCGGCGGGATTGGTGTGTTTCACTACCACTGCGGCCGGCCGGTCGAACTCTCGCACTATATCGAGCGCGGCGTCGGCGTCGTTATAGTTGTTGTACGAGAGCGCCTTCGCGCCGGGGTTCGATTGCTCAGCGCCGATCACGCCACGGTGAGGAGCCGTCGAGTCGACGTAGAGCGCCGCCCGCTGGTGGGGGTTCTCGCCGTAGCGAAGCGTACGGGAGCGGTCGGCGCTCCTCGCCCGTCGCGCCGGAAATCGGGTCGTCCGGTGCCCGCTATCACTGTCGTTATCGCTCTCGTTGCTATCCGCCGCACCGTCCGCACGACCAGCGTCGTCACCGTCGATCGACACGTCGCCGTCACGGATTTCGAGCCGATCCTCGGCGACCCACTGCACCGCGCGGGGATAGGCGCTGAACTCCGCTTCGTGGAGCACGCGACGTTTGAGCGTCGTCGTCGTGTCGTCCTCGAAGACCGGCACTGACTCCTGGGTGACGATCGGGCCGCCGTCCACCTCCTCGGTGACGACGTGTACCGTACAACCGGTCACACGCACGCCCGCCTCTAAGACCTGTTCGTGGGCGTCGAGGCCGGGGAACGACGGGAGGAGCGAGGGATGGACGTTGAACGCTACGTCCACGCCGTCGAGAAACGTCGACGTGAGCACGCGCATATACCCGTCCAGACAGACCAGATCGACGTCGTAGTCGGCGAGCGTGCTGAGCAACCGGCGCTCGTGGTCCGCGCGGGTCTCTCCGTCCTCGTGCGGGACGGCCTCGGCCGGAATCCCCCGATCCCGTGCGCTCTCCAAGGCTGGAGCCGTCTCGTCGTCGGTGACGACCACCGACAGCTCGGCCCCGCCGGGCGCGACGTCGGCGATGTGGCTGAGGTTTCGGCCACGATTACCCGCAAGGCCCGCGATCCGTGTCATGGCGGTGACGGCGAGCGCCCGCCGCAAAGCGGTTGTGGTCCGGTCGAACGCGACACCGGTCCTCGATCCGAGACGGCGGGTCGACGAAACCGACCGCCGGTTCCGGATCGCCGCGAGCACACCGGGGCGAGTATTTTTACACGATCGAAAATAGATAAGAACAGGCCGGTAACGAACACGAGCAGATGAACAGGTCCGTATCGGAGACGATCCGCGTCCTCCACGTCGACGACGAACCGGATCGCACGGATCTGACGGCGACGTTCTTAGAACGCGAGCGCGAGCGGTTCGCAGTGAGCACGGCGACGAGCGCCGCCAAGGGACTCGACTACCTCGCTGCCGAGTCCGTCGATTGTGTCGTGAGCGACTACGATATGCCCGGCATGAACGGGCTGGACTTTCTCGAAGCGGTCCGCGAGAAGTACCCGGATCTACCCTTTATTCTCTTTACCGGCCGGGGAAGCGAGGAGATCGCCAGCGAGGCCATCTCCGCCGGTGTCACCGACTACCTCAACAAGGAAACGGGCACAGAGCAGTACGCGGTGCTGGCAAACCGTATCGACAACGCCGTCTCTCAGTACCGATCCGAACGGGACCTGCGGGCTTCGACCGAACGGCTCCGGAAGCTGTATGGGGGGATCACCGACGCGATCTTCGTCCTGAACGACGAGTGGCAGTTCACCCATCTCAACGCCCGCGCCGAGGAGATACTCGAACGGACCGAAGCGGAACTGGTCGGCGAGAACGTCTGGGACGAGTTCCCCGAAGCGGTCGGCACGACCTTTCAACAACAGTACGAGAAAGCGATGCGCCAACGGGTAACTGTCGAGTTCGAGACGTTCTATCCCCCGCTCGACGTCTGGGTCGAGGTGCGCGCGGTCCCGACCGAAGGCGGGCTGACGGTACACGCCCGGGACATCACCGAGAAGAAAGAACGCGAGCGGAAGATAGAACGCCAGAACGCGCGCCTCGAAACGATAATCGAGAACGCGCCGGTCGTGCTGTTCGCCCTCGACGAGGATGGGGTCTTTACGCTCTCGGAAGGGCGAGGGTTGGAAGGGCTCGGGCTCGAAGTCGACGAACTCGTTGGCCAGTCCGCCTTCGACGCCTACGCTGGAACACAGGTCGTCGAGAACGTCCGACGGGCGATCGACGGGGAACCCGTTCACTCGACCGTCGAGGTCGAAGGTAGATTCTTCGAGACGTGGTATCGCCCCGTCGAGAACGGTGCGGGGACGAGCGACCTGGTGATCGGCGTCGCTGTCGACGTCACCGACCGGAAGGAGCGCGAGCGCGAACTCGAACGCCAGAAGGAACTGTTCGAGAAGACCTTCGAGCAATCGAACGACGCGATCTTCCTGCTCGACCCGGCCAACGAGGCGATCCAGCGAATAAACGACCGGGCGTGTGAGATGTTGGGCTACGCTCGCGAGGAACTCGCCTCCCTGTCGCCCGAGGCGATCCACCCCGAAGATATGGAGCAGTTCACCGCCTTCGTCGAGGGGGTGATCGCGGATGGCGAGGGGTGGACCGACGAACTCACCTGTCGAACCAAAGGGGGTCAACGACTTCCGGCCGAGATCTCGGCGTCGACGCTTGAAATCGACGATCGGACCCACATGCTCGCGAGCGTCCGTGACGTCTCCGGCCAGAAGGAACGCGAGCGCGAACTCGAAGAGCGCGCGACGGCGATGGCTGCCGCGACGGACGGGATCGCGATCCTCGACGCGAACGGCGAGTACACCTACGTCAACCAGGCCCATGCCGACGTGTACGGCTACGACGACCCCGAGACGTTCCTCGGCGAGGGCTGGCAGATGTGTTACGCCGCCGAGGACGTCGCGGCCTTCGAGGCGGAGGTCATGCCCGTGCTCGATCGCGACGGTCGGTGGCGCGGGGAGGCCACGGGCGAGCGTCGCGACGGAACCCGGTTCCCCCAGGAGCTGACGCTGACTGCACTTTCGGACGACAGGTTGGTCTGTGTGGTACGGGACATCACCGAGCGCAAGGAACGCCGACGAGAACTCGAACGGAACGCGGACCTGCTCTCCCGGACCCAGGAGCTGGCGAGCGTCGGCGGGTGGGAACTCGACCTCCGTGACGACGAGTTGCGATGGACCGACGAGGTCAAGCGGATCCACGGCCTCGGGCTCGACTACGAACCGACGTTAGCGGAAGCGA
>PXQR01000099.1:2271-12197 GCA_003021235.1 Halobacteriales archaeon QH_6_64_20 | reverse complement strand
ACGAGAACGACCGCACGGGAAGCCATCCGACCCGGTAGCGCACAGCCCGAACAGGCCGACTGAACGACCGAACCGATCGAGGGTCGCCGATCCGACTCACAGAGGAGGAAGGAGCGAGGCACGGGGTAGCGCGAAGCGACGGCGTTTACTCGATCCTCGGCGGTAGTCAAATCGTGCTCGGAATCGTCGTCAGCCGCGCCGACAGCGCCTCCGTCCACATCGGAGAGTACCTGCTCGATCTCGCCGACTGGGAGGAGTCGGACGATCCGACGCGCTCGGACGCGGAGGGTGGCGGCCTCGTCCACCGCACGGACGGTATCGAACTGCGCGTTTTCGACGAGCTTAACATCCGCCTCGACGGAGCGGATCGGGTCTTCGACGCCGACCTCGACCTGTTGGCGTTTGCCTCCCGACACGCCGGCGACACCGGCCCGTTGCTCTCGGCTCATCACACCGGGAACTTCGGTTCGGCGGCATACGGCGGCTACGAAGGAGAGTTCGCCCGGGCGGCCCCGAACGCCCACAAGCGCGTGCTCGACGTGTTCGAGGAGGTCGCCCCGCCGGACTACGAGGTCGCCACGGAGTGTACCCACCACGGCCCGACCGCGATCGAGACACCTTCGCTCTTCTGTGAACTCGGGAGCGACGAAGCGCAATGGGAAGATTCGGAGGGCGCACGAGCCGTCGCGCGGGGAATCCTCGCGTTGCGCGAGACCGAACCGACCCGCGACCGAACGCTCGCCGGGTTCGGCGGCGGCCACTACGCGAACCGCTTTCGTCGGATCTCCCGGGAGACGGACTGGGCGGTCGGGCACGTCGGCGCAGCGTGGGCGATAGGGGAGATGGGCGCACCTGACCGGAACGAGACGGTGCTCCGGCGGGCGATGAAGCGAAGCGGGGCTCGCTACGCCGTCGTCGACGGCCGTAATCCCGAGATCGAAACCGCCCTCCGCGATCTCGGCTATCGGATCGTAAGCGAAACGTGGATCCGTGAGAGTTCGGGAGTCTCCCTCGACCTCGTACGCACCCTCGAAGACCGTCTCGCGTCAATCGACGACGGGCTCCGCTTCGGCGAGAAAGCGACGGAGTACGGGACCGCGGAGCACGGAGCCGGAGAGTACGGGGCGAGCGAGGACCCCGCTGGCGACGACCCGTTCTCGATCACGTCCCTCCCGGCGTCGCTGGTGGCCGAGGCGCAGGGCATCGACGCCGAGCGAACGCGGGCGGCGGTCGCCGAGCGCACCCTCGGGTTCGACACGGCCGAGGGCGGTACCCGCGTCGCCGGCCGGGTCGCCCTCGCCGACCGGCGAGGGAAAGAGGGGATCGTCGACGCGCTGGCGGACGTTCTCGCCTCGAAGTACGAGGCCGTCGAGCGCGAGGAGGGCGCGATCGTCGCCCACGAGAGCGCCTTCGATCCCGAGCGGGCACGGACGCTCGGCGTCGAGGAGGGACCGGCGTTCGGTCGGCTCGCGGCGGGCCAGGCGGTCGAGATCGGCGGTCGAGAGATCCCCCCGGAAGCGGTACACGTCGAGCGGGAACGACGGTTTCCGATATAGGTTCCTTACCCGCCGGCGACGGCCGAACGAACGTCTGACTCGCGTCGGACGTGAGGGAAAAGTACATAACCCCCGTACATGAGTATAACGTAATGGACTCGATTGTCGAGGATGCTATCGAGGAAGCCGAGGCTGAAGGGGATGGGACCATCCGGGAGGCCGGCGACGGTCCGGAGGGGGTGAACGCCACCGGGACGATGACCGACGAGGAACTCGCCGGTGTCGTTGAAGACCTCCAGACCGACATCACGGTCATCGGCTGTGGCGGCGGGGGGGCGAACACGGTGACGCGGATGGCACAGGAGGGCATCCACGGCGCGGAACTCATCGCCGCGAACACTGACGCCCAGCACCTCGTCGAGCAGGTCAGCGCGGACTCGAAGATCCTCATCGGCCGCCAACGTACCGGGGGTAGGGGTGCCGGCTCGGTGCCCAGGATCGGCGAGGAAGCCGCCCAGGAGAACATCGAGGACCTCGCCGCCGCGGTCAAAGGATCGGATATGGTCTTCATCACCGCCGGTCTCGGTGGCGGCACCGGCACCGGGGCGGCTCCCGTAGTGGCCGAGACCGCTCAGGAAGCCGGCGCGCTCACCGTCGCGGTAGTGACAGTACCCTTCACCGCCGAGGGCGAACGTCGCCGCGCGAACGCCGACGCCGGCCTGGAGCGACTGCGTGCGGTGACCGATACCGTGATCGTCGTGCCGAACGACCGCCTCTTGGACTTCGCGCCGAGTATGCCGCTTCAGGACGCCTTCAAGATCTGCGATCGCGTGCTCATGCGCTCGGTCAAGGGCATGACCGAACTCATCACCAAACCCGGCCTCGTGAACGTCGACTTCGCGGACGTGCGGACGATCATGGAAAACGGCGGCGTCGCGATGATCGGCCTCGGCGAATCGGATTCACAGAACAAAGCCGAGGACTCGATCCGCTCGGCGCTCCGATCACCGCTTCTCGACGTGGATTTCAAGGGCGCGAACGCCGCCCTCGTCAACGTGGTCGGCGGCCCGGACATGTCGATCGAGGAGGCCGAGGGCGTCGTCGAGGAACTGTACGACCGGATCGACCCCGACGCCCGGATCATTTGGGGGGCGTCGATCGACGAGAGCTTCGACGGGCGCATGGAGACGATGATCATCGTGACCGGCGTCGAGTCGCCACAGATCTACGGTCAAAGCGAGGCCGGACGCGAGCGCGCCGCCACCGAGGTCAACGGCGGCATCGACGTGCTCGAATAGCTCGATTCGGCCCACCCTGTCTTCGGCCTTCCGAGTCCTGTCCCGGGTTCCGTCCGTTCGATCGTCCCCCGTTCGTTCCCCGCTCTCCGACTCTTCGTCGCCGCCACTGACGTCGACCGACGACGACCGTCGCTACGCTCGGCGGACGATCCGAGTCCGGTTCGCGCTCGGCTCCCCGCTCGCTTTCGAGACCGACCTCGGCCCGCCGTTTACGGGTGGCTCGATCCGTCAACGAAGTACTTCGGCGTTTCATCGATCGGTACACCGACCAATACATAGAAAAACCAGCGGTCACTACGAGGCCGTATGGAAGTCCCGTTCGATTTGGCATCGTACGTCCGGGTACTGAAACTGGCGAGTACGCCCAGTTGGGAGGAGTTCTCCCAGATATCGAAGGTTGCCGGGGCGGGCATCCTGCTCGTCGGCCTGCTCGGCTTCCTGATCTTCGTGCTCATGAGCGTCCTCCCGGGAGGAGCCTGAGATGGGGATGTACGCCGTCAAGACCACGGCGAGCCAGGAACGTACCGTCGCGGATATGATTATTAATCGCGAGGAAGCCGACATCCACGCGGCGCTCGCACCCGATTCGCTCACGAGCTACGTGATGGTCGAAGCCGAGGACCACGCGGTCTTAGAACGCGTGCTCGACGAGATCCCCCACGCGAGAAACCTCGTTCCCGGCGAGAGTTCGATCACGGAGGTCGAACACTTCCTCTCGCCGAAACCCGACGTCGAAGGGATCGCCGAAGGCGACATCGTCGAACTCATTGCCGGCCCGTTCAAGGGCGAGAAAGCCCGCGTCCAGCGCATCGACGAGGGCAAAGATCAGGTGACAGTCGAACTCTACGAGGCGACAGTCCCGATCCCCGTGACGGTGCGCGGCGACCAGATCCGCGTGCTGGATAGCGAGGAGCGGTGAACGGAGTGAGCCGCTCCTCGAAACGTCGAACGGGGAGCGAAGCGACCCGTGAGACAGTGAAGAGCGCTAACGCGCTCTTCTGATCCCCCACTCACTCCGTTCGTGGGGACAGCGAGGAACGGACGGGGAGCGAAGCGATTCGTGGGACAGCGAAGAGCGCTAATGTGCTACGATTTCACCCTACCGATCACGAAGTATTATGTTCGCGTTCCAGTTATCCCTCACTGTTCGATGATCCTTCGCTTCGTCTGATCGGACTGCTTCCGGCGCTTCGCTCGTCCGCGAACAGCGCTGCAAATGGTAGCCCGGCGTCCGATACCACGCCGATTAGCGGCCAGCTCGGCCGCAACCGGTGTGGCACGTACCGCTTACGATCGACGGGATAGTCACGACATATTCGACACATGACGGACGATTCGGACACGAACGCGGACGCATCGACCGACGACTGACCGACTGACACAAACGATGTCGCGTCCCGACTCGCGGCGAACGGAACTGCGCTCACGACGACCGATCCGACAGCCGACCTCGCGGACCTCGAACCGGGAGGGCGAGCCTTCGACGAGGCAACCGTGATCGGTCTCGGCGAAGCGGCCCACGGCACGCGGGAGTTCTTTCGGCTGAAACATCGCCTGATTCGATACCTCGTCGAGAGGCAGGAAGTGAGGCTGTTCGGATTAGAAGCGAACTTCGCGGAAACGCTCGCGCTCGATCGCTACGTCCGATACGGCGAGGGCGACCCCGAAGAAGCGCTTGCCGACGTCTACTTCTGGACCTGGAACACTGAGGAGCTACTCGCGCTCGTCGAGTGGCTCCGAGCGTTCAACGACGGTCGGGAGGTCGGCGATCGCGTGCGATTTTACGGGTTCGACGCCCAGTTCACCGCCGGGCCGGCTGCGGCGCTCGACTCGTACCTGCGAACCGCCGATCGCCTCGCGGAACTCAGGATCGGCGACGATCCGGCGTCGCTCGACGATGATGGACGACTCGCGGACGACGAGGAGACCCGCGTCGCGCGCCTTGACGCCGCCGATCGGGTAGTGACGACCGTTGGGGAGCGACTCGACATACAGGAAGCCGCCCACGTCGCGGCGACCGACCGCGGGACGTGGCAACTGGCACGCCGACACCTCCGTACGCTCGCACGGACCCGCGATCACAAGCGCGCACGGCATACCGACGACTCCGGGCGGGCGATCGCCGTCCGCGACCGCGCGATGGCCGCAAACATCGCGTGGATGCTCGATTACGCGAACACGGATATGGATCGAATCGTCCTCTGGGCACACAACGCTCACGTCAGTCGAACGGAGGACCGCGCGACCGACGGAACGGGCGCTCCGTCGATGGGGTATCACCTGGCCGAGCGATACGGCGAGGAGTACTACGCGCTCGGGTTCGATTTCGCCGGCGGGACCTTCCAGGCGCTCGCCGACATCAACGACGGCTACGAGCTACAAGCCTGCTCGCTCGGTGACCCGCCCCGGGGGTCGCTCACGGCGTCCTTGGCGGCGAGCGAGGATCGCTGTTGTTCGTCGATCTCGACGCGACGACCGCCGACGAGAGGCTCTCGGCGTAGCTCGACGAAAAACGCCGGATGCGATCGGTCGGTGCGATCTACTACGGTCCTGACGAGACCGGAGAACACCACGATCGTCGCGTCGTCACCGAGGCCTACGACGGCGTCCTGTTCGTCCGGGAGACGACGCGGGCAGTGCCCATACACACGATCGATTACAGTAGTTCTCGCCGTCGATCAGCACGGCTAAAAACCCACCCGGTCAACCCTTCGAGGAAGTGAGCACGACTGGAGAGTTCCGGGCCGACATGCACGTGAAGCTTCTCGACGAGCGGGTCGTGCGTCGTGCGAAGGCCCGCGGACTCGACGCGATCGTCTACGCCCCGCATTTCACCCCGCTTCCCGAGATCGAGCGCCGTGCGGCGATCTACACTGACCCGGAGTTACTCGTCGTGCCCGCCCGCGAAGTCTTTACAGAGGACTGGCGCGATCGCAAGCACCTCTTGGCTATCGGACTCAGCGAGCCGATACCGGATTTCATCACGCTCGAAGGCGCGTTGCTCGAATGCCGTAATCAGGGCGCGGCGACGCTCGTTCCTCACCCGGACTTCCTGACCGTGAGCCTGGACGCCGCGGACCTCGATCGGTACCGCTCGCTCGTCGACGGAATCGAGGTCTACAACCCGAAGTTCTGGCCCCACCACGGCCGACGCGCCTCCCGGATCGCCGAAAACGCCTCACAGCCGGCGTTCGCCTCCTCGTACGCCCATCTGCGCGGCAGCGTCGGTGAGGCCTGGACCGCCTTCGACCGTGCCGATGTCGAACCGAACTCCTTGCTCACGCGTGGGTCGAGATCCCGGTCGGTCGGCGAGCGATCGGCCGCCAATCGCCCGGCCAACGATCGCTCGGCTCACGGTCAACCTGCCGACAGCCGCTCCGCCGATGGCCGTTCCCTCGACGGCCGCTCCGCTAACGGTCGGCCGGGCGGTGAGCGAAGGAGGACGAACGCGACGCAGGGATGGCTCGTCGACCGGACGTGGAGCGTTCGCGTCGAAGCGTTCGTCGAAGCGCTCAAATCGGGAGTTCCTCGATCGGTGTCACACCTGACCGGCCTCGCCCACCGGGCGCGCTGTGGCGCGGAGTTCGCCCACCTCGGGTACGAAAACAGCCTCACGAAGGCGATCCGCGTGCTCCGCTCGCGGTTGCCGGCGACCCATCCCGGTCATCCGCTCTACGGCAGTCGGTTCGACGACGTCCGCGTCTACTGACTGGGGCCATCGGTCGGTTCGATGGATCGGACGATTCTCGACGACGGGGTCCCCGTCTCGATGGCCGATGTCGAACGCTGGTTCGTCGATCGAGCGAGTTCGCCGATGGTTCACCGTCGGGCGATGATCGCCTCGTGAAGCATCCGGAGGGTCGTCCGCGCGACCTCGGATTTCAGTTCCCGACGATCGCCGTCGAGCGCGTGGCGTTCGACTCTCGTTTCGGTGGTTCCCGACTCCCACTCGCCGGCGTAGGCAACCGCGACGAAAGCGGTACCGACCGGTGTTTCCGGAGTGCCGCCGCCGGGACCGAGAACGCCGGTGGCACCGACCCCCCAGGTCGCGTCGGCGCGATCGCGGGCGGCCTGGGCCGTCTCCCTCGCACACCCCTCGCTAACCGCGCCGTGGCTGTCGAGGGTCTCCCTCGTGACCCCGAGCAACGTCCGATGGGAATCGTAGGCGTAGGCGACGAGTCCCTGGACGAAGTACTCGCTCGCGCCGGGAACGTCGGTGAGCAACGAGCCGATCAGTCCCCCCGTGCAGGATTCGGCGACCGCGACCGTCGCGTCGGTCTCCGAAAGCGCCGTTCCCACTCGCCGTTCGATCGGCCGGTCGTCGCCGGTCATGTCGATACAACGGCGACGCGCATTATAGACGTACGGGATACGGACGCCTGCGTCGATTTCTGCCGACCCACCTCGCGGTTCGACGACCGGGATCGTCGCGTCCTTAGTTCGTCAGTTCGTCGACGGGTCGGTTCGCTACCCCTTCGGCTCGTCGGAAGCGAAAGAGCGAGGGCGGCGGGCAACGAGAACGGTGCATGGAGTACGAGAAGCCGCTCTTCTTCCACCTCATGGAGTACGCGCGGGGGGCGGAGGGCGACGTGATCGACATGGTCAGCGGCGATCCCGACTGGGACGCACCCCCCGAGATCGGTGCCGGCCTGCGCGAGTTCTCGCGTCTCGGCGGCGCACAGTTCCAGTATCCCCCGAGCGAGGGACTCCTCGAACTCCGTGAGGAGATCGCCGTCCGAGAGGGCGTAAATACCGAGAACGTGGTGGTGACGAACGGCACCGGGGAAGCGAACTACCTCGCGATGGCCGCGGCGCTCGATCGCGGTGCTGGAAGCGAGGTCCTGCTCACCGATCCGGTCTATCCGTACTACCCCGGGAAGGTGGACTTGCTCGGCGGCGAGAGTCAGTACGTTCCGGTTGACGACGAGGGCGGGATCGATCCCGAAGTCGTGCGCGAACGTGCGAGCGAGGAAACCTCCCTGATCGTCGTCAACACGCCGAACAACCCGACCGGTGCGGTCTACGACGCCGATACGATGGCCGAACTCGTCGACGTCGCCGAGGAGCGTGACGCGATCGTCCTCAGCGACGAGGTCTACAGCGAGTTCGACTTCTCGAACACGTTCGCGAGCGCCCTTTCGATCGATTCGGAACACCGGATCGTCACGAACGCCGTCTCGAAGTCGATGGCGATCACGGGCTTTCGGGTCGGCTACGGGGTGTTTCCGGACGAACTGGTCGAAAACGCCAAAACCCGTCACATGCTCGTCAACGTGGCCGGCAGTCGGCCCGCACAGTACGCCGTCTGCCGGGCGCTCCGGAACACCAATCCGGAGTACTACGAAGCTACCAGGAAGCTCCTCGCCGACCGGATCGACGCTTTCGCCGACGGGCTTCGTCGCGCCGGCGCGGAGTTCGTCCGGCCCGCCGGCGGATTCTACGTGCTCGCGCGCTTTCCGGACTTCCCGGGAACGATGGCGAACACGAAACGCCTGATCGACGAGGCGGGCGTCGCCGGCACCCCCGGCGAACTCTTCGGCACCGCGCGTGCGGACTGGATGCGTTTTGCGCTCGTTACCCCCGAGGTCGAAGACGCTGCCCGCCGGCTCGCTACCTTCTTCGAGTAGCCGTCCCGGTCGATTCCGACTCCTCGCGGTCGTCCGACGCTTCAAGTGATGGTTTCCCACCGTCGGCCCGCTGGACGGATTGAACCTATCTCACCCGGTAATGGTTACCCGTTCTCGGACGTTAGGTGATCGGTCGTTTCCTCGGAAAGCTTTAATAATTACCTTTTACTTACGATACGTTGCGTCGTCAATGGGTGGCTTGCAATGTCTGTAAGCGATGGTTTCAGGCGATTAACCGACCTAATCAGCCGGCTCGAAGCGACCGATCGGGAGATACTGACCGTCGAGACCCGAAGCGTGGACTCGACGGGAGAGGGTGACCTCGTCGTCGATCTCTCGGTGTGTGACTCGCCGTTCGACGACGTTGACGCCGACGGTCTCGACCTCACCGCTCGAAGCGCGAGCGTGGACGAAGACGGGCGGCTGACGGTCGATCTCGCCGTAGCGATCACGTCGATCCCACCGGCACGGCCGGTGACCGATGACGCGAACGGGCGCGCCGTAAGCGAGGAGTCCGGGTCGATGTCGTTGGGAAACGGCGCGGACGCGAACGATGGGAGCGACGGCAACGATGGCGACGACCGGGAACGGAAGGGAGCCGAGCCGGTCCACCGCGATCCGGAGCGGCTACGGGAGGTATACGACTCCCGCGATACCTTCGACGAGATGACCGAGGCACTCGGTGCCGACGTCACGGCGGTAACCGTCCGTCGTAACATGATTAAACACGGGATCCACGAGCCGCGGTCGAACGGTTCGACGACTGATTCGACCGACGCCGACCCGAGTCCCGACGACACTATCGAGTCCGCTCGTGGTGACCCTTCGGACGACGCTACCGTCCCGGACGCCGACCCGCCTGCGGACGGCGGTGGCACTTCGAGCGACGCGTCCGGCGCGTCCGACGCGGAGACCGATGATGACTCGACGACTGACGATTCAGCGACGGACGGCTCGACGGTCGAGGAAGCGTCGTCCGGATCGACCGACGAGCCGGTGGCGATTCCCGACGGGTTCGGGCTTCCGGCCGACCTCGATCTCGATCGGCTGAAGACCATCGTGGGCACGTCGGACACTCTGTACGAGGCACAGACCCGGCTCGGCCTCGATCGCGAGCGAACCCGAGAAGTATTAAGCGATCTCGGCGTGCTCGATCTCGTTCACGGTCGCGTATCGACGCGGGACGAGCGGGCGGCCTCGCCCGAGGAGATCGACGAGCGGATCCGCGAGCGCCTGTCAGGATCGCGTTCGACCTGACCTCGCTGTCGCGACGTTGATTCGGCTGGGAGTCCTCGCTACCGCCTCCCGCCGGAGCGTCCCCATCGATCCCTTTGTTGGTGGTGAACGGATGGGGTCTGTGGTGACCGACGGGTACACCCGTGCCCGCGAACAACCCGCTCTATGACCGACATCGACGTCGAGGCCGTCGAGGAGATCGACGGCGAAAGCGAAGGAAGCGAAAACGAAATCGAAGCCCCCGAGTACGTGCTCTACGGCGGGAAGGG
>PXQR01000099.1:0-2176 GCA_003021235.1 Halobacteriales archaeon QH_6_64_20 | reverse complement strand
CTGATGGCGGGGTCGGTAGAGGCGGCGGCTACGACGACAGCGCTGATTGCGGGGGCGGTGATCCGGCCGACGCCTCGATGCCCGGCGCGGACGAGGCGGCGGCGTTACGCCTGTTGCTCCAGTACCTCGACGACGAGCGCTTCGAGCGGGTGGTCGTCGATACCGCGCCGACCGGCCACACCCTCCGACTGTTCGAACTCCCCGATCGACTGAGCGCGACGCTCGATCGAATGTCGTCCGTTCGCGAGCGTTTCGAAGGGATGTTCTCGGGGTTCGGCGGTGGTCCCGGAGGTCCCGGAGACGCCGACGATGCCGGTTTCCCCGGGTTTTCGAACGTTCCTGGGTTCGGCGGAGCCGGCGAGGGAGCCGGGAACGCCGACGGGGGACCGTTCAGCACCGATGGATCGGCCGGGATCGCCGATCTGCGCGACCTCCGCGAGCGCCTCGAAACGCTCGAAGCGGCTCTTTCCGATCCCGAGCGGACGGATTTCAGGATCGTTGTGGTACCCGAACGAACGAGCGTGGTCGAGTCACGGCGACTGCTCGATCGCCTCGATGCGTTCGGAATCCCCGTCGGGACGATCGTGGTAAATCGCGTGATGGAAAACGTAGCAGCCGTCCTCGGAACCGAGTCGGGGTCGGAAACGAATGTCGATGGAATCGACAGTGAGCACGAGCACGGTAGCGAGCGTGGAGACGAGGGGAGCGCGGAACTAGAGTCCGAAAGCGATCACGACCACGACGGGAACACGGACGACGAGAACGGGGCGTTCGTCGCGCCCCGCCCGGATTCGTGTCCGTTCTGCCGGCATCGGCTCCGCTCGCAGATGGACGCGCTCGGCGACGCCGACGACCTCTTTCGCGGCCGCGCGGTGAAACGCGTTCCCCTGTTCGCGACCGAGGTACGCGGCGAGGAACTCCTCCACATCGTCGCCGCCTGTCTCGCCTGATCGACCCGATCGACCGAATCGACGAGGGGTCGGCGTCCCGCCAGTGGTCGACGTGACGCCGGGGAATCGACAGTCGATCGGACGAATCGCCTACCGGCAGGGAGGGACGCGGAGCTCAAAGCTTTACACGTTCGCAACCCTCGATCGGGCAATGACACACGAGGCAGCGATCGTGGGCGCGGGCGCGGCGGGCGCGGGCGCGGCGTACGCACTTCGAAAGACGGACGTCGAGGTCACGGTGTTAGAGAAGAGCCGCGGGGTCTGCGGTCGGGCGGCCACCCGCCGGAAGGACGGCTGCGTCTACGATCACGGCGCGAACTACGTCAAAAGTGACAACGAGCGCGTCACGCGGCTGGTCGAGGGGGCGCTCGACTCCAAGGGCTTGGTCGACATCACCGAGCCTGTCTGGACGTTCGACGCCGACGGCGAGATCTCGGAGGGAGAGGACAGGGACGAGCACAAGTGGACCTACGAGGACGGCATCACCCAGCTGGCGAAACGCCTGTTCGACCGGACCGACGCCGACGTACGAACCGAAACGCGCATCGAAGCGATCGAGCGGAACGGAGAGGGACACAGAAGCGTCGACAACGACGACGACGGCGACGACGCGGGGACCGGTTCCGGCTGGTGGCCGGTCGATACCGACGGCGAGGGGACAGGGCGCTACGATGTCGTCTTACTGACGCCGCCGGCCCCCCAGACCGCCGAACTCGTCGGCGAAACGGCACTCGACGAGGACCTGCGTGCGGACCTGGTGAGCGAGATCGAAGCGGTCGGCTACCGGACCCAGCTCACGGCCGTTCTCCATTACCCCTTTGCAATCGACCGACCCTACTACGCGCTCGTGAACACCGACCACGAACACGACATCGCCTGGCTCTCGCGTGAGGAGTGCAAATCCGGGCACGTCCCCGACGGGGAGTGTCTGTTGATCGCCCAAATGGCACCGAACTGGTCGACGGAGCGCTACGACGAGCCCGGTGAGCAAATAACCGACGCGGCCGCCGATCTGGTAGGAAAGCTGTTCGACGACGAGCGCTTCGCCGATCCGGACTGGACCGACGTCCAGCCCTGGCGCTTCGCCATCCCGGATAACGGTGCGGACGCCGATGTCCTCTCGCGCGCGGAGGGCGAGGGAATTTTCTTCGCCGGCGACTGGGTCGTCGGCGAGGGCCGCGTTCACGAGGCGCTGGGGAACGGACTCGACGCCGGCGAACGGATCG
>PXQR01000098.1:21791-25440 GCA_003021235.1 Halobacteriales archaeon QH_6_64_20 | reverse complement strand
GCGCGACGACGAGCGGCGAGCGTGCCCGCGTCCAGAAGCGCAAGGAGTTCCTTGGGCCGGGCGTCGGATAGCTCGTCGTCCGGCCGTGACGCGAACCGGCGAGGACTCGATCGGGAGTCGATCGACTCGGCTTACGAGTCGCGACTCACAGTCCACGGTTCACTGCTCGGTCGCCGGGACGCCCGCGACGGTCGCTCCCGAGGGGACGTCCTCCGCCACGAGCGAGTTCGCTGCCACCCGGGCGTCGGCACCGATCTCGACACCCGGGAGGACGATCGCGCCGGCACCGATCATCGCGCGCTCGCCGACGACGACCTCACCCAGTCGGTATTCGTCCTGAAGGAACTCGTGACAGAGGATCGTCGCGTCGTAGCCGACGATGGCGTCCGCGCCCACGGTGATGAGGTTCGGCCAGAACACGTCGGGCGTGGCTTCGAGGCCCCACGAGACGCCCGGGCCGACGATCGCTCCCAGGGAACTCGCGCGACGACGAGCGGCGAGCGTGCCCGCGTCCAGAAGCGCAAGGAGTTCCTTGGGCCGGGCGTCGGATAGCTCGTCGTCCGGCCGTGACGCGAACCGGAATCGGCGTCGCCGGGGTCGGAGTCGGAGCCAGTAGACGCGACGGGATCGCCGGGATCGGCGGAGTCAGCGGGGTCGGCAGGATCGTCCGAACCCCGCGGCGGATCGTCTGGATCGGACACGAACGAGCGAAGCGAGGGGTCGGACGTATAGGAGTGATTCGGTGCTCCAGGCGGGACGGAGTCGGCGAGCGAGTCGTCGCCCGGGGTCGATCGTCGGCGTTGAGCACGGCCACGTGGTCGTCGGTGTCGGACGATCGCCGCCGGGTTAGCCGTCCCTGAGTTCGGTCATGTGGTCGATCCGTGCTTGGACGAGGTCGGGTTTCCCGATGTCGTGACGCACTCTGAGTCCGTCGCCGGCGACCGAGAGGGCCTCTTCGGCAATTTCCTCGGCGTCGGCGATCGAGTCGGCGGCTCCCACGACCGCGAGCGCCCGGGAGGTCGTCGTGTAGATCCCATCGTCGCGCTCGTCGACGCTCGCGTAGAAGACCAGCGCGTCACCGGCACTGTCGGCACTCTGAGGATCGATTCCGATTTCGGTGCCGGCAGCAGGGTTCTCGGGATACCCCTCAGGGACGGCGTACTTACAGACGGTCGCCCGGTCGGCGAAGTCGAGTTCCGGTAGGGAGTCGCCCTCGCGCGCGGCGACGAGTACGTCGAGTAGATCGGTGTCGAGCACGGGCAAGGTGGTCATGGCCTCGGGGTCGCCGAAGCGCGCGTTGAACTCGACTACCTCCGGCCCCTCGGCGGTGAGCATGAACTGGCCGTAGAGGACTCCCTTGTACCCCTCTAACGAGTCGACCGTGGCTTCGATGATCGACACTGCCTGGTTGTAGTCCGTTTCGGTCATGAACGGAAGCCAGGGAGACGCATCGGAGTAACTGCCCATCCCGCCGGTGTTCGGCCCCTCGTCTCCTTCGTAGGCGCGCTTGTGGTCCTGGATCGCGGGCGTCGTAGCGCAGGTGCCGTTCGCAACGAACGCCTGAACGGTGAACTCCTCGCCCAGCAGGCGCTCTTCGAGCACCACGCGGTCGTAGTCCGAGTCCCGGAGATGTTCCTTGGCTTCCTCAGCAGAGAGCTGATCGCCGATCACCCGCACTCCCTTCCCGCCGGTGAGACCGGCCGGTTTCACCGCCAAATCCCCATCGTAGTCGTCGATATACGCACAGGCGTGCTCGGTGTCGTCGAACGTCTCGAAGTCGGGATTGCCGGGGATTCCGTGTTCGCACAGGAACCGTCGCTGGTAGGCCTTGTCCGTCTCGATGCGAGCCTGCTCCTCTCGCGGGCCGAAGGCGTAGATCCCCGCGTCCTCCAAGGCGTCTACAATTCCGGCTTCGAGGGGAGCTTCGGGGCCGATAACGGCGAGGGTGGCGTCGATCTCCCGAGCGTAGGCCGTGACCGCCTGGGGGTTCGTCGTGTCGAGGAGTTCGATTTCTTCGGCGAGCGCGGCGATCCCGGGGTTGCGGTTGCCCGCGCAGTTGTACAGTTCACAGTCGTCGGCGAGGGCACGTGCGATAGCGTGCTCACGGCCGCCGCCGCCGATCAGTAGCGCGATCTCAGTCATACGGATCTCGCTCACCAGGGCGACCTAAGCGTTGTCATTGCTCCGCTTACGGACGGTTCGTCGGTGAGCTAACGGACGTGAGTTGCCCGGGATTTTAGTTATCTCGGTAGTCTCGAACCATCTATGGACGGATCGGACGAACGCGAAGCGAAACACGAACGGATCCGACGCCAACGCCACGAGTTCATCAAGCAGTGGGCGGAGTACGTCCGGACACACCCCGACGAAGAGTGGGGCGAGCAGGTGAACACGCTCATCAGTTCTCAAATCGAGTCCGCGCGTCACTTCGAGGACGTTCGACCGGATCTCGATCGACGCCCGGACGCGTCGCCGGCCGATCCCGAGGGCTCCTCGTCCGATACCGGTGATACCAACGACACCGAACATTGCGGCTCCGAGGGCTCCGACCCTGACCGCGACGCTGAGAGATAAGCCAGTGCGTGCAGGCTTTTTACCCGTTCCGAACGCATAGGCGAGTCATGAGCGTCACCGACGAGAACCGCCTCTCGGAGGAGGGAAGCCCCTACTTGCGTCAGCACGAGGAAAACCCGGTCAACTGGCAGCCCTGGGACGAGGATGCCTTAGAAGCCGCAAAGGAACGCGACGTCCCGATCTTCCTGTCGGTCGGGTACTCCTCGTGTCACTGGTGTCACGTCATGGCCGAGGAGAGCTTCGAGGACCCGCAGGTCGCCGAAATCCTCAACGAGCACTTCGTTCCGATCAAAGTCGATCGCGAGGAGCGCCCGGACGTCGATAGCGTCTACCAGACGATCTGTGGGGCGGTCACCGGTCAGGGCGGCTGGCCGCTGTCGGCCTGGCTCACGCCTGAGGGAAAGCCCTTCTACGTCGGAACGTACTTTCCGCGCGAGCCGAAGCACGGCCGACCCGGCTTCACCGACCTACTGGGGAACATCACCGATTCGTGGACCGAGAGCCGCGAGGAGATCGAAGAGCGCGCGGACCAGTGGGCTGAGGCCATCAGTAGCGAACTCGAAGCCACCCCCGAGAGCGACGGCGAGACGGAACCGCCGGGCACGGATCTGCTCGCCGACGCCGCGGGGACGATCCTCAGAAGCGCCGACCGCGAGCACGGCGGGTTCGGTTCGGGGCAGAAGTTCCCGCAGACAGGCCGGTTGCACCTGCTGTTGCGGACCGCCGAGCGCACCGGTCGCGGGGTCGCCGGTGAGGTGGCACGCGAGACGTTCGACGCGATGGCCCGAGGCGGGCTACGCGATCACGTCGGCGGGGGCTTTCATCGGTACTGTACCGACCGGGAGTGGGTTGTACCTCACTTCGAGAAGATGCTCTACGACAATGCCGAACTCGCTCGCGGCTTCCTCGCGGCCTACCAGGCCACCGGCGAGGAGCGGTACTCGAGAGTCGCCCGCGAGACGTTCGGATTCGTTACCCGCGAACTCTCTCATCCGGAGGGTGGTTTCTACAGCACGCTCGACGCTCAGAGCGTGGCCCCCGAGTCGCGCCGGGAAGGAAACGCGGGCGGCGACGG
>PXQR01000098.1:0-21632 GCA_003021235.1 Halobacteriales archaeon QH_6_64_20 | reverse complement strand
GCGCCCGCGAGCAGGTCTTCGCCGCCCGGGCCGATCGCCCACGACCCCCACGCGACGAGAAGGTCCTCGCGGGCTGGAACGGCCTGATGATCGGTGCCTTCGCGGAGGGCGCGCTCGTCCTCGACGAGCACTACGCCGAACCGGCCGTCGAAGCGCTCGAGTTCTGTCACGAACAGCTCTGGGACGAATCGGCGGGACGGCTACAGCGGCGATACAAGGACGGCGAGGTGAAGATCCGGGGCTACCTGGAGGACTACGCCTTCCTCGCGCGGGGGGCGCTCGCGTGCTACGAGGCGACGGGGCAGGCAGCGCATCTGCGATTCGCCCTCGATCTCGCACGGGCCATCGAGGCGGACTTCTGGGACGAGTCGGCGGAAACGCTTTACTTCACGCCGGAAGGCGGTGAGGAGCTCGTAGCCCGCCCGCAGGAACTGAACGATCAATCGACGCCCTCTAGCGTCGGCGTGGCCTGTGAGGTGCTCTCGGCCCTCTCGCAGTTTACGACCCACGATCGCTTCGCGGAAATCACGGAACGCGTTCTCGCTACCCACGCCGATACGATCCGGGCGGACCCGCGGATGCGCGCCTCGCTCGTGCTCGCGGCCGACCGGCGTGCAACCGGATGGCTCGAATGTATCGTCGCCGCCGAGTCGCTCCCCGAAAACTGGCGCGAGCGCCTCGGGCGGACCTACCTTCCCGACCGATTGCTCTCGGTACGCCCGCCGACCGAAGCGGGACTGGGTGAATGGCTCGAAACCCTGGAGTCGGACGACGCGCCGCCGATCTGGGCAGAGCGCGAGCAACGCGAGGGCGAACCGACGATCTACGTCTGTCGTGATTTCACCTGCTCGCCGCCACAGACCGACATCGACGAGGCGCTCGACTGGGCAGAAGAGCTCGCGCCCGGGGCGGGATCGGCGTCCGAACAGGGTTCGGATCTCGTCGACCCGGACGACGATCCGATAGCATAGTGCAACGAGAACACGGAACAAAGCGAAGCGGCAAGCGACAGCCGACGGTGATTACGGACCCACGCCCATGCGTACCGCTTACGTCGGGGTTTGTGGCGCGTCGAGCTGTTCGGCGAGGAACACGATGGCCGGTTCGGGTTCGGTCTCGACGAAGCGCGCGGCCTCGATCCCGTTGCGTTCGATCACGATCGTCGGGATGCGTTCGATCCCGTGCTCTTCGACTCCCGGACCGGTCTTCGTCCCGTCGTCGGCCCGCTCGACGGCGTGGACCTCGATCCGCTCGTTAGGCACCTCGGCGGCGTCGAGCGCGGCGGCGAAATCGGGCAGGACGGCTCTGCAATCGCCACACCAGTCCGCGCCCCACACCGTGATCTCTAACTCCTCACTGAGTCGTTCGATCGTACCGACGGCGTCGGGGTACGAATCGGCGTCCCACACCGGGTTCGGCGACATCGTTTCGAGACTCATATCCGTTCTACCACCCGGAGGCGCTTAATCGACCCGGACGAAGGCAAGATACAGGACAGTCGGGGCGGATCGTCTCAGTCGTCGGTGCTGCCCGCGTTCAGACGGCCTCGGTGCGCTCGAATAGCGCTGCGCCGAGAAGCACCATCGCGACCGCCGAGAGCGAAAGCGCCCCGACGTCGAGCGCGAGCGGATAGGTCGAGGAACCGACGAGCACCGCCCGTAGCGCGTCGACGCCGTAGGTAAGCGGGTTCAGGTAGCCCAGATACTGGACCGGACCGGGCAGGTTCGAGAGCGGATAGAGCGCTCCGGAGAGGAAAAAGAGCGGAAAGAGCGCGAACTGCACGACCAACGAAAACCCCTGCGAATCGCCGAAGCGAGAGGCGAGCGCCAGCCCGAACCCGATGAACGTCACCGCCAACAGCGCGAGCAACGGGATGGCGGCCGGAAGCGCCCACCACTCCTGGGGTCTAAAGCCGAGCGGGATCGATGCGCCGATTAAGAGCACGCTCTGGAGCAATGCGACCGTCGCGCCGCCGGCGGTCCGCCCGAGCACGACTGCCTTTCGATCGACCGGCGCGACGAGGATCTCCTTCAGAAAGCCCTCCTCCCGGTCGGAGAGGATCGCGAGTCCCGACACCGAGGCGGTGAAAAGCATCGTCATCCCGGCGATCCCAGGTACTAAGAACTGGAGGTACCCGACGTCGGCGACCAGTACCGAGCCGACGACCCGCGAGCGCGAACGCACGAACCGGAGCACGTCACGCCACCACAGCGCGTAGATCGCTACTAACACGGCGCGCGCTCGTCGTGGCCTCACCGTGATCGCCCCTCCGTCTTCGTCGCCCCCGATTCGGGTGAGTCCGTCCTCGTCGGTCCGGTCTCGATCGATCCCGTTTCCGTTCCCTGTACTGTTTCCATATCCGTTCGGGAATCCGACTCGGTGACCGACTGCAAGCCGTCGTCGGAATCCGAGCCCCGAGCGGTGTCGTCAGTCGACTCGCGTTCGGCGATCGTCGATCCCGTCAGGGCGAGGAACACCGTTTCGAGCGTGGGTTCGCGGACGTCGATCGCGGTTACCGGGACCCCGACTTCGGTCGCCGCTGCCACCACTGCCGGGACGCGACGATCGCCCCGCTCGGTGTGGTCGATTCCGACCTGAAGCGTTCGGTCGCCGCTTCCCTCGCTGACCCGCTCCACCGATTCGACCCACGATTCGTCGGCGAGCCGGGTCGCGAGCGCCCCGTGACCCCCGCCTTCCCCGACGGTGACGGCGACGAAGCCGCCGCCGACCCGCCTCTTGAGCTGTTCGGGACTGTCGAGCGCGACGACCGAGCCGCGATCACAGATCGCGATCCGATCACAGAGCCGGTCGGCTTCGTCCATCTCGTGGGTGGTGAGGACCACGGTGACGCCGGTTTCGGCGTTGAGATCCCGGAGGTACTCCCGTGTGCGCCGGCGTGTCCGGGCGTCGAGTCCTAACGTGGGTTCGTCGAGAAAGAGCACGTCGGGGCGATGAACTAGCCCGCGGGCGATCTCTAGACGGCGTTTCATCCCCCCCGAATACTCCCCGACCGGGACGTCGCTTTTCGCTTCGAGGTCGACGAGACCGAGGACCTCGCTCACGCGCTTTCGACCCTCGGCCCCGTAGAGTCCATACAGCATGGCGTGAAAGCGGAGGTTCTCCCGGCCGGTGAGCCGCTCGTCGAGTGCGGGCTCCTGGAAGACGATCCCGATCGACTCCCTGACCCGTCCGGGGTCGGCGCGGCGATCGAAACCGGCGACCTCGATCTCGCCGGCGGTCGGTCCGTCGAAGCGCTTCGTAAGCCCGCGAACCCGAATGGCGTTCATTACGAGAGAAGAAGGGGTCGAGACACTTCACGGGCCCGCTGAAGAGGCGACCGCGGCCGGGGGTCGCGAACCGAGCGATCGATGTCCCGAGGGAGCGATTTCCCTATCGCCGCTCGCTATACCGCTACATCGGTCGCGGATTCGCCGCCGGCCGTCGTCATCGGTTTACTCGTCGGGCGAGTATCCTCGTCGATGAAGACGAGTGTTCTCGATACCGTTGGGTCGCCGCTCGTACAGATCGGGTCGCCGGCGGGCGCGACGATCGCCGCGAAGGTAGAATCGAAGAACCCCGGCGGGTCGGCGAAGGACCGACCCGCGTTGGCGATGGTAGAAGCCGCCGAACGAACTGGACAAGTCGAACCCGGCGATCGGCTCGTCGAGCCCACGAGCGGGAACACGGGTATCGGGCTCGCCCTGGTGGCCGCGGCGAAGGGGTACGACCTCACTGTCGTCATGTCGGCCGCGAGCTCAGAGGAACGTCGGGGGGTCATGCGCGCCTACGGCGCAGACCTCGAACTCGTCGAGGGAGACATCTCCGCGGCGAAGGATCGCGCCGACGAGATCGAACGCGAGGACGGCGCGTTCCAACTCCGCCAGTTCGAGAACCCGGCGAACCCCGAAGCCCACTATCGGGGGACCGGCGTCGAGATTCTCCGGCAGGTCGGCGACCGGGAGGTAGACGCCCTCGTCGCGGGCGTCGGCACTGGAGGAACGCTCACCGGGACGGCCCGGCGGCTCCGCGAGGCCTTCCCCGAGATGGCGGTCGCGGCGGTCGAACCGGCGGGAAACGCCGTACTCTCGACCGGCGAGGCGGGCGAGGACGACTACCAGGGCATGGGTGCGGGCTTCGTGAGCGATAATTTAGACACGGATCTCATCGATTCGGTCGAGACCGTCCGACTCGAAGACGCTGAAGCCGAGTGTCGACGGCTCGCCCGCGAGGAAGGGCTTTTAGTGGGACAATCGAGCGCCGCGAGCGCGCTCGCGGCCCGTCGAGTCGCGAGCCGGTTGGCGAGACCCGAAGTGGAGTGTCCGCCGGTCCCGACGATCGTGAACGCCGAGGGTGAGACGAACGGAAGCGAGGGAGACGAGAACGACGGCGACGGCCTCACCGAGATCGAACAGGGAGACCCGAACGCGACGGCGGCCGATCGTCCTTCCCGAAACCCTACCGACCCCGACTACGAGGACTGTCCGCTCGTCGTGACCGTCTTCTGGGACAGCGGCGAGCGGTACCTCTCGACCGGACTGTTCGACTGACGACTCGAAAGGGACGAGACAGACGGGGTCGACGCGACGCGAAGCCGGCACCGAGCGCGGTCCGGTTCGCGAGCGATCGGATCACCGGAGGAAGGCCCTGATGGCGGTACGGAGTAGACACCGAGGACACAGCTCGGTTCGTGGTTCGCTCGCGGCCCCTTCGGGTCCCGAATCGAGTCGTAAGTCCACCGATCGTTCGTCTCCGTCCGTTTCGACCACGCCGGTCGCGCCACATCGTCGACACCGATCGGACGATCCGCCGGAGCCGGAAACCGATGACGTCACTACCTGTGTCCGGGGTCGGAAACCACCTGTCGGTTGTCCCTGTATGCACAAGGGTTACGAACGAGAACCGCCGACGGACCGGATCGCGACCGTTCGGATCGGGCGGGGGATCGAAACCGGGAGCCCGGGCACTCGACCGCTGTCGGAGGTCACCGAGAGCGGGCACGCCAGCGGTCGGGGTAACTAAACGCGATCGGCGAGTTGTCGGCCGCGAGCGTCTCGTCGAGCAAGTTCCGCGAGGCCCGGCGGAGGCGTTCCGAGAGCGCCTGCTGGGAGATCCCGAGGTCGGCAGCGAGTTCGGTCGCGCTGACCTCGCGGGGCGACTCGAAGTAGCCGCGCTCGTGGGCCAGTGCGAGTGCCTCGTACTGGCTCTCGCTGAGACCGTAGCGGCTCTCCAGGCGCTCGTCGAGGTCGTAGACCCGCTCGACGGTGAGCGTCACCCCCCGCTCGGTACACCGGTCGGCGAGCGCGGTGAACTCCGCGTGCTCGGGAACGAGCAGACGGAGATACCAGCCCTCACCGCTTCCATAGGCGTGCATCAAAGTTGCACTGTGATCGATGAGCGCCGGGACGAGAGCGTCTAACCCGCTCGTCCACTCCATCCGATAGAGCCACTCGACATCGAGATCGACGAGGCCCTGCAGGTCGGCGACCGTCGGGTCGTCGGCTAACGCCCCCTGGAGCTCGTCGTAGTCAGGGCCGTGCGCCCACAGCACCGCCATTACCCGATCGGAGCCGCGGGGAACGACGCGTTCGACGTCGAATTCGGCCCGCGGAACCGTCGTGAGCGTTCGCTCCAATGCGAACTCCTCGACCGGCACCCGAAATTCACCCACAGTGCTCATTCCGTCGGGAGTGTGAACCGGATGCAACCTAAACATACGGGTCCCCCGAACCCCGACGCTCTTGTGTAGACTGGCGGAATAGCATGCTAACAATGGACGCACTAGAGCGAGAGACAGGCGCTACGTCACAAATACGGGTTGTTCAGGAGCTGAATCGCTCGTCATCTCGCGGTTCCGCTGTACTACACAAGAGCGAACCCCGAAGACCGAAGCGCCTGCTGGAGAACGAGTACGTCGGATCGTCGGTATGGGGGAGGACGAAAGGACGGGTTCGGCGCTCACGTCCCGCCGGGAGCGTTCGTGGGCGGTGTCGCTATCGTCCCCGTCCGCGCTAGCTACCCGCCCTTGTCACTTCCACTTGATCGAACAGCCACGCGACGGCCGGAAGGAGTCGTCCACCGCCTCGCCCGCGAGCGTGCGATCGATCGCCTCGCGCATCTCGAAGCCCGGTTCCCCGGAGGGTTCCTCGTCGGGACCGGTCGCGTCGTCGAGACGGCCGTGATAAGCCAAGCGAAAGCTCCCGTCGCTCGGTGTCCCGTCGTCACCGTCTCCGCCGTTCCGACCGTTTGCGCCGTTCGCGTCGCTTTCGAACAGGAACGGGTCGGGTGTACACGTCGCGCCGTATTCCCCGGCTATCTCCTGGGACTCGTCGCGCAGGTACGCGTCGTAGCGGACGGTACCGTCCTCGGTGAGTTCTACCATTCGATCGAAGGAGTCCTCCGGATAGGCATCCGCGTCGTTCGGGTTGATACCGACCACGGCGACTTCCTCGTAATCGGCGGCGATACCGTTGAGCACGTCGATCTTCGCTTTGGCGTACGGACAGTGATTGCAGGTAAACACGACCAACAGCGCGTCGTGCTCGCCGAAGTCCGCGAGCGCGTACGTCCCGTCGTCGGCTCCCGGTAGCGAAAAGTCCGGTGCCCGGTCGCCGCGTGCTAACTCGTGTTCGGATTCTCGAAGTACCATAGCGAGAACTCACCTCCAAGTGTCAAAGGCGTTGTGTTGGGTCGACTACTCCGTGTATTCCGTGTACCAGTCAGAAACGATCGTCCGGTAGTCCATCGCTGGCCGGAGGCGCTTCGGAGCGCTCGCGGACGGCCCCGGATCGATGTGGGTGGTTCCTACGTTCTCGGAAGTAGTACGCGAGGCCGACCGCTGTGTTCGTCGGTACGTACGACATGGCATGTAACGAAAGGCACGAGTGAGAACGGTGTTCACCACGGGTATGCGAGAGCGCGATGAGGACGGACGGATCACCGAGACGGCCACCCCGGACGCCGTACTCGAATACTTCGAGGAGGTCGAAGCGGGTGTGGTGTCGTCGGGGGACGTGGCGAGTGCCTTCGACGTGACGACCGAGACGGCTCGGAACAAGCTCGCAGTTCTCCACGAGCGCGGCGAGATCGCCCGTCGTCGAGTCGGTCGAACGGACGTGTTCTGGCGAACGGGCACGATCGATAAGCTCCAGACAGTAGTCCGTTCGCACAACTCGCGCCACGGAACGCTCCACCTCACCGACGTCGACTCGCTGGCGGACGTGGCTCCGGAGATGCTTCGGGAAGCGAGGGCAGCTCGGGAAGGAAACCAGTGACCAACCCGGAAGAGCAGTTCTCCGACATCGAACAGTACGGTACGAACGCAAAGACGCTCGAAGACGTAAACGATCGGGAGCGAACCGTCCGACTCGAACGACGTTCGTAGCGGGATACGAGGCTTACTACGGCGAGTCAGGGAAGAGAAAAGGACGAGAGGGTCGCTGGCGACAGGATAGCACAGCGATCACGACGGGTAAAACGGCGGCGGCGTAATCCACTCCGGCGGGACGAGTGCCCCGGCCACTGCGCCCTCGACGGCATAGAGCGAAACGGCACCGACGCCGAAGGCGATCGGGAGGAGCGCGTTGTACTGTGCGGCGAACGCCGGCGGAATCCCGACCGTCGCGATCGCGTACGCGAGGCCGTAGAAGGCTCCCAGGTACACGTTCGCGACGAGCGTATAGTACAGCCACGTCGCGAAAACGAAACCGCCGACGGTTCCGGCTAGCCCGCCGTGGATCGCCTGAGTGCGCCGGGAGCCGCCGACGAGACCGCCCGCCACCCCGCCGCCGAAGAGTCCGAAGCTCGTGAGTGCAATCGCGCCGAACCACGGGACGTCCCGGACGAACTCGGTACTCACCCCGCCAGCCGTCACGCACAGTTCGATCTCCAGTACCGTGCCGACGAGCACCGCGTTGCGATCGATCACGGGTCAGTCACGCTCGCGTCTCGGGATTGTCGGGCATGGATGCTGTGATAAGGATCCGAGACCCGGGAGACGTTCGCGGTCACTCCGCGAAACGGGGCGAGGTACCCTACTATCGGTGCCGTCGGTTTCGAGGCGATCGAGTCCGTCAGGTCGGTTCGTCGGTCAGTACGAGCGGGGAAGCCCAAGGACGTTCTCGCCGAGGTAGTTGAGCGCGAGTTCCTGGGTGATCGGGACCAACCTACTGAGCCGTGCTTCCCTGAAGTAGCGCTCGATGTCGTACTCGGTGGCGACGCCGAATCCCCCGTGTGCTTGTACCGCGGCGTCGGCGGCGGCGAAGGCGGCCTCGGCGGCGAGATACTTCGCGGTGTTCGCTCGTGCGCCGGCTTCCTGCCCCGACTCGTCCGCACGGGCGGCCTCGTAGGTCACGGCTTTCGCGCCCTGGACCTGCGCGTAGGCCTCGGCGAGCGGGTGCTGGATGGCCTGGTTCTTGCCGATCGGGCGGCCGAACACCTCGCGGTCGTTCGCATAGGTTATCGCGCGTTCGAGTGCGAGTTCGCCTAATCCGATGCACTCGGCGGCGATCACCAGCCGTTCTTCGTTGAGCCCATCTAAGACCTGGTAGAAGCCCTCGCCTTCCTCGCCGACGAGCGCGCTCTCAGGAAGCCACAGGTCCTCGAAAAAGAGCTGGTAGGAGTGGACGAACTCGCTCGCGGATTTGGGAATCTTCGATGTCTCGAACGCGCCCTGCTCGCGCGCGTCGTCGAGATCGACGAGGAACATCGAGATGCCTCGGGTACGCTTTTCGACATCCTCCAGCGGCGTCGTGCGGGCAACGAGCAGGAGGTAGTCGCTGACGTCGACCCGGGAGGTCCAGATCTTCGACCCGTTGACTACGTACCCGTCTCCCGCCTCGCCCTGCATGGCGTCGGGCATCGAGGAGGACATCCGACCGTCGTCGCCACCCTTTCGATCGCCGCCATCGTCGCCAGCGCCGCCGGCGTTGCTATCGGCGTCATCACTGGACGGGTCCACGCGCTCGGCGAAAGTCTCGATGGCCGTCGAGTCCGACCCGGCGTTCGGCTCGGTGAGCCCGAACGCCTGGATCCGGGTTTCGCCCGCGGCGACGTCGGGTAGGAGATCGGCCTTCAGTTCCTCGGAGCCGTATTTGACGATCGGTACCGAGTTGTAGATCCCGCCGTGGACGGCCTGAGCCGCGGCGAACCCGCCGCCCTCGGCGGCGATCTCCTCCATCATGACGACGACCTCCTCGGTGCCGAGATCCGCTCCCCCATAGGCGTCGGGCAACAGCGCGCCCATCCAGCCTTCCTCGGAGAGGGTATCGACGAACTCGTGGGGGTACTCCTCCTCGCGACTGTGCTCGCGCCAGTACTCGTGATCGTACTCCTCGCAGATCGCCCGGATCGATCGCTGGACGAGCCGTTGGCTCTCGGTCAGCGAGGCATCCGCTCTGAGTCGTCCGCTCATACGTCCCCGTCGGGCGTTAGGGATAAATAGCCGTGGGGACCGACCGCAGGACCTCTCGCGAGAGCCGATCGAAGGCGACGCCCGCCGGTTCTCGTTTTCGGATCGAGGGTCCGAGTTCCGGGCGTTCGATCGCGCAACGCGGGTCGAGGTCCGCCCGGATATCCGTGGGCGACCGCTCGTCGCCTCACCGATCGTCGGGGGTCGTCGCGTCGGTCTCGAATTCCCCGCGATAGTCGGCGACGAACTCTCGGAGGTCTCGCGGCGGTCGACCGAGCACCCCGGCGGCGTCGTCGCTGACCCGTCCCGCGAGGCCCAGTCGAGCGGTCGTGTAGATTCCCAGCATAACGAGAACGAAGCCAAGCGGCCGTCCGCGAGCGCGCATCCGCCGGGCGAAACGGAAGAGCGAGGGGTTCGGGTTAGGAGATCGGGCGGTCGAGTTCCTCAGTAAAAACTCGGGCGACCGCGCCGTAATCGAGCACCATCGGGCCGGTAACGTCGTACGCACGATCCTCGTGACCGGGTTCGGTGAGCGAAACAGCCCCCACCTTGCCGACGTCGCGGGCGTCGACGAAGCTCGTCTTCCCTCTCCCGGCGGGGACGAACACCTCGTTGCGTTCGACGATATCCCGACGATGGACCTCGGCGAAGTTCTGCATGAAGAAGCTCGCGCGCAGGAAGGTACGACTCGCGTCGAGCGAGCGTAGACCACGTTCGATCCGCCAGTGCGGCACTAAGGGATTGCGCTCGACGCCGAGCACCGAGAGGTAGACGATCCGGTCGGCTCCGACGCGAACCGATGCGGCGGCGGCGTCGAGGATCCGGTCGGGTGAGACTCCCGGTGGCAGGACGAGAAAGAGCCGATCGGCACCCTCGAACGCGTGCCCCCACGTCTCGGGGCGCTCGAAGTCGAAGCGAACGTATTCGAGATCGCCGTCGGACGCCGGTCCGGCCGACTGGGCTGAGTCGGTCGGTTCGTCCGACTCGGTTTCCCGCTCGCTCGCCGTGTCGGTCTCCCGGTTGCCTTCGAAGCGCTCGCGGGCCGCCTGCAGGTCACGAACGCCGAGGCGCGTGACGACGTCTTCGTCCCGTTCGAGCAGGGCCTCGACGACGGCTGATCCTACGGTGCCCGTTCCTCCCGTGACGAGGATTCGCGTGTCGGTCATCGCTCGCCTTGCTTCGAGTCGATCTCCAGCAGTCGGTGGGACGGTCGGTCGATCCGCTCGCACTCTCGCAACGGTGCGACCGATCGCGTACCACGGGAACCGTATAAGCGGGTCACTCGATGGGTCGACAGTACTCGACGAGCCCGCTCTACACTACGTCGCTGATTCATCGATATGGGTCAGTCTCGCACGGCAAATAACCCGTTTGTTCGTCCGTCGGTCGTCGGTCGACGAGGTACCCCGGCCGATCCGTCGCTCGTGGCGTTCGGAGGCTCGAATCGGCCGGCAGTTATTACAGTGGAGGCGATGCGTCCGGTATGGATCACGAGCGGTACCTGTCACGGCTCGGGTTCGATCCGGGGTGGGAGCCGAACCGGGATCTCGGAACCGTCGCGCGAGTGCAACGAGCACACGTCGCCGCTGTGCCGTTCGAGACGCTCTCGATCACCGGGGACCCGTTCGGAACCCACGACGGGGAGAGGGTCTCGCTCGCCATCGACGACCTCTACGGGAAGATCGTCGAGCGCCGGCGTGGGGGTTTTGTTACGAACTCAACGGGTTGTTCGGGTGGCTGTTAGCACGAATCGGTTTCGACATCGAGCGCCGGGCCGCGATGGTCGTGACCGATGGCGAAGCCCGGCCACCGGCGAACCACCTCACACACGTCGTCGCGCTCGATCGGCGATACATCGTGGACGTCGGTCTGGGGGTTCCAACGATGCGACGACCACTCCCGCTCGACGGCACGCATACACGGACGGACTCCGTCGGCGTCACCTGGCGTGTCGCCCCGAGCGACCGGCCGGACGCCGATTTCGTGACCCAGTATCGAGACTCGACGACCGATGGAGACGACGGGGAGTGGACGGATCGGTACGTCTTCCGCGACGTTCCACGCGAGATCGAGGGCATTTGAAACTCGAACCCGATCGACTGACGCGGATCGCCGGCGGCGAACGGACGACCGAGGCGCTGTCCGCCGAAGAGTGGTACGACGCACTCGACCGTGAGTTCGGACTCCGTTACGACGTCGAATGACCGCGTTCAAGCGACGAGCGAGAACGAGAGGGTGTGGCGATCGAGGGCGGCTCCCTTCCGGTCCGCCGATGCCTGTGGGTGGCCTCGGCGAAACACACCACCTGCTATTCGGTACCGAACGCGCCCTCGTCGTGCCACTCGTCGAGGGTCGTCTGTGCGGCGACGTTCTCGAAGACCTCGTCGGTGTGCTCGCCGAGACGGGGGGCCGGACGGCGGAGTTCGGGATCGTACTCGGGGAAGTGAAGCGGATGACCGGGCACGAGTAATGAGTCCTCGTTACTGTCGTTGTCGTCCTCACTGGTATCGCCGATTCGGGAGTCGGCGTCCCAGACCAGGTCGCGAGCAGCGGTCTGTTCGTGGGAAACGACGTCCGCGACGTCGCTGAGCGGGCCGTTCGGAAAGCCGTACTCGGTGAGTCTATCGAGCCAGTAGGCGGTCGGTTCGGCGGCGAACTCCTCAGCGATAGCGTCTGTCACGGTCTCTGCGTGTTCCATGCGTTTTTCGTTCGTGTCGTATTCCCGGAGGTCGTCGCGGTCGAGCAGATCACAGAACTCCGCCCAGCGGTCGTCGCTCGGGACGCCCGTAACGACGCGGCCGTCGGCGGTCTCGAATGGCTGGTAGGGCACGATCGACTGGTGAGTCACTCCCTGTGGACCGGGCACCTCGCCGGAGATCGAATAGAAGGTGAGGTACTCGTTCATGAGCGAGACGATCGCGTCGAACAACCCGACGTCGAACTTGCCGACGAACCCGCTCGCTCCCTCCTCGGTTCCGGCTCCCGCGTTCGCGTCCTCCGAGCCGTCGTCGTGGTTGTCGCCGGTATCGAAACCGTCGCCGCTATCGAGGCTACCGATCCGGCCGCGTTCGTACAGTTTGGCGAGCACGCCGATGGCGGCTTGCATCCCCGCCGTGAGGTCGCCGATCGCCTGGCCGACTTTCACCGGCGGTCCCCCCTCGGGGCCGGTAACCGACATGATTCCGCCTTCGGCCTGGAGCACGAGGTCGAGGCCCTTCTTCTCGCGCGCGGGTCCCGTCTCGCCGTAGCCCTTGACGCTCGCGTAGATTATTCCGGGGTTTCGCTCGCGGACCGCCTCGTACCCGACGCCGAGCTTCTCGGGGACTTCATATGCAAAATTCTCGACGAAGACGTCCGCTTCCTCGAGCAACGAGAGCGCCGCGTCGGTGCCCGCTTCGGTCTTGAGATCGAGCGTTACCGACCGCTTGTTCCGGTTGTTCGCCATGAAATACCCCGAGCGGTTCTCGGGACCGGGACCCTGCATACGCGCGGGGTCACCCGTGTCCGGGCGTTCTATCTTTACTACGTCCGCGCCGAGGTCTGCCAACAGCGCCCCGCAGAACGGGCCGGCACGGTGGACGGTCATTTCGACGACACTGAGGCCTGCCAGTGGGCCGTCTCGTGACATGATCGTCCGACACACACGGCGAGAACGTGAACCTGTCGAGCGTCCCGGGAACGGATCGACCGGACGACAGACGGGAACGAAAGCACATCCTCAAGATTTAATTCGATCGACGGCTCATTGACGCGCATGGGAACCGTACAGCGGACCGCGGAGGGAATCGACAGCATGACGCAAGCCGTATGGGACGACTCCGGGACGGGAATGCGGATCGTCGTGCTCGTTATACTCGTCGTGACCGGCGCGGCGCTCCCGCTCATCCCGATCGCGTGGATCGCCCGTTACATCGCCAACTGAACCGGGATCGAACCCGGACACGCGGCTACCGATCGCTCGTCCTAAGGGGGTGACGACGACCACACACGAACACTCAGCCCCAACGCCGGTTTCGTGTGCCGGACTTACGCTTCGATCAGTTCGATGAGGTTATCCTCCGGATCACGAACGAACAAGATTCGTGACCCGCTCTCGGTCGTCTGCGGTTCGCTCAGCGTCTCGACCGAGGCCGGAAGCTCCTCGTGGAAGCCGTCGATGTCGGCGACCGACAGGCCGAGGTGCTTCGCGCCGGGTCGGTTGACGTCTTCGTCGGATGTCGCCTCGCCTTCCGGCTCGTATTCGATCAGTTCGACGCGTGCGCCGCCGGCGTCGAGGTGGACGAACGAGCCGGTAGCGCCTTCGACGCCGACCACCGAGGCGAACTCCGGACCCGATACTGTAAATCGATCGAGTACCGGAAGGCCGAGCGTATCGCGGTAGAACTCGACGGCGCTATCGAGGTCGCTCACGGTGATCCCGAAGTGGTGTGCGTCGGGCGCCGGTGCCGACCCGTGGTCGGTGTCGTCGTTACTCATACGAGCGATAGCTCGGCGAGCATGCAAAGATGATTCGATCGGGCCGGCCGTCGAACCGTCTCCGTCGAGGCCAACGGACCTCAGTTCGTTACACTGCTCGTGTCGGTATCGTGGGGGAGTCTCGCGAGCGTGGCCGTTATCGTGTGCGTGATCGGACGACACGTTCAGTATCGGTGCCTCGGTTTCAGCCGACGGTCCCGCGAACGAGGCGGACGAACCCGAGCGCGTAGCGGTCGGTGCTGTGTGTAGTACAGCGGCGTTTCACCGCGTCGTGAGCGGTTTCGACGCGCGTTTCGAGCGGTTGCCACGGCGGCTCGTCGTATCGTATCTTCCAGGTCGGCGGGGTCGAGGCGACGACGAACGCACGAAAGGCGAGATCGAGCGGTAGCGCCCGCTGGTCGGTGCTTCGCGCCGCGTCGAACAGACAGATCCGCCCGCCGGGCGCGAGCAACGAGCACCACCGTTCGATTACCGGTCCCGGCTCGGCGAACATCCCGCTGACGAAGCTCGCGAGCACCGCATCGACCGCTCCCACCTCGTTCAAGTTCGATCCGGCGTCTTCGATCAGCCCCGGGATCGGCGGGTGAGCGGCGTCGGCGCGAAGGAGGTGGACGTTCTCCCAATCGTTCGCCGCGATGCGCCGCGCGGCGACCGCGAGCATCCCGACGGTGAGGTCGATCCCGATTACTCGTCCTTCGGTGCCGACCCGCTCGCGGAGGTACGGGAAGTTCGCCCCGGTCCCACAGCCCATTTCCACCACCGTATCGCCGGGTTCGAGCGCGAGCGAGTCGGCCGCGGCCGCCCGCCAGGTCCCGACGCCGGGAAAGCGGGCGATCCGGTCGTAGAGCGTCGCCCACCGGCCGTAAAACGCCTGGAGGTCGTCGGTCATCGGTTACGATTCACCCGGGAGGACGCTCACCGGCAGGGATCACACCAGCTCCCGGACGAGCGCGGCGGTTCGCGGGGCGTCGGCGGCGAGCAGGTACATTACCGGCTCGATCCCGAACCCGCCCGTCTGGTACAACACAACGGGTGTGCCGGCGATGGCGTCGTTGCCCGAGCCATTACTCCCGGCAGTCGAGCCGTTCCTCCCCGCGTTCGGGTCGGTCATCGCCGCCTCGATAGCGGCTTCGAGATCGTCGTCGGCGTCGAACTCGATCGTTCGGTACTCGCCCTCCAAGCGTGCGAGCAGATCGGGGTCGTAGCGGACGTCGAGCGCCGCACGGGCCTCGACGCCGCCTGCCCGCGCGGCGAGCAGAACGCCTGCGACGTGTTCGGAGACGCCGAACTCCGGCTCCCCCGGGATCTCCGCTCTGCCCTTTACGTCGAAGATCCGCCCGGGAACGCCGGCCACGTCGTCGATACTCGTTGCACTCGGCAGGCACTCGACGAGATTGGACCCGACGTTCGGGATCAGTCCCCCGAAACCGCTCGTGGTCTCGAGCGTTCGGAGGCCGCGGCGAACCGACGCACGTACCTTCTCGGCCGAACGGAGGTCGCTTTCGGGATCGTGGATCGAAAAGCCCCCGTTCTCGGCCAGCTCGGGCACGGCTTCTTCGTGTAGGTCGGCGAGCAGGTCGGCGCGTTCGAGCCGGCGGATCAGTACCTCGCATTCGACGAGCGCGGCGACCGGCCGCACGTCGCCGCTCGCCAGTCCGTCCGCGAGGTCGGTCACGAGTTCTCGCACGCGCTCGTCGGCGAGCACGCGCTCGTTGTGCGCGACCTCGCCGTGGGCGTACTTCGAGACCGCCGACTGACTGATGCCTAAAATGGTGGCGACCTCGCTTTGGGTGAGTCCGCGCTCGCGGAGCGCCTCGGCGAGCATCGAGCGCACAGTGGGGAGGAACTGCTCGACGACGATCTCCTCGATGAACTTCATCGGTCGGCCCCGCTTTCGTCGTGGCTCTCACGGTTCTCGCGGTCCGCACGGTCCCGATCCGTCTCTCTCGCCTCCCGGTCGTCGTGTCGGTCGTCCCGGCCGTCTCGCTCGTCGTGAGTCCGTTCGGTGCTCGCGTGTTCGTCGAGGCGTTCCTGGCGGCCGAGACGACCCTGCCGGTCGCCGAACTCCGTGTCGTCTTGCACCCGTGAGGCCTGCGGGCCGCTCTGATCCTGGTATTTCGACCCTCTCTCGGGACCGTACGGTCGTTCTGCGGGCGAGGACAGTTCGGTGAACGTGAGCTGGGAGACGCGCATTCCCGGTGTCAAGGCTACCGGCGCAGTACCCAGGTTCGAGAGTTCGAGGGTGATCTTCCCGCGGAAACCCGGATCGGCGAGACCTGCGGTGGCATGCACCACGACCGCGAGCCGTCCGAGCGAGGAGCGGCCCTCGACGTGGGCGATCAGGTCCTCGGGGATCGCGACGCGTTCGATCGTGGTACCCAAGACGAAGTCGCCCGGATGGAGAACGAACTCCTCACCCTCTTCGACCCGGGTCTCGGTGACGTACTCGTCGACTTCCTGCTCGCTATTGGGATGGATGCAGGGAATGTTCGTACGCTGGAATTCGAGGAACTCGGTTCCCAGACGCAAATCGACGCTCGCCGGCTGAACCTGGAGATCGATATCGGCGAGGGGCTCGATACGGAGATCCCCTGCTTCGAGTCGCCGGAGGATGTCCGCGTCCGAGAGGATCATACCCACCGTCCAGCGGGATGAGGCCTAAATTCCTCGGTCGAGACCTGCCGAACCCCCCGCGTTGACGTCGCCGAGCGCCGGGATGCGTGCGGGTTCGGAAGTCGTCAACCACGAACGGGAAGTCAGCACCGCTTTAGGGACGCTCGTCCGACTTCCGGCATGAAACAGGCCATCGTCGCCCGCACGGACGTCGGCATGGGAACGGGCAAACTGGCCGCCCAGGTCGCCCATGCCGCGCTGTCGGCGTACGAGGACACCGACGAACGAACCAGGACCGAGTGGAAGGGAAGCGGCCAGAAGAAGGTCGTGCTCAAGGGAGAAAGCGAATCCCGGATCTTCGAACTCGCCGACGCCGCCGATCGCGACGGATTGCCCTACGCCGTGATCCGTGACGCCGGTCACACCCAGCTCGATTCGGGGACGGTGACGGCGCTCGCGATCGGTCCCGGACGGGATGAGGTGATCGACGGCGTGACCGGCGACCTCTCGCTGTACTAACTGTCCATCGTCGAAGCCGCGAGCCGCGCCGCCTCGTAGCGTCACGGACCGACGGACCCATCACCGAAAAATCGGCGAACCGGCGAGTCAGCGAATCGGCGAGCCGACCGCGGCCCGGACGGGGGCTTATTCCGCTCGCGGGGCGAGGGACCGACATGAACTCACGGGGCGAGACGAGGAGGGGGCGCTAATGCGCGAGGCACATCCGATGGAACGCGCGGTCGGCATGGCGTACTACGCGAGCGACGGGGCGGGAACCGGCGGGCGACTGCGGGGTGCTCCCGAGGACTTCCGGGTTCGAGAGCTAGAACGGTTCGATTATCACTCACTCGACGCCGATCCGGGCGCCTACCCACACCTCGTCTGCCGAGTGACGCTTCGAGGATGGGACACGAACGACTTCGCGGGGGAGCTGTCGAGTCGGTTAGGGATGAGCCGCGAGCGCGTCGACTGGGCCGGCACGAAGGACAAACGGGCGGTGAGCACCCAACTGCTCTCGATCCAGGGCCGCGGCCTCGACCCGGACGACCTCCCGACGATCGACGACGCCGAGATCGAGGTCGTCGGGCGGAGCGGCCGAGGGCTGTATTTCGGCGACCTGGCGGGCAACGAGTTCGACGTCGTCGTAAGCGAACCCGAACGCCCCGAGAACGCGGTGGCGATCACCGACGAACTCCGGACGCTCGGAGCGGGCGAAACGGAATCGAACGATGACGACAGCGTAAGCCAGGGGACGGACGTCAGGAGCGACGACACGGACGACGCGGACGACCCCGTCGTCGATGGCGTCGACGCCGCCGGGGAGCCCGTTTCGATCGGCATCCCCAACTACTTCGGCCAGCAACGCTTCGGTAGCCGCCGGCCGGTGACTCATACAGTGGGTCTCGCGATCGTCCGCAGGGACTGGGAAGGCGCTGTCATGGCCTACGTCGGTAACCCTCACGACAGCGAACCCGACACAACCCAGGACGCCCGCCGGTTCGTCGAGGCGACCCGCGACTGGACGGCAGCGATCGAGGAGTTTCCCGGCGGGCTTCGCTACGAGCGGGCGATCTGTGGCCGACTCGCCGAACGCGAACGAAAGCGCGAGGAGGAGAGTGCACGCAAGGACGAACACGAGGCCAGCGATAGAACGGGAAACGAACCCAACGGCGAAAACACTCCGGCGGACTTCCGCGCGGCGCTCGACGCCCTGCCCCGTAACCTCCAGCAGTTGTTCGTCAACGCCGCCCAGTCGTACCTGTTCAACCGGATCGTCACCGAACGACTCGAACGCGGACTTGCGCTCGATCGGGCCGTTCCGGGCGACGTCGTCTGCTTCGCGGACCGGGAGGCACCCGACGAACTCTCCTTGCCCGACGTGAGCCGCACGCAACGGGCCGACGAGCGACGGGTCGAGATGATCAACCGCCACTGCGCGCGCGGACGGGCGTTCGTGACCGCACCGCTCGTCGGTACCGAAACCGAGTTCGGTAGCGAGAAACCGGGCGAGATCGAACGCGAGGTGCTGGCGGCCGAAGGGCTATCGAGGGACGACTTCGACCTGCCCGAGCCGTACTGTTCGAGCGGAACGCGGCGGGCGGTACTCTGCCGGACCGACATCGAGGTCGGGTGCGATCCCCTCCGGTTTGGGTTCCGCCTGCCGAAGGGTTCCTACGCGACGACGCTGTTGCGCGAGTACCTCAAGCGCGAACCGACGGCGCTCGGCTGAGAGGGCGAACGACCGCGGTCAGAACCGTGACCGGCGGCCATCGGTCCGGGACACGCCGGTATCGAGAGGGTAGTACCGGGCAGTAAGAAACTATTATATATCAAAAGGTCATGAGTTGACACACGAAGGCAGCCCGACGGAGGGAACCGGCCGGAGAGTAGCGACGATCGGTCCGCCACGGGAAATCGATCGATGCCGTCGGGCGAACTTCACGAAGCGTTCGACTATGGCACCACCACAGGGACGGACGACGGGCGGCAGCCGAAACGACTCTTCGGGGCGATTCGAACACCTCGTCTCGGAAGCAACCGAGACGCACGTCGCGGTCGTCGGGAGACACGATCTCGATTCCCCGCACCCGGACGTTCCGAACCATCTCCTCGAAATCACCCGAATCGACCTCGGCTCCGACGGGGAGCAGGCAGGTAGCGAACGCGATCGGCGTGATCGGCTCACGGTAGACGGATCGCTCCCCGACCGGGAAGCCCAGTCGGTGCTCGTCGATCAGTTCCTCGCGGACTGACGGCGTAGGAGACGCGTCGGTCCGGTATCGGAGTACTCGTCTCGGAGTACTCCCGTGTCGGGGACGTTGCTTTCCCGAGTCGACTCTTTCGCACGGACGGAGAACGGAAAGACCCGTGCATCGACAATTACCATACGTTCGAGTGAAACGAATTCACCGGCACGGACTCCTCGACGGCTACTTTCGACAGCAGTCATTCCGGAGACCAACGTCGAAGCCGTCGCCGAGGTCGAGGACGTCGGCTGCTTTCTCGATGTCGACATCGAGTGGCGACTCGCGACCCGAGCGCGGTGACTCGAATCGATCACGCTCTCTACGCGCCCTGTCGAGCGCCCTCCCGAGACCGATCGGCCCGCTTATCCGCCGAGATCACTGAGGCTTACTATGGAGTGTCGGCGGTGTAGCGCGTCGCTCTCGCGGCCGGGCGATTACTGTCTGGTCTGTCGGACGGCGAACGCCGACTGCGTGGTGGTAGACGCCGAACGCGACCGGACGCGCGTGACGGTGCTCCGGGAGAACGAGCGGGTCGGCACTACCGAGATCACGACCACGCCCGAGGGAGTCGAAAGCGACGAGGGCGCGGTCGAACTGCGGAACTTCGCGGGGCTGATCGCCGACGAAGTACACAGAAAGCGCCCCGAGGAGGTGTACGCCGCCGGCGACCGTACGGTGATAACCCGGCTTCACCGGGACCTGTCCTACGAACTGAAACGGGTGGGAGCGAACGCCGACGACCCCGTCGAGGCGGTGTGCGACCGGCGCGGCGAGCGTTCGCCGGAAGTCGTCGAGGCCCCGCTAGCCGAAAAGATCAGTGGGACTCATACGACGCTCGTCGGCGGGCGTCGCGGGCGGGACGCGCTCACGACCGTCGCCGAGCACCCCCACGTCAAGAAGGTGATCCCGGGCCCGATCGAATCGGGCGGTGCGGCCGGCGGCGGGGTGCACGCGACGGCGACCCGCGCGGACACGAACGGGAACCTCGGGCTCCGGGTCACGAACGGGTCGAGCGTCCAGGAAAACCGGGTGGTGACGACCGCCGGCGATCGGGAGGTAGGCGAGGTCATCCGCGAGGACCTGAACGACGCGCTCGCCGCCGAGAGCTCGGAGTGAAACGGACGATCGACAGGATACCCGAAGGACACTCAAAGGACTCGGACGCCGGTAGGCAATGTCCTCCGAGCGCGTCGCGGACTCAAAGCGCTTATGAACGCACCACGGACAAGTACGGGTATGGCCAGACGACGATCGAAGACCGGGAGCGCCGGACGCTTCGGCGCGCGCTACGGGCGGGTCAACCGTCGCCGCGTCGCCGAGATCGAAGCCGACATGGAAGACGCCACCGTCGACGGCGACTCGGTTACGCGCGTCGGGACGGGGATCTGGGTGAACGAGGAGACCGGCGAGAAGTTCGCGGGCGGTGCCTATCGTCCCGAAACCCCCGGCGGGCGGACGGTCCGCCGATCGATCCGGATCGCAATGGACGACGACACGGAAGACGAATAGCTCTCCAACCCGAAGTTAGGTTACATCCACTATGGCATACAAGTGTTCGCGATGCAAGCGCGACGTACAGCTCGACGAGTACGGCGGCGTGCGGTGTCCGTACTGTGGTCACCGCGTCCTGCTCAAAGAACGCGGCGCCATGATCAAGGACGTCCCGGTCGAGTAGTCGGCCCGGCCTCTTTCGAGCCGCCGAGTCGTCAATGATATCCCACGAAACCGTTCTCGCGTTCGAGTACGACGACGCGGAGCGTGCTTCGATCGTCGCAGCGAGCGTACGGGGAGAGGTCGGCGAGATCGCCGGCGATCGGACGCGCGCGCAGGTCGAGCGTGAGGGGCACCTCCTCGAAGTTCGGATCGAGGCGACGGACCTCGTTGCGCTTCGAGCCGGTATCAATACCTGGTGTTCGTTCGTCGACGTCGCAAGCGAGGTCGCCGCCGTCGGAGCGAAACGACCTGCCGAGGGGTAGGGAGCCGTTCGGAGACGATCGAAAACTCGGTCGCTTCGCTCCGGCGTCGGCGACGTATCGAGTTAGCTGTAGTGTTCGTCGAGATAGTCCACGATGTCGTCGGACTCGTATATCGCCTCGCCGCGCTGGTTATCGACGAGGAAGGGGATCCGGTCCTCGCCGCCGAGCGTTCGTAGTTGCTCGTGGGTCCCGGGATTTCGCTGTTCGCCCTCGGCGGTTCGAGGATTGTGAATCACGGAGGAAAGCCCCAGTTCGGTCGTCTTCTCGCAGGCGTTCTCACAGTACGGACAGCCCTCGGCTTGGTATTGTTCGAGCATCGCGAGACCCGCTTCGATCACGACAGGTATCGGAATTAGGCTTTCGACGGCAGCCATTACAGTGCCCGGTCCCGGGCCGTCGCGGCAGGTCGCTGGG
>PXQR01000097.1:21410-22490 GCA_003021235.1 Halobacteriales archaeon QH_6_64_20 | reverse complement strand
TCGCTTGCGCTCCCGGCGGTACCGACCGTACTCAGCGTTCCCGTCGGCCCGGCGGGCGAGTCGGCGACGGTGAAATTGACCGTCTCGTTACTAACGGGGTTATTGAACGGATCGCGCACCTCGACGACGAGCGATCGAGTCCCGTTTTCGGGCACCGTCGCGTCGTCGCCGCTGATGTCAGTGAGGTACGCCGGCGAAGTCTCGCGTATATCGGTCCCGACGCCGATGCGCAACATCCGAAGATCGTACGGCACGCCCCCTTCTAAACCGATCGAGATCAGGTTCCGACCGTTGGACCTGACCCACTGGACGTGGCCGCCTTCCGTGCCGTTCGTGGTCATTTCCCCGGCGAGCGCTTCCTGCCAGACTGACAGGTTCATCTCCGTTGGAAGCAAAAGCTCGATCGGGTCGCCCTCGTTCGTGACCGGCACGGTGTTTGAGGAGACGCTGACCGGACGCATATCGACGCTGACGGTCCCCGGTCGGGATTCGGAGTACAAACCGTTGAGCGTGACCAGGTTGATTCGACTACCGTCGATGAGAGTCTGATCGGTGAGCGATCGGTTCGCCCCGCCGAACTGGTTGGCGAGCAGCGTATGTCCATATATCGTCGTCGGCGCGTTCCGGTATTCGTTGTAGTTCGGTTCGTAGACCAGTTCGCGCGAGGGAACGGCGTGTCTCGAACCGTTCCAGTAGTGAGCGGTCTCGCCGGTCTCGTTCGTCGCAATGACGTTTCTGAGGGCAACACGTTCCGTCGGGGAAGAGGAAGGATCGACCGTCCGAAGCGTGCCCGACGGCGGCGCGGGGTTTACCGCGAACACCCGGTTCGAGTACTGCGCACCGAGCGACACCGACGCCGAGCGCCCCTCGCCGGTCGCCGCGGTTTCGAGGATCGCGTTGCGAACCCCCTGGAGCTGTGACTGGACCTCCCGGTTGTGATCGAACTCGACGTTCCTATTCTGGCCGGGAACGCTCGTCACCTGATAGACCGACAGCGCAACGACGAGCGTGCCTAAAAGCAAGATCGCCCCGACCTGGACGGTCTGGGCGCGCTCGTCGTCGCGGAAGCTCATAGCCGGG